>SUWK01000002.1 GCA_015061525.1 Lentisphaerota bacterium
GGGAGCGCAGGCGCAATAACTTAATGGAAGAACCCAATGCCCCGCAACAGTCACGGGAAGGCTCTTGAGGGAGGGGAGTTTGAGGGGAGGGAAACGAAGTGTCCCGCCCCTCTCCGCTTTCTTTCGCAAGAAAGAAAGCTTTGCAAAGAAAGCGAACTGTCGCGCCGCTCCGTTGTCGCGGCTTGATCGACGCTTTTTTGGAAAAAAGCTTTGCAAAAAACTCAGTGGAGTAACACCCGCGTGAATGTTTCTTTCACAAGAAAGAAAGTTTTGCAAAAAAACTCAATAGAGTAACACCCTCCACAACTTGTGTGCGCAATATGTTGTCAACCTATATTGTGAACAGAGCTTTATTCTTCAGCAACCGGGATCAGAAAACGCAGCATTTTCCCCATATACGGCGATTGTTTCCAGAGAACATACCCCGGAATAAAAACATCATGATCAATAAGCACTGCCGGTTTATTCTGCATGATGTACATAAACACCCGCGCGTCATAATCCGGATATACCGCCGTTTCAAAACGGTAGAATTGCGGATCGTCAAAAGTACACGGCGGCATCATCACGGAAAAGAGTGAAAGCTCACTCCAATTCATCACTCCGCGCGATTTAACAACATCCAGCTCATTGAATTCCGTAATTACATCCACCAACCGCCGATCCTGCTGACTTAACAGAATATGCCGGACACCAACAACTTCACGGGGTTGCCACCCTTGCGGTCTCAAACGGATATACATGCCGATGACTCTGGGGACAATACCCAGCAGCATTATCAGTATCAATCCGGCTCCGACAGCTTTGACGATCCCCTTTCTGTTTTGAAAAAGCCGGCAGATCATCAGCAAATACGCGCCGAAAAGCGGTATTCCACCCCAGTAAAGATGGCGCACACACGGAACCGGATAATATTGATGCCAACTGCCGAGTCCGAGAATGAGCAGTGCGGCAAACGGCAGCAATTTTTGCATTTCACTTCTGCCGGAAAGAATCCCCCGGCGCAGCGTAAAATACAACATCACCATCGCTCCCAGCGGCATAACGGCAAAAAACGTATGAGAAAACCAGTACCCATTTTGATAAAACGGAAACATACTTTCGCAGAAATACTGCCAACTGCCGCCGCCTCCACGTTCATATACAAAATCAGCGACATATCCGAAACTCTGTTTGATAAAATCTGTCCATGCACCGGAAAACCAAATATATCCGGTAAACAAAACAGCCACACTCAATGCTCCGGCAGCATAACATGCGGATTCACGGAAAATTTCTCCTGCTTTTTTACCGGTGAACCAGTTCAGACCGTCAATCACCAGTATCGCGGCAAATACCGTCACTGCTCCGCATGGCGTGCGGCACGCCCATGTCAAACCGGCTGCGATACCGGCAATACACAAATTCCACTTGCCCCAACGGTGTTTTTCAAAATACCGCAGCAGAAATTCCCCGGAAAGCAGCATGAAAAATAAAGAATAAACACTGTTCCAACTGTGAAATGTCACAATATTGCATGAGGCCAAAAGTACAAACATCACCGGCACTGAATACGAAACTTTTTCCGGCAGATATCTCCGCCACAATTTATACAGCAGTACGGAACTGCCGGCATAAAATAAGACCGTCAACAACCGGATCACCAGTAATTCCCCGCCGAAAACCGCCACTGCGGCTCCCTGAAGCAGCGGAACCAATACCCCATACTGACAAAAAACATCCAGGAATACCACTTCCCCGGCAGCAACTTTCAATGCCGGTATAAGCATTACACCATCATGATGCGGGTCTATTGCAAAACGGGAAAACAGACAAAAGAAAACTGCCGTGAAGATAAATATCAACACTTCACGGCAGAATATTTTACAAAACAGATTTTTCTTTGACACAACACCCATACCGGCACTTTCCGCCGGAATGATCTGCTTTTTGCGGCAGCTCACTTGTCACCCTTGTCAGGTTTTGCCAGATCACCTGCCTCTTCGACAGCTTCAATGATCCTTTGATTCAACTCAAACTGAACACATTCCGCTGAAACCCGGATCGCATTACGCACCGCCACCGGATTTGATCCGCCGTGACCGATAATGCATATACCGTTTATGCCAAGCAGCGGCGCGCCGCCAATGACATCGGATGAACCGTGGGCCTTCAACTCGGCAAACGCATTTTTCGCCAGCACTGCGCCGACCAGACGGGCAGCACTTTTATTAAGAGACTGTTTGAGCCAATATCCGGTGGCACGGGCAAGTCCCTCGGCACTCTTCAGCATCACGTTTCCGGCAAACCCGTCACTGACCAACACATCGCAAACTCCTTCAAAGGCAGTATTCGCCTCCACATTGCCGACAAAGTTGATCGGCAACTGCTCCAGACGCTTGAAAGTTTCTTTGGTCAGATCACAGCCCTTGATATCCTCTCCGCCAACACTGAGCAAACCGACCCGGGGACGTTCCTTGTGATAAAGATAACGGGCGTAAACCTCCCCCATCAAAGCGAACTGCACCATATTATGCACACCGCAATCCGGATTCGCCCCGGCATCCATCAGCAAAAAACGATCCTCTTTGGCTGGCATACTCGCACCGAGAGCCGGACGGTCGATCCCGGGGAGTGTCCGCGCCAGAACTGTGGTTGCCGCCACAGTTGCACCGGTATGCCCGGGAGTCGCCATGGCGTCGATCTCTTTAGCTTTCATCATCTTTGCCAAAACGGTGATGGATGAATCACGCTTGGCGCGCAGAGAGATCGCTGAAGGCTCGGACATCTCGCAAACACTTGGGGCGTGAACGAGTTCCAAACGCGGATTTCCGGCGATCCCGTATTTTTCCAGATAAAAAGCGACCCGGTCGCGATGACCGACCAGAACTATGTCCAGATCGGGAAAATCGACCAGTGCCTGCGCGACACCCTCAACAACGACTCCGGGAGCAAAATCTCCCCCCATTGCATCAACGCCGATTCTCATAACATTCGCGTCCGGGTTAGACGGTCAATAATGACCGCTTATGCTTCAACAGTTACAACCTGTTTACCATCATACTGACCGCAGCTGGAGCAGACACGGTGCGGCATGACCGGGGCACCACAGCTGGCGCAATAAGTAGCGGCAACGCCCTCATAACGGTTGGCGGCCTTACGCTGACGACGCTGCATACGGGAAGTTTTTCTTTTCGGAACTGCCATTTTTCTATCTCCTTTTATTTAAACAAAATCTTTGCGTTCACTGTACAAAAACCATTTTCAATCTTTATAATATACCTCCATTTGCCGGATTTGCAAGTCCACTAATACTTTTTCAGCGGAAAAATCCGCTTATCATTTGCTTTTTTGCCTTTTTACGCTACATTAAGCGGAACACAATTGATTTTCACAGGTACATTCTTATGAATAACAGAAGAATTTTATCTAAAGCATTCACCGCATCACTGCCGGTTCTCATGGGATATACCGCCATGGGAATGGCAGCCGGGATCCTGCTCGCCGGGACGATCCGGCGCGACGATATCATGCTGTGGGCATTTTTCAGCAGCATGACCAGCATTTCCGGCGCACTGCAGTTTGCCATGGCGGACTGGTTCGGCAACCGCACCGCACTCATAGATGTGGCATTGCTAACACTCTTCCTCAACATACGCTACGCCATGTACGGTCTGTCGCTGCTGGAAAAATTCAAAGGGATCTCATGGTGGAAAAAATGTTATCTCATCTGGAGTCTGACCGATGAAACTTTCGCATTGGAAGCTGAAAGCAATTTTCCGGATAAAAAACAAAATACGTTATATTGTATTACGGTCGCAATGCTCAACCACTCATACTGGGTTTTCGGCGTGACTCTCGGTGCGGCAGCAGGAAAAATCCTGCCGTTTTCCACCCGCGGCATAGATTTTGCAATGACCGCACTGTTTCTGGTCGTACTGACCGACCAGTGCCGGGAACAACGCAACCGCATCCCCGCCGTGATCGGGGCAATTTCTGCAATTGCCGGAAGAATCTTTTTCAGCGTGGAAAATATGCTCATCCCGGCAATGGTGATGATGACGGTAATTTTCATCGCCGGCAGAAAACATCTGGAAACAACAGTCAGGAAAGCAGGTGACAAATGAGTGCGGAAAACTGGTATTTCATCGCGGTAATCGCAATCACAGCCGGAATAACGGTTCTGTTGCGGGCATTTCCGTTCCTGCTCTTTTCCGGCGGCAAAAAATGTCCGCCGGTAATCAACTATATCGGCAATGTCCTCGCTCCGGCAGCGATCGCCATGCTGGTGATCTACTGCTTCTGCTCGGTGTACCGCAGCAAAAGTTTCACCGGCGGCGGATTCGGCATACCGGAATTTGCCGGTTCACTCACGGTGATACTGCTGCACCGTTGGAAACGCAATCCGCTGCTCTCCATAATTTCCGGTACTGCGGTCTACATGGTGATACTGCAGATGTTTTTTCCTTGACAGCAAAAAAGCAATTATCCGCTCCACCACTTGATTTAAGTGCAAATCAATAGTATATTAAGCAATTAACAGGATTAATATACCGGTTTATTATTTTGATTTTTATGGAAAAAGAGAAAAATTATCTGCTCCCGGCTGCCGGAGCTGTTCTGGCCCTGATACTTTATTCAGGCAGCATCTGTTTCCGGGGAATGCTCCGGGCGGATGAGTATGAATTTGCTTTGCAGCTGCGGCATTTTATTCCCCAGCTTTCCGGAACGGTCATACCGAAACTGCCCGCCGCTCTGGCGACCTGGCTCACCGGAGTGATGCTCTATTGGGTGATGAAAAAGCTGAATTTCCGCTATCCGGGATGTGCCGCCGGACTCTACTGGTGTTTTCCGCCGGTCTGGTTCATCGGTACATCTGCATCGGGGACTGCGCTGATGGTTCTGTCCATACTCATCGCCGCTGCCGGACTTTTAACCGCCCATCGCAGCAAAAAATTCCTGCCGAAGTTTACCGCTGTCCTCTGGGGACTTGCCGGTGCTGCCGCAGCGGCATATTTTGCCAAATGCGGATTTTTCCACTGGACAACCGCGGTAATGCTTTTCATGCCGCTGATTGCAGCAGCTGCTGCGATCTACCTGGAAAAGTGCGAAAACAATGGCACTGCCGCATTTAAAATACGTAAACTGGTGATCGTCACTGCGGTTGCGCTGGCATCTTTGCTGGCATTTTTACTGCTGCCGTCGATCTGCCGGATCTGCAAAGTGGAGTTCCCGGCAGATTTGCAAATGCACTCCAGTCAGGAACGGCTCTTCCGTCCGGCACTTGCACTGCTCGTACCTTATTTGTGGCTCTACGTATCTTTGCAGGCAAAACTCATTCAGGAAAAAGTTTTCTTTCTCTGTTTTGCAATCGGCTTCGTCCTGCTGACTTTTCCCCCTGCTCTGCAATGGGAAAAATTCAGCAAACAGCCATCGCGAACAGAGTTGTCGCGGATGCTCCCGGATCTTTTCAACAATCCTCCGGCATTCTTTCCGGTTTTCTACGCCGACAGCCACGCTGCCGCAGCTCTGGAATACAACATGCGCATTCCGGTAAAAACCGTCAACAGCAGCGATCTGAAAACAGATGAACTGCAGCAGGAAATAAAAAACAACACCAAACAGCGCGATGTGATCGTAGTTTCCATTGACGGCGAACTGGATTCACATCTGCCGCCGGATCTGGTCTGTGTCAAGTATACGTCGCAGCAAAACTGCAGAATTTTCCGTTTTACAGGAGGAACAAAAAAATGAAGTATTTCGGTTGGATCTTTCTCTTTTTCATATTCGTCTACATCGTCCCGCTCGGCAGCCGTCCGATGTTCTCCCCCGGAGAGTTTCAGTATGCGGAAACCGCCCGGGAAATGATCTTTTCCGGCAGTTATGTCACCGCCGCAGATTCCGGAGTTTTTGCAGCAAATCAGATGCCGCTGGATCACTGGCTGACAGTGGGAAGTTTCAAACTTTTCGGGATCAACTCTTTCGCCGCGCGGCTGCCGTCGGCTCTGGCGGTCGGACTTACAGCTCTGCTCATTGCACTGCTCATCCAGCAATCTTTGCGCGATCAGAAACTCGGCGCGCTCTCGGCAATAATATTCATGACCTTTTCCATAACTCTGCTTACCGGAGGTACTGCCGGGAGCGGGGCTGTTTTTACGGCCTTTGCTTCTGCATCGCTGGGAACACTCTTTCTGGCCGCTCAGGAGACCGCTTTCAACCGCCGCAAACTGCTGCTGATCATCATCAGCGGAATATCTGCCGCACTGACGTTCCTTTCCGGCGGACTGTATGCGGTCATTCTGCTGCTGCTGATCTCACTTTTTTATCTGCTCTTCAACTGCCGTTTCAAAGAGCTGCTCATTCTGCCCGGCTGGCTGATCTGTGCCGTTCTGGTACTGCTGCCATGGGGATTTCATGCCGCAGAAAAAATCCCCGGATTCTGGTGTGAAATATTCTCCTGGCAGAATTTCAAAGCCATTACCGGCTGTACCGGAACATGGTACCGGACACTGTTGTACCCGGCAATCGGTCTTTTCCCCGTCATTGTCATTCTGCCCACCGCAGTTATGGCCGGCAAAGAAGCATGGACACGGATGCTGCGGCAGCCGCTCTGCCGTTTCGCGCTGCTGGCATTCCTCCTGCCTGCGGTATACTTTGCAGCTCTGCGCTGTCTGCCGCAGGGGATGACTCTGCTGATGTTCCCGGCATTGAGCATCCTCACAGCCATGGGCATTCAGGCATATTTCAACCGTGGCGGTCATCACCGCACCTTTGACTGGATGCTGAATATCTGGGGACTTTTTCTGATCATCACCGGCGGTATGGAGATCGCAGTCTGGTATTTCCGTGAATCTCTTCTGCAGGAATACTTCACTCTGCTGCCGATCACCCGGCTCTTTCTTATCAACCTTGGGGTCTCATCTCTCATCGGCGGAACAGTTCTGCTCTACAGTCTGCGCGGCAACTGGCGCAGCAGGCTCTATCTTTTCTTCTTCTCCGTTGCAATTTTGCCCTTGGGTATATCCTGGTGTTTTTCCTCCAACAGCCGGATGCCGGAAGCCATATTCAAAAAATTCATCCGCCAAATGGATATCCTTACAGATGAAAGCACTTTCATCACCAGTAAAGACTTCACTCCGGCTCTTTCCTGGTGTACCGAAAACCGCAACGTCATCGCCATTGCAGATGGTCAGGAGCTGCACTGCTGCGGCAGCGAAGTCTGCTACGTCCTGCTGAAAAACGATGATCCGGCATGGCAAAATCTGCCCAAACCGGAAAAAATCATATCAATTGAACAATTCAGTTGCGCCCGTTTTTCCGGTCACCGTGACTGTACAAAAAAATAACTTTTCCGGATTTAAACGATGTTTTATGAATGGTTTCTGGCTGCGCGCTATCTCAAACCCCGCCGCAATGCCGTTTCACTTATCACTCTGACCAGTATTCTCGGTGTAACGCTGGGAGTAACTGTTCTGATCGTGGTAATGGCGGTCATGAGCGGATTTACCGGGGAAATGAAAAACAAACTGATTGAAACACAATCGCATTTTCAGCTTTACGGTCCGAACGGTCCGCTTTCTGAAACACAGATCGCAACGATTGACTCCGTACTGAAAAAACACGGTGCTGCCGGAACTCCGGTGATCCAGAACCCCGTGCTGATTCAGTATACAGTTCAAAACCACTTCGGTCAGAAGTCCCAGCGGCTCGATACCCGCAACATGCTCTTTGCCGCGCCGGCAGAAGCATTGAAAAAACATCTCAATCTGGATAAATATATGAAATCCGGCTCTTTGAAATTGGGCAGCAGTTTTGAAGACGACGCCCATTATGCCGTCATCAGCACCTATATGGCTGAACGGTGGAACCTCAAAGAAGGAGACAAATTCCTCGTCCACTCTGCCAAACATCTGACAGATCTGGTCAAATTCAATGCCGCCGGCGGCGTGGAACTCAACGATGACAGTTCAGCCTACCTGCCGGCAGAATTCACCGTCGCAGGTACTTATGCTCTGGGGAAATCCGACTTCGATCAACTGGTCTTTTTCACCGGCATGGATGATGCGGCTGACATCTTTTTCGATCCGGCTCCTTTTACCGGCGAAATAGCCTCAGCCACCACGGTTTACGGCTGGGGGAAAGACCCGTTCAATCAACAGCCGCTGCTCACCGGACTGCGCAATGCCCTGCCCGGATATTCCGTGGTCGGCTGGGAAGAGGCAAACCGCAGTTTTCTTGAGGTATTGAACGTGGAAAAACTGATGATGTTCTTTTTACTGATATTCATCGTTCTGGTGGCGGCATTCAGCATTACCAACACTCTGATAACCTCGGTCTACCAGAAGACCCGCGAGATCGGAGTTCTGAAAGCCATCGGTTGTTCCGATGCCTCGGTGATGCGGATATTTGTACTGCAGGGTTTTCTGGTCGGTTTGATCGGCAGTATTTCCGGAACCGTGCTTG
Organism: Lentisphaerota bacterium; assembly: GCA_015061525.1. GTDB lineage: Bacteria > Verrucomicrobiota > Lentisphaeria > Victivallales > Victivallaceae > UBA1784. The sequence goes on from SUWK01000002.1 coordinate 8,443, forward strand.
GTTTTCTGGTCATCCGCTTCCGCCAGAACATCCTCAATTTCGCCTCCATGATCAGCGGTCAGGAACTTTTTCCGAAAAAATTCTACTTTTTCGACCAGCTTCCGGCACAAATCATCCTCTCGGATGTGGCGATCATCGTGATCAGCAGTATCGTTTTATGCACTATCGGCGCACTGCTGCCGGCATGGCGCGCTGCCAAACTCCAACCATCGGAGGCTCTGCGCTATGAGTAAAGAGATCATCAAACTGCAGAATGTCAGACGGACTTACCGCATGGGCAAAAACCAACTGGAGATCCTCAAAGGGGTCAACTTTACCCTCAACGCCGGAGAGTGGTGCTGTATCTACGGAGCTTCCGGAAGCGGAAAAACCACCTTGCTCAATCTGATCGGCGGATTGGAACTGCCCGATGAGGGAACAGTTGCAATCTGCGGTCAGATCCCGGCTGAAATGTCCCGCAGCAAAGCAGCGGAGTTCCGGGCGGCAAATATCGGTTTTGTCTTTCAATCCTACCATCTGCTTCCGGAGTTGACCATTCTGGAAAATGTGGCTGTCGCCGGTGCGATCGCCGGAAAGAACTTTACCGACTCCCGCAAAAAAGCTGCCGGGCTGCTGAACCGTGTCGGTTTGGGAAAACGCCTCGGTCATCGTCCGGCGGAACTTTCCGGAGGCGAACAGCAGCGTACTGCCATTGCCCGCAGTCTGATAAATTCCCCCGGACTTCTGCTGGCAGATGAACCGACCGGCAATCTCGACCCGGCTACCGGAGATGAGATATTGAAACTTTTTCAGGAACTGCGTTCTGATGATCCTGACCGGGCGATCCTGATGATCACCCATAACCATGAGATCGCGGATCTTGCCTCTCGGGTCGTAACCTTGAAAGATGGCACTCTGCACAACTGATTAATCCGATTTATTGAAACTATCCCCATTGATCCAGCATCCGGCAATATGAATATAAAAAAAATAAAAGGTGTCATTTGCGCTGTCATAGCCGCTGCCAGTTACGGCATGAATCCGCTTTTCGGTATTCCGCTTTACAACGAAGGGATGGAACCGCTTTCAGTATTGTTCTACCGTTTTTTCCTCGCCTCCATACTGATGGCCGGGGTACTGTTTTTACGTAAAGACGGTTTCAAACTGCCGAAAAAATACTGGCTGCTGACTCTTACCGGCGGAGTGATGATCGCAGGAACCTGCTTATTCTGGTTTCTCACTTTCCGCATTATGGATTCCGGGATCGCAGCGGCAATGCTGTTCATTTACCCCGTGATGGTAGCGGCATTGATGTGGGGATTTTTCCGGGAAAAACTTACCCCCTCCACTGCAATCGGTATGCTGTTCGCCGTCGCAGGAGTTGCATGGCTCTGCAGTACCGGGAGCAACGGCGGAAACATCTCCTTTGCCGGAGTGATATTCATCATGCTTTCGGCACTTCTTTATGCGATATATATCGTCATGGTCAAAACGACCCGGCTCAAAGATGCTCCACCGGATACGCTGACTTTCTATGCTATGTTATTTGCTTCACTGCTCTTTCTCATACCGTTGAATATGGGATTTGATCTGCAGATGATACCGTCATACAAAGCTCTTGCAAACGCACTTGGTCTGGCTCTTTTCCCATCTCTGTGTGCATTTTTGTTCACTGCAGTCGCCGTCAATGCCATTGGAGCCACCCAAACGGCGATTCTGGGAGCAATGGAACCGGTGACAGCAGTATCCATCGGTGTCGCAGTTTTTCATGAAAAAATATCTTTATCCACAGTTTGTGCAATCATCATGATCATCGCTGCCGTTATGGTCGTGATCCGTGGAAACTCCCGACTGCCCGAACCAAAAACAGAAAGTCAGTAATATAATATGAAATTTTTCTCCTTATCCTCATACCGCGGACATGGTGGTATCGCAGATGTTTCCAAAGTCGCCTTCCCGCTTGTCGTGGCATCGATCGGTCACGGTGTAAATCTTTTTGTTGACCGTGTAATGCTTTCCAACTACGATCCTCTGGCAATGGCGGCAGCGTTCCCTGCCGGACTGACCAGTTTCACGATGTCGTGCATCTTTCTGGGAGTAGTGGGCTATGCCGGAGTTTTCGTTGCCCAGTACATCGGAGCCAAGCAGTATGCCAATGTCGGCAAAGCGGTCTGGCAGGCGATTTTTCTCGCGCTGGCAGGGGGCGCACTCATGGCATCGACCACGCTGTTTGCGGAAGAACTTTTCCAATGGTTCGGACATGCAGAATCTCTGCGGGAAATGCAGATAACATACTATGTATTGCTGTCGTATTCCGGCTTCGTGCCGTTGACAGCAGCCGCACTGTCGACCTTCTGGAGCGGCAGAGCCAAAACCCGGATGATCATGGTGGTGAATTTGCTCATCACCGGATTGAATATACCGCTGAACGCCATGCTTATTTTCGGCTGCTCAACAAAACTGTTCACCATTCCGGAACTCGGTATCGCCGGTGCAGCATGGGGAACGATCGGCGCCGGTGCAACCGGTATGCTCATTTATCTGGCCGCATTTTTCCTGCCGGAAAACCGGAAAAAATTCAATACTGCCGGTAATCCATGGGATTGGGATATCTTCAAACGGCTCATCAGATTCGGTACTCCCAACGGAGTGCAGCTGGTTCTGGATCTGGCAACATTCAATATTTTCGTGGTGCTGCTCGGCAAAATAAGTGAAGATGTTCTCACCGCCAGTACCGTTTCAATGTCCGCCTACAGTCTGGCATTCAATCCGATGATCGGTTTCGGTCAGGCGGCATCCATTCTCGTCGGTCAGGGGATCGGGGCAAAAGATATTCCCTTTGCAGAAAAATCCGTCCGCAGCTGCCTTTTTCTGGTGCTGGCATACTCGATTCTCATGCTGATAATATTCACCTGTTTCCCGGAATGGATCTGCCGGATGTTCGACCTTAAAAACGCCAACGTACTGCGCTTATCACGCTATATGCTGATCTTCACCAGCGGATATCTTTTCTTTGATGCGCTGAACATCCTTTTCGGCAATGCCGTCAAAGGCGCAGGCGACACCCGTTTTGTCATGTGGGCGGGAATCGCTTTAGGCTGGCTGATATTCGCCATACCATGCATCGCAGTATACATGATCTTTTCCAGTCAATGGGCGATGGGATATTTCGGGGCAGACTCATCAAGAGAAATCAACGTCTGGACATTGTGGAGCATCTGCAACTTCTACATCGCCATGCTCGGCGCAACATTTTACTGCCGTTACAGACACGGCAAATGGAAACAGATGAACGTTATCGGTTGTTGAATATCCGGTCTATCACCGCTCTTGCCACCGAACCGGGATTGGGCAATTCCGGATGGTTCTCTGCAGAATACCAGCCCAGATCGCTCAATTCCGCTCCATCGGGGGTGGCGGTTCCGGAATCGTACTCTGCCTGAAATGCCAGCATCAGTGAATTCGGAAACGGCCAAACCTGACTGGTGATATACCGCAGATTTTTCACCCGGACAGAACACTCTTCCCACACCTCGCGGTGCAAAGCAGCTTCCACACTTTCCCCGGCTTCCACAAATCCGGCGATCAAACTGTACATATTTCCGGCAAAGTTCCGGTTGTGCGCCAGTAAAACTTCCCTGCCGTCATTCCTGGTGACTGCCACGATTACCGCCGGAGCTATCTGCGGGTAATACACACTCCGGCATACCGGACAAATCAATCCGGAATCACTTTCTGATGCAGTCAATTCAGCACGGCACTTCCCGCAATAACGGTGTGTACTGCGCCACGCAAGCAACCCGCGCGCCCGGCAAAGTGCCATTTGAAAAGAATCGGGATACTCAAAGAGAAACTGCCGGATCTGTACTGTTTTCAACGTTTCCGGAAGCTCTTCGGGCAAAGCAGATATTTCCACTGCAAAACATGCCTCCCCGGATAATCTGCCAAGATAGAAGATCTCCGTCTCTTCCGGCAGATACATTTTTATCTCATCACGACGCGGCAGTTCGCCGGTTCCGGAAACAAATGATAACAGCGTATCACGCTTATGCAGCACGACGAACCTGTCACTATCCTCCGGCAGACGGGTCTCACTTGCATGGAGGTTCTGAACAAACTCAAACATTTTCGATCACTCCGCCGCCAAGCAGTTTATCTTCACAATAAAATACTGCCGCCTGCCCCGGTGTCACCGCCCGCAGTTCACGCACCGGATGAACCACGATCCTGCCATCGGCAACTTCTTCAATATCACACTCCACTCCCGGAGAACGGTAACGCACTTTTACCGTCAGCGGAAGCTGCGGCAAACATCCATGCACCCAGGAGACCTCTTTGACGGTAAACTCCTTTGACATCAATTCATTCTGATCCGTGGTCAATTCGATATTGCCGTTTTTGGCTGAAATACTCCTGATATACGCCGGAACTCCCAGTGCGACATTCAACCCCTGACGCTGGCCCAGCGTGTAGCGGTGGATACCATCATGTCTGCCGACAACTTTTCCATTGTGAATGAAACGCCCCTTTTTCACCGGTACCTGACACCGGCGGCGCAATGTTTCTCCGCAGCATTCTCCGGGGATCTGGAAACACGCATCCTGACTGTCTTTGCGTACAGCACAAGGTAAACCTGCTTCCGCCGCAATCCTGCGTACCTCTTCTTTGTGAAGATTTCCCAACGGAAAACTCACTCTGGCAAGCTCGTCACCGGTCAACCGGTAGAGAAAATAACTCTGATCTTTCCCGGAATCAGCTCCTTTGCTCAAATAATAATGCCCGTCATCACAGAACCGGTTCACATAATGGCCGGTCATCACATGCCCGATACCAAGTTTATCCGCCGCTTTGAACAGTTCCGCAAATTTCAACACTTTATTGCACTGACAGCAGGGGTTGGGTGTCCTGCCGGCAGCATATTCACACGCGGATGCGTAGAGAACTTTTTCAAAAAATTCCCGCGAACACTCATGTTCGATCAGCGGAATATCCAACATTCTGCAGCACTCGTACAATACCGGGTCTTCCGGTTGACCGGCTTCCATTTTCAAATGGATCGCCGTCACCTTATTACCGGCACGGATTGCCAGATACGCGGCAACTGCAGAATCCACTCCGCCGGACATCGCTACAGCAACAGACGGTTTACTCATCTTCAGCATCCAAATACTCTTCTTCGTGCCGCAATACTCCGCGCCAGACACTAACCGGCACACCACGGCAGGTATAGTCATCCGGCAGAAGCGGTGTCCAAACCCGCTCCGGCGACAACGGCAGCCGGGAAGAAACGACATAAACCGTCTCTTCCGGCAAACGGGCCAGTTCATCGGATGAAGAAAGCTTATAAATCGGTTTGCCGACGTAAAACAATCCGCAATACATCCCCTCGATCTCGTATTTGTAAAGACGTTCGGTATTTTCCGGCAGCACTTTGCGGACATCCATACCAAGTATCCGCCACTCTTTCTCCATCAGCCGGTAAGGCAGAAACATCACTGTCGCCACCACACCGAAACCGAAACACAGCAGCACCGGCAGTGTCCATACCGGAAATCTGCGTATCCCGTACGCATAAAATGCACATATCCCGGTCAGCACCAGCATCCCGCCAAGGGACAGACAGATATATCCGGGAATTTCGGAACGGAAGACCATTTTGGCCGGTTCTCCGAAAACAGCCAGCCACTGCTGCGGCAGAAACGTCACCGCCGCTATAAGCAACAGCGATACCGGGAAAAAGAATCCGCAGACGATCAAAGCCTTTCTGATAAATCTACCGTAACGGCGCACACCAAGTTCATAACTCAACGCCGTCAATATCGCCAACGGCCCGAGCAGAAAAAATATATTGCTGCTGGATATCCCCGGAATCAGCCATACCAACGCCAGCATGGAGAAAAAAAGCGTCCGCAAATAACGGCAAAATACCGGAGCCGGTGTATTCGCCTGAAGAGCCACGCAGAATGGCATCCACATTATCAAGGTCCACGGCATCATCCGTACCGGAAACTCCAGCGGAAACAACAACACCTCTTTCCAATACTCACCGGTGGAAATCATCTGCAGTTCGGCATTTCCGGCATAATGCCGGAAAGTCACCCCCAACGGCAACGCCCAGAAGATCACCACTACTGCCAGCAATACCACACCAGCCAGAAATCCCGGAGTCCGGAATTTACCGGCAAAAGAGAGCGGCCGGCGTAAAAACACCAGCGGCATGACAAAAAACAGCAGCACCAGCGGCCCGGACGTAAGAAAACCCAATGATAAAAATATTGCCGAGGCTATCCACGCCGAGTTCCAATCCGCCAGCCGGCTGCCGTAATGAAAAAACAGCAGCTGCGCTGCCAGCAGAAAACATGCCGCCATCACCTCCGGACCGCCGTAAATGCCTTTTTGCATGGCAAATACCGTACCGAAACAACAACATGCAGCCACAATACCGGCACGTTTATTGATTCGTATACCGGCGGCAATCCCCGCCATGAGCGATAAAATCCCCAGCATCACGGCAGAAATTATCCGCAATGCACTTTCCATCGGAATATTACACCGGTAAAGCAGAGAAACCAGAGCCGGATAAAGCGGCCAGACATCATTCTGCGGCACATTATGCGCCCGGGCATAAAGACCGGACGCAGGATTCCACTGATTTTCCACATAATCTGCGGCAACTGCGGCGTACAACCCCTCCTGCCGGAAAAGTTCCCGCTGACTGGTCAGCCACGGCAGACACAACAGCAGAAACAGTACCAGCACCAGCAGTACTCCACGCCGGATACCGATCCGGTTCTCAAGTGTCAATGACAACGGCAAAAGTTCACTTTCCACGGTGGTATTCCGGTAAAAATTTACGCCAGAGCAAGAGCCTGATCAAAGTCCGCCTTGATATCGTCGATGTTTTCAATACCGACCGAAACCCGGATCAGATCCGGTGAAACTCCGGCAGCATCCAGTTCTGCTTCCGAAAGCTGACGGTGGGTCATGCTCGCCGGATGCAGCACACCGGTCCGCACATCAGCAACATGCACCACGATCGCGGCAAGTTTCAATGCATTCATCACCTTTTCACCAGCTGCTCTGCCGCCTTTGACCCCGAAGCACAACACGCCGGATGCCATACCGCTTTTGAAATATTTCTGAACTTTTCCATACTCCGGATTATCATTCAATCCAGGATAATTCACCCAACTGACTTTGGGATGGTTGCGCAGAAATTCCGCCAGTGCCAAAGCATTGCTGCTGTGACGCTCCATACGCAAATGCAGCGTTTCCGTACCCATATTCGCCAGAAATGCGTTGAACGGCATCATCGGGACCCCGTAATCACGCACCAGCTGCACACGCATTTTCACCGAAAACGGCGCAGCAGCGAAGTCGCGGGTATAAATCAGACCGTGATAGCTTTCATCCGGTTCAGTAAATTCGGGGAACTTGCCGTTGTTCCAGTTGAATCCGCCCTTTTCCACCACGATACCGCCAACGCTCGTTGCATGACCATCAATATATTTGGTTGTGGAATGCGTAACGATATCTGCTCCAAATTCAAACGGACGGCACAACACCGGAGTCGGGAACGTATTGTCAACCACCAACGGAATACCATTGGCATGAGCAACTTTTGCATACATCTCAAAATCCGCAACCACCAATGCCGGATTGGCAAGCGATTCAATAAAGATCGCCTTGGTATTCTCTTTAACCGCTGCATTGACCGCTGCCTCATCCATATCCGGAGTGACAAACGTGATCTCGATACCGGTCTTTTTCAGCGTGTTGGTGAACAAAGACACCGTGCCGCCGTAAAGACTTGACAATGCCAGAACATGGTCTCCGCACCGGGCGATATTCATCAGCGCAAATGCATTCGCTGTCTGACCGCTGCTCAATGCCACCGCTGCCACACCACCTTCCATGGCTGCGATCTTCTTCTCAAAAGCATCCACCGTCGGATTGGCAAGACGGGTATAGAAAAATCCTTCACGTTTCAAGTCAAAAAGATCTGCCACACTCTGCACATCATCATATTTGTAAGTTGTACTCTGGGCGATCGGCACCACCCGCGGCGCACCATTTTCCGGTTCATAACCTGCCTGAACCGCCAGCGTTTCCATTTTCCAATCTTTATTCATTATCACGTTCTCCTGAATTTATATATGATGGATAACTGCATTCAAATTATTTTTTTCGATCAGCTCTTCGATTTCTATCAGATGCTGTTCAAAACGCGCCAATTCCGGATTTTCACTGTCACCGGAACCCTCAAGATTTTTCATAACATCAAGCAGTTTCAGCTTTTCAGGCGGCATTCCCGGCAGCAGCAAACCGTTTTTCTCAGCCGATGCTGTACGGCAGAGTATCCCGCTGTCGATCAATTCGTTCAGTTCCGACTGGAATTCCCCGTCCGGCACGCGCAATGCCGCCGCCACATCTGAGCCGGATATCGGTCCGGCACCGCTCTCAAATGCAGAAAATACCTGACGGATGATCGCCAGCTGATGTTCCCGGCGCAAACGGTTGCTGATGCGGCTGCGTGTCTCATTGAACACTCCGCTCTTCAAGTGCTGATGCACAAAACTGATCTCCGCTCCGATCAATATCAACTGCCACGCCCAATTCATCCAGATCAGAAACAACGGCAGCAGCGCAAAACTTCCGTACACCCGGTTGTAAGCAAATACACTGCTTTGCAAAAACAGAAAAGAATCCTGCAGTATCTGAAATGCGATGCCGATAAATACCGCCGCCAACAGCGCACCCTGCCAGCGCACTCTGGTACTCGGAACGCGCCAGTAGATCAGAAAAACCAGTATCACATTGGTCAACACCGGAACCACCCCTGCGGTGCCGCGCCAGAACAACTGCTGCCATGCCGATTCAGAAGCTCCGATACTCAACTGCTGAATATGGTTGCGGATCATCATGCCCAGCGTACTTACCGCCACCATCATCAACGGAGTCAGCACTACCAATGAAAGATAACTGCTGAATTTACGCAGCATACTGTGCCGCGCAGTCAATCCCCAAACGACATTGAACGCCTTATCAATATTGGTTATCAGCCAGAAAACCGTCCACATCAATGCGATCACACCGACACCGGCGACCAGACCGCCGGAAGCATTTTCCAACGTTCTTTGTACAATACCGCAAAGCTGCAGCGGCAAATCATTGTTGGCAGGGAAACGTTCATGCAAAAACTCTTCAAGCGGGAAATCCAACCCGAATCCCTTGGTTATACCGAACACCAGCGCAAGCAGCGGCACGATAGAAAAGAGAGTATAGTACGTCAGCACGATAGCCTGCTGGCTCAACTGATCTGTGACATAACGCTTTGAACTGTATTTTATGATCCGCCAATACGTCCTGCCCCAACGGACAATACTTTCGCGCACATCCATTTTTTCACCTCACTGTTCTTACTGCAGGCCCATCACCGGAAACGAAGCTGTTCCGGAATCTCCGGTCGGTACATCCAAAGTATTTTCCCGGTCAACGCTCCCGATACGGCGGGTAAACGGATAAAAAACGATCCATGCCCTGCCAACCAGATTTTTCCGTGGAACCGTACCAAAATAACGGCTGTCCATGCTGAACTTTGAATTATCGCCCAGCATCAGATAATTATCTGCCGGAACCGTATACTCAACTCCGGATGCAAACGGTTGTTCACCCATATTACTCAAGTGACCATGATAACCGCCGCGCATGGAGTAAATCTTTTCAAACCTTTTGTCAAGTTCCTGAATTTTCCGGAACCCGTCCATTCCGGCAGGACGCACATATAATTGATCATCAACTATTTTCACCGTATCACCCGGCAGTGCAGCCAGCCGCTTGACATAATAGTATCCCCCGGATGACATCAAGGGAACATTATCAACGGTCAACCCTTCTGTATTAAATACGATAATATCACCGCGTTCCGGCGGAGAAAGATACATGGAAACCCTTTCCACAAAAAGATGATCTCCTGCGGTCATATAACCATCGCAGATCGCCTCTTCAGGAACTGCGCCGTTAGCCAGACGTTCGATCCCGGCATAATCATAGACCTGACGCATATTCCCCGGCAAATGATAACGTTTGCCGTTTATAAACACATCACTGTAATCAAAAATCATCCCGGGGCGGCCTTCTGCCATCTGCAGATCCCCAATGGGATTATGATTTTCAACATATGCCCGCGATGAACCGAAACACAGCCGGTGAAACACTCCGGGCAGCTTATCGAACCCCCAGTTGGCATTGTCAGCTTTCTGCTGGTAATGGTGACCGAAAAGTGTCGGCTGCATTGAGCCGGTCGGGATACGGAACGGCTGAAAAAACAATCCCCGCAAACCGAATGCCACACAGCCAACCACGACCAGTATATCCAGAATACCGAAAAGTTTTCCCCGTTTCGGCAACGGCAGAGCCTCATACTCTGCCTGCGCTCTCTTCATTGCCGCGTCAATATCTTCTGCCGGAGCTTCCGCCAAAAGTTTTATGACACCGTCAAAACGCAAGCGCAACGCCGGGGAGAGCAAGTCATCCTCGGCGTGGCGGCGAGTTTTCAATTCAGCGAGAAACTTTTTTCTCTTACGCTGCTGAAAAAAATTCATCTATCAAACTTTCAACATTCAACGGCGATGACCGCGATTCTGGCGCGGTGCCGGACGCGGTGCCGGACGCGGCGCAGGACGGTGATGAACCGGGCGCGGCGCGGGACGATACACCGGGCGCGGCGGAGGAGGAGCGACTACTACCGGTGGGGGAGCAACTACTACCGGTGCGGGAGCAACTACCGTCTGAACCGGAGTAACGACTGGTCCGGCAGGAACCACCACCGGTGCGGGAGCAACTACCGCCGGTGCGGGAGCAGGAGCTACAACAATCGGAGTCGGAGCCACAACGCTTTTGACCAAACCGACGATTCCAACCGCCAAATCAAATCCATCTCGATGATGTCTGGCAAATGCCGCAGTTCCGGCGAACATCGCTACTGCTACCATCATTAATTTTGCTGCCTTTTTCATTTTCTCTTCCTTTCTCTGGATTAAAAAATTTTTGTTTTCAGCACTTCTCTCTGCGGTGCTTCCAACCTTAAAACGTTTCGCACGTCCTAATTATTTTATTGTTTTATTATTTTTTTGATTTTTTTACGCTTTTCCGCTCTCTTGAGTGAAATATACAACTTCCACCATCAATAGTCAACACCGCAAATCAAAAAATATGTATTTTTATTGCCTTTGCAAGATAACATCTCTCATTTATATATATAATTGGAAGCCTTTACCGGCATAATATTCTGATCAACCCGGCATCTTTGCGGGACTGCTTCCAACGGAACCGACATTACCCACGCTTTACCTGTTCCGGCAATACATGCCGGATATATTCCATCTCCAAAGGAACTGAAAAAAGATATCGGCGGCAAATCTTTATATTCAATATTCACCGTCAAACCGAGATCATAATCTACTTTTTTCTTGAACCGTACTCCGACAAACAAATGTCCGGGCACCATCCTGCCGCGGATCTCAACATCCGGATTCCCGTTCGGCACCGGATCCCCCCACGACTGCCACTCTTCATCACTGATATCAAAAACTGATTCAGGTACAGCGATCTCTTTTTTCCCATCTTTTCTGCGTGTCAACAGCTGCAGCAAACGGTCATCAGCATAGGCAGAATATTTAACTTCCCACATCCCGGAACTCAAAAGTTTTATCCGCAACTCATTTTCGCCGTACACCGGCATGAAACTTTCAATGACCACATTATCAAATACTTCCCGAGCCACATCATGCCGGTAAACGTTCAACTCATTTCTTCCGGCAAAATAACACGCCATCCCAGCTCCGGCAGTCACCCGTTCCCCCGGCGGTATCAAACGGTACAACTCAGCAACTTCATTCCGGACATTGCTCCACTCAAGCAACCGCGGATCACCTGCCGGAAAAAACGGTATCTGGGCAAAGCAACAGCAGCTCAATCCCCCGGCTGCCGCACTGAATATCACCAGCGCATTGCCAATATTTCTGCCGGTAATTCTCCGGATGAAACCGATAGCCATCCCCTGCCCTCCACGATTTGCCTTTGCAGCAGATTCAACAAACGCGATCATCAATACCATAAGCGGTACTATCTGGTAATGACGCAGCAGATTCTGGGAGTCAAAACGGAAATCCAGCATTATCATCAAAAAATCCGGCAGCATTATCAGTAAATACTTCGGCGCGATGATCAACGTCAGAATAAACGGCAGCAGCAATTCCAAAGCATAATCCAGATTGTGCATGGAAAACAGCGTTCCCCAGAACGCCCGGGGCCGGATCACCGGAGAAAGTGCGATCTCAAATATCGAGTTCCCCAAATGCGGGAAAAAAACCGTATGCACATACCCTCCATGCGATGCGGATATCGCCGGCATGATGACAGTCAGCAGCAGAATCGTCCAGACAGCGGAAACCACACTCAAAATAATTCCGTCACGGCGGGTCTCTTTTTCAAACATCAGGACAATGCCCCACATCACCCACATGAAACCGATAGTTTCCCGTATCCCGAGCGAAACTATCCACAAAAAAACCGCCCACTTCCGGTATCCGGCGCGGTAACAGCACCACGCCCCGAAAACCACAGGAATGAACATGAAAACTTCGTGAAATCCATCCAACTGTGCCAGCATCATATTTACCGCCATCGGCGACAACAGAAATACCGTTCCGCAACCGAGCGCGGTCACTTTATCAAGTTTCAGGATCTTTGCACCCAATGTCAGCAGAACCGCCCCTGAAGAGATCATCAATGCACCGGTGATCAGAAATATTTCCGGAGAATGCAGCATCGCCACCGGCAGCAGAAAGATAAGAGAAATACAAAACCTGCTGCCGAGAAAACACCCCTGCACAAGGTCAAGGTAGAAGAACTTTCCCTTTAATGTGTTGGTCAACACCTCATAAAAGTGTCCCCAGTCAAACCACTGCATCCCCAAATGGTCATACGACCACACCTGCCATAAACCACCTGCCGTTCCGGCAAGTAATGCAGCAATTCCGATAATGGCAAAAACTTTTTTCCAGGATAATTCAAAAGTAAATTCAACCATTCCCGCCCAGCGTGCCGCCGCCCATGCTCCACAAACAATATAAAGCGGAAGCATAGAGTAATTCAACGGCATCACCCAGCATAACAGCCATGCGCTCAAAGGAATGTTCGCTGACAGCACTTTTTTTGCCGCATTGCAGGTATACTCCTTTTCAAGCAGGAAATATTCCAGCGCAAAAACCAGAAACATCACCGCTGCCGAAAAGACAAATTCCCGCCAGCCCAATTCACCGGCAATCAACTTATGAAAACGCTGATCCACAAACTCAAGTGAGAGCAGCCGCGCTCCGAAACCGGCAGATGCCGCACTCAATACCAGTAAGATGAGCAGATCCGGAAATATCCCGATTTTTTTATTTTTTCCTGACACGACTCTCTGCGGCATGGATCATTCTCTTATTTACCTGAATCAATAACCAGACCACGGCGGCGGAATGTCGGCACATCCAAGTCCTCGCTGTCAAACATCACCGGAGTGGTATTTTCCATTATACCTTTATCTTCAACGATCAACGGTAATGGAAGCTGCTCGCCGCCGCCCATATCCGTATTGTTGTGACGGTCAACACTGCGTTTTTGCCGGTTATCCCCCGTTTGAACCGGATTATCCAGATATCTGACAGTCAATACGGTCAGCATGATTTTACCGGCAAACTCCTCTGCTGTGGATGCCCCCATCAACAATCTTTTTTCCAGATCCTGATCGACCTGACGCGCACACAGATCAAGCACTGCTCTGGCACTGCCCAGAGAAAGTTCCGGGCCGCCGAGCAGCGAAAACGCCACCGCATCGGCGTTATCCAAACTTTCCGGACCGCCGAGCAGCGGCGACGAAAGCATCTTATCCATCGCTTCAGCAGCGGCATTTTCGCTGTTGTCCACCAAAGCTGTTCCCAGTGCGCATAATGAATGACGCCGTTTCAACACTCCGGTAAATGCGGCAAAATCCGCATTGAATAAATTCGCTCCGCCGAGAATCGCCGACAACGCAAAAAGTGTCTTTGCCAACTCCTTGTCGGATTTTTCAAATGCTTCAGCAATCGGAGTTTCAGCTTCCAGTGTGGAAAAAAGCAAATCATTTGGCAGTGCCACCACGGCATCCGCGAGCGGCAGAATATCATTTTTCACCTTGCCATCTGCCAGCTGACGCCGCTGAAAACCTTCCATCGCAAAAGGCAGCGTCGCCAGCACTGTCGTCGTAATGTGCAGTTTTGCCGCCACCCCGAGGATCACCGGCAAGCCGCCGGATGCCAAACCTCCGCCAAGTCCGGCGACAATGATCAGCACCTTCGTGCCGGTCAACACATTGTGCAGCACACGACGTTCATTGGCAAGCACCTGCTGACCGGAAATAACATCTCCTCCGCACCCTTTGCCGGAACGCAGCGCTCTGCCGGCCTGAATCCAGTTTTCCTCCGGCACTCCGGAAGCCTGCAAACTTTCCACATCGCTGTCCACTGCCAACAGACGGAACTTATCAGATGAATCCAGAAGCGTGAACTGCCGGAGAATCCGGCAACCGGCTCCGCCGAGTGCCATTATCGTAATTTTTTCAGAATCGCTCATTTGCCACCCCGCCGTCCAAGCCACTGGCTGAATACATTCACCATCTTATTGATCCCACGCTCCCGGACCGGAGCAAAATTCTGCTGGAAGAACGCCGCAACTTTCAACGCTCCCCAAACCGCACTGAAACGGGGGGAATCCAAATCGACTCCGGCACCACCGGCATCCGAAGGCACCCCGATACGGCAATTCATATCAAATATGTCGCTGAAAAGCTCCCGGCTGCGGAAAAATTCCGCTCCTCCGCCGGTCAAAATACCTCCTGCACCAAGCGCACGGGGAGCATTTTTGTCACGCAGCTGTTTGCGGATAAGTTCAAATATCTCGCGCAGCCGGGCATCAACGATCACCTCAAAGGAAGATAACGGGATCGTCCGTGTCCTGCCGGTAACTCCGGGCAATTCCAACGCAGCACGCTTTTCACGGATCGCTTTCTCAAGCGAACCGCTCTCCAGAAGTTTACGGCATGTGTCGATATGCAGTTTCAACCCTATCGCCAGATCGTTGGCGACATGTTCCATACCCAGCTGAATAACTCCGGATGCGCAAACACCACGGTCAAAATACACCAGATACTCCGTGGAACCGGCTCCCAGATCAACCAGCAAAGCTCCATTTTCCTTTTCCAATTCACTGCAAATACCGATCCCGGCAGCAAGCGGGGCGAAGACCGGTTCGATTCTGGCATCTTCCACTCCGGCATTGATAACTACCGAACGGTAATTTTCTATCCGGCTGGCAACGGCATGGATGATATGTACGAAAGCCTCCAGACGGCTGCCGGACTGCTGCAGCGGATTGCTGACCCGCCGGTTATCCACCAGATAATGGGATACTGAGGTGTTGATGATTTCTCTGCCGCTGCTCAAAACGATCACTTTTGCATTTTCATTGGCTTCCTGCTTCTCGTTTTCAGTAATGATACGATCCGGATTTTTGACCGTAACACTGCCTTTCGCCGGATTGGATTCAATACCGCAGCCGGAAACCAGCACCGTCAGCAAGTGACAGTTGACCAATTCTCCGCCGGAACTGCGGTCAGCATCCTCCAATGCCTTGCCGAATGCCTCCGATGCCCGTTCGATATCGGCGATCTCGCCTTTTATCACCGCACCGGGAACATGCACTATCCCCTGCCCGAGAATCGCGTTGACCTCGCCGCGGCTGCCGGCTTCACCGATAAGCACCTGGATCTTGGAAGTGCCGAATTCCACAGCGCAAACAACATTGCGTTTATTGAACATTTATTCTGCCTTTTCAGTTAATAATGTACTCAAGGAGAATATAACTCCATCCGGGCAATTAGTCAAGTTCTTTTCTGCAAAAAAGAGTTTACTTCACCGCCCCGAGGCTGATCAATCTTATCGGAAACAGTATTACCTGATAGACAAGTTGAAACGGAGCATACCCGCCGATGATACAGTTGCTCACACCATTGTCAAAGTAACCGAACGGCGCACCGAGCGTACACTGAACAGCTCCAAGCGGCAGACAAAGTATTTTGACGGCAGATTCACCGATCTTCATCAAACCGATGCCGCCGGACTGCATGGCATTGGCTGCATGAGGACTCCAGATGGCGGCAAGTTCCAATGCTTTCGGTGCAGCAGCAGTGACCGTTGCCGGTTCCAATGCCTCAACCTGACGGACATATAAAGCCGCGATCATCAACAGCAGCAGAGCAAAACAATTTCTTTTCATCCGCTCACCTCCCTATGCGCCAGATGCGGCAATCATCCGGAACATTTTTCACAGTATGCTCCGGCAGCCAGAGAACCATTACCGCAGATTTGGCAAACCACGCGTTGAGATAAAGGAACCTGCCGTTCTTTTTCAACCCTTCAACTGCCGCTTTTTTCGCCGGCATCAACAGCAAATACCCCTTCCCCGGACGGATCTCTGCCGTTTCCACAGGATGCAGTTCATAAATCATGCAGGATAAATTCCCGGCTTTGCCCGGTTCACCCAATAGCCCGCACATCACATTGGTTTCACTTTGATTTTCATCCAACGCATTGATTTCCCCCGGAACAGATTCCATACAGGCTATCCGCCGGAAATCCCCGCGCGCCATGCGATGATCAAACTGCATCAGCTCATCCTGATAAACTCCGCAAATAATCGGATATCCGCAGCTTGCACGGTAAACCGGCAGAACATCTGCCGGTAGCTCTTTATTGACTTTGCTGAATTCAGCGGCATAATCCACCATTTTCCATTCGGAATACTGCATAAAAATTCCTCCGGCACCCAGTACGATCGCCAAAATTCCGCTTAACAGCACCGGTTTTTTGAACTTTGCCGCCGATTCAGCAATACCGATACCGGCGGCGACGGCAATCGCTGCCGGCAAATAAAGATATGTCCTCGCCGGTCCGGCGTTGCTGAACAGTGCCAATACCAACGGCAGCATAAGCAATCCTGCCGCCAACAACCTTTCCGGACGGAATATCCACGCCGGAACCGATGCCAGAAATACCGGCAAAAAAACCAACGCGGTCAACGTCACATACAGAAAACTGCCGAATCCGGCAACTGAAGATATCTCTTCGCCCCACTTCTGTCCGGCACGCAGAGCTTGAAAATTTATTCCGTAAAAAATTCCGGCAAACACAGCCAATATTCCGGCAGCGATCCACATCGCTTTGGACTTGCGCTCTTTACTGCCGGAATAAATCAGATAACCTATACCGGCCGGCAGCAGAAACAACGCTCCCGTCGGCACCGAAAGAATCGTTCCCATCCCGCCGACAACGCACCACACTGCCGCACGCCGGGGATCATCTTTTGCAGAACTCATGGCCCATACACACAGCAAAAGAAAAAACAATTGCAGCGTATATCCGCGCGCAACTCCGCTGTAAACAGCAAGCGGCATACAGAGCATACTCAACACTGCTGCACTGACAAATGCTCCCATGCGGTTTTTCCGGCTCCATTTCCATGCCATTTCTCCGCAAAGCAATGGCACGAACGCTCCGGAAATCAGCGAACTCAAACGCAATATCAACGGTGCGGAGGAAAAATCATGCAGGATTTTCAAGCACAATGTATTGAGCGGATGATTATTCGGTAAAGACAGATCAGTAAGTATCCTGAGCGTACTCAACGGAGCAAAATTCAGCAGACTCCACCACTCATCATAGGTAAGATTGGCAGTCATCAGCAGAACCGGCAAAATCAACGCCGCCGGTACGATCAACCGGGAAACTTTTTGTTTCAGCAGCGTTTCATCCATATGATCTCACCGGCATTCCCGGGCTTTGGCACGTGCTTCAGCATCAGCAGCCAAGACCTGTTCCAAAGATGTTTGCGGTTCAGAAACCGTATTTTCCATCACTTTACCCACGATTCTCCATATCCCGCCGAATTCGATTTCCCCATTACAGAACCTTTCTACAGCGACCTCATTGGCGGCATTCATCACCGCCGGCATGGTTCCTCCGGAACGCAAAGCGTGTTCCGCAAACTCAAGAGAGGGAAATTTATTTCTGTCCGGAGCAAAAAATTTCAGTTCCGCAAGTTTCGCCAGATCCATTTTGCTCCCCGGCTTCTCCAGCCGCTCCGGATAACTCAATCCGTACGCAATCGCCAGACGCATATCCGGTGCCGACATCTGCGCCAGCATGGAACCATCAGTCAATTCAACCAGTGCATGAATGATCGACTGAGGATTTATTATCACATCCAACTGTTCCGGTTCAAGACCGAAAAGGTATCTCGCCTCGACCAATTCCAACGCTTTATTCATCATGGAGGCAGAGTCGATCGTGATCTTGCGCCCCATGCTCCACGTCGGATGCGCCAGCGCATCACTCAATGCGGCACGTTCGATACGCTCCTTTTCCCAAGTCCGGAACGGCCCGCCGGAAGCAGTAAGCCAAACCTTGGCGATCTCATCACGCCGTCTGCCGGCAAGGCACTGAAACACTCCGGAGTGTTCACTGTCCACCGGCACGATCGCTCCGGAACGTGCCGCAGCTTTCATCACCAGTTCCCCGGCAAGCACCAGCACCTCTTTGCTCGCCAATGCCACAGTTTTACCGGCTTCCAGTGCCGCCAGCACCGGCAAAATACCACCGGTCCCGATGATCGCACAGAGAACGATATCCACATCCGGCTGCTGCACCGCTTCGATCATCGCCTCCATACCAAACCCGGTTACAGCCCGGGAACCGATCTTCGCTGCAAGTTGAGGATATTTTTCAGCAGATGCGGTAATCACCTGCTGCGGCGAAAGCAGCGCAGTCTGGCGGCAGAGTTCATCAATATTATCTTTAGCTGCAAGTGTATGCACCGAATAACGGTCCCTGTTCGCCGCCAATACGTCAGCCGCATTGCCGCCAATTGAACCGGTAGCTCCGAGAACTGCTACTTTACGCATTGGATGACAAACCTTTCCGGAAATAATTTCACCGTTTCAAAAGCCACACCTGATACGCCAGAAATCCGGCAATCAACAACAATATGAGAATGATCACCCGATAAATATTACGGCGCAAAAACAAAACAAAATTCCGTACCGCCGATGCCTGCTGTGCCGTCGGAGCATATCCGGAAAGCACGGCATTTATATCACTGCGCAATTCCATGGCATCACTGTAACGATCCGCCGGATCAAGAGCCATCGCTTTCTGACAAATTGCCTGCAATCCAAGCGGCAGTTGGGTTCCTTCTACTGACGGCAACGGTATCCTGCCGGAAACTGTCCGGCGCAGTATCTCTGCCTGCGGCAAACCGGAAAGCGGTGAATCCAACATCAGAATCGCATACAAAATCGCTCCGAGAGCATAAATATCCGCCGCCTTCCCCGGAGAACTGCTGCCGGAAATCAACTCCGGAGCCATATAACCGGGCGTCCCTTTGATCTGACCGTTTTCCCCGGTCATGATATCACCGGCAAGTCCCCAGTCAATCACCTGAACCTCGCCGAAGTCACCGCAGTGTATATTGCCCGGTTTCAAATCGAAATGACAAATATTCATCGAATGGGCAAACGCCACAGCGTTACACACCCGTACAAACATCTGGATCAAACGTATCTGGGGAAACTTTTTTGCAGTTTCCTCATCGCCGGCACGCAATTTTTTCAACACCACTGCCAATGTGGAACCGCGCAGGTATTTCATGATAAAAAACGGTGATCCGGACATGTCTATACCCAAATCATAAACCGGCACGATATTGGGATGTTCAAGTTTGGCAGTGATCTGTGCTTCCAGAACGAAACGGTTCAAATCACGCACCGGACGATCACGGAAATCCGGCATGATCGCCATCGCCACATCCCGCCCGGTATCCCGGTCGTGAACGAGCAGCACACCTTTCATCCCGCCGAAACCGATGCTGCGGATAAACTTGTACCGCTCCTGCGGTTTCAGCGGCAGCGATGCCAGCAGATTATCCGTCTCTCCGGATTTGGATTCATCCTGGAGAATGATAGTAGCTTCAGTATCAATATCAGGCGCGTTCAAGTTTCGGTTTGGCTTCTCCACGCACCACCTCGGCTGTAATCACACAACGGTTCTGCCCCTTGCGGTCAGGCGCAAGAAACATCACGTCAAGCATAAGTTTTTCCATTATCGCCCGCAAACCGCGCGCGCCGGTTCCCCGCTTGACCGCCCGGTCCGCCAACTCTTCCAGTGCATCCGGAGTAAACTGCAGATCCACATCTTCCATCGCCAACAGACGGCGGTACTGCTTGATCAGAGCATTTTTCGGCTCCTGCAGAACTTTCACCAGAGCCGCCTTATCCAACGGTTCAAGCGCAGCGATCACCGGCAGGCGTCCGATGAGTTCAGGAATCAAGCCGAAATGCACCAGATCTTCAGGTTCGCACTCTTTGAAAAGCTTGCCGACATCCTCGGTAAGTTCCAGCTCGCTGATCTCCCGGGAACCATTGTCCCCGAAACCGAGTACCCGGTTCCCATTGCGCCGTTTGACAACTTTATCCAACCCGACGAAAGCTCCGCCGCAGATAAAGAGAATATTGCTGGTGTCAATGTGCAGAAATTCCTGATTGGGGTGCTTTCTGCCGCCCTGCGGCGGAACATTGGCAACTGTCCCCTCAAGGATCTTAAGCAGTGCCTGCTGCACACCCTCACCGGAAACATCCCGGGTAATGGAGGCATTTTCACCCTTGCGGGAAATTTTATCCAGTTCATCAATGTAAATAATACCGATCTGGGTTCTTTCAATATCATTACCCGCTGCCTGATAGAGGCGGAGCAGAATATTTTCCACATCCTCACCGACATATCCGGCTTCAGTCAATGTTGTAGCATCGGTAATGGCAAAAGGTACATCCAGCATTTTGGCAAGCGTCTGGGCAAGCAGAGTTTTTCCGCAGCCGGTAGGACCGAGCAACAGAACATTGCTCTTATCCAGTTCCACATCAGCAAGCTCCTCCGGAAGAGTCTCATCTTTGCCGGTGAATTTGGTTTTCAAACGGGAGTAATGGTTGTGAACAGCCACCGCCAGTACCCGCTTTGCCTGTTCCTGCCCGATAACGAAACGGTCAAGTTCAGCTTTGATCGCTGCCGGAGTCGGGACCTGAAGTTTGGCAATCGGAGAAGCGGCACTCTTTTTACCGCTCCTTTCCGCCTGCAAATCACAGATGATCTCATGCCCCTTATTCACGCATTCAGAACAGATACTCAATCCCTCGTACATGCTGGGAATAAAGAATACATCTTTTTTCTGACCTGCTTCACTGCCGCAGAAGGCACAGATCTGTTTATCTCGGGACTTTGCCATTATTCACCTTTTTCCTTTTTGGAAGACTTCTTCGCGGAAGACTCCTTTTTGGAAGGCAGCACTTTGTCGATCAAATGATATTCGCAGGCCTCTTCCGCGCTCATAAAGAAATCCCGCTCGGTATCCTTGTAGAGTTTTTTCACCGGCTGACCGGAGTGACTGGCAAGGATGTTGTTGAGGATCTCTTTCAAACGCAAAATCTCTTTCGCCTGAATATCAATATCTGCCGCAGTACCCTCGGCACCGCCCCAGGGCTGATGGATCATGATCCGGCTGTGCGGCAGAGCAAAACGTTTTCCCGGCGCACCGGCGGCAAGCAGCACCGCCCCCATGCTGGCGCACTGGCCGAGGCAATAAGTACGCACATCGCAGGAGATCAGCTGCATGGTATCGTAGATCGCCAGCCCGGCGGTCACAGAACCACCGGGACTGTTGATGTACAATTCGATGTCCTTTTTGGGGTCTTCAGCCTGCAAAAAGAGCAACTGGGCAACGATCAATCCGGCGACCTGATCGTCGATCGGGGTGCCGAGGAGGATGATCCGGTCTTTGAGCAGACGGCTGTAGATATCGAACGCACGTTCTCCCTGACCGGTCTGTTCAACCACGGTCGGAACCAAATAAGAATTGGTTTTTTTCATAGTTGTATTTTCCTTTCTCCCCTCACACGATCACATCTTGAAATATCCGGTCACTGCGGTCAGTTGATCGCAGAATCGGTAAGTTTTTCCAAAGTTTTGCCATTGATGATATCCATGCGCAGCTCATCAATTGAACCGGATTTCTCCAGCATGTCACGCAGCTCGCGGGGCTTGCAGCCGTAGTAACGGCTCATCATCACCAGCTGTTCATTCAATTCAACATCATCAACGGTGATATTTTCCAGTTTGGCGATCTTGCGGAGCAAAAGAGCGCGGCGGACCGCGGCTTTGGCATCAGTATCCACGGCGGCACGATGGTCGGCAAGTTCAGCTTTGAACTTCTCAGCGTCAGCATCGCTCTTGACGATCTCACTGGCTTTCTGCTGCAGAAGTTTCTGGATCTCATTTTCAACCAGAGCCTCGGGCAGATCGAATTCACCGGCCTGCTCGTTGAGTTTGGCAAAAACCGCTTCAGAAGCGTTGCGGCGCTGCTGATTTTTGGCATCCAGTTCCAGACCTTTGCGGATATTGTCGCGCAGAGTCTCCATATCTTTGCTGCCGGTACGCTCGATAAGCTCGGCATCTTCCAGTTTTTTTCTGCGCTGGATGGCGGAAACTTTGACAGTATAGCTGATCTTTTTGCCCGCAAGAGCCGCTTCACGGTAATCAGCAGGATATTCCGCGTCAAAGGTGTACTCTTTACCGATTTCAGCACCGGTCATGGCTTTGATACAGCCGGGGATGTTTTCCGGCTCGTTGAGCCACATGAAAGCATCGGTCGCTTCAATCTGACGTTTCAGAGAAGCAGAAGCATCTTCGGGAAGTTCAAAATCGCCCTTATAGTCGACCTTGAGCATATCTTCTGCCTGAGCGGCACCCTCGACATCAGCGTAAGTACCATACATGGCCCGGTACATATCCAGGCGTTCTTCAATGGCTTTATCCTCGACGGCATCCATCGGGACTTCGACTTTCAGATTTTTGTAATCACCGGGATTGATTTCAGGAGCGACCACACCCTCCATGGTGAAAGTGAACTCTTCACCGGCTTTGATCTCGCCGAACTCTTTGAAACGCAAAGAGAGCAGATCCAGCTCTTCATTGGCTTCAATTTTTTCCACAGCGGCACCGACGAAACGATTGCGCAGCTCTTCATTGATCTCGGCAGCATACTTTTTGGCGACCATGCCGATCGGGGCTTTACCGGGACGGAAACCGGGCATACTTGCAACACCGGCGATGTAGGAAACAACTTTGTTCTGTTCGTTTTTCGCGGTTTCAGCTTCGATCTTCACCGCGAATTCTTTGGTGCAAACACCGCCGTCTTTGATCTCCAGCACGATGGAGTCACTCAATTTTTTTGCCATTTTCTGACACACCTTTCTTGAAAGTATTTAATAAAAAAAGATTTTTCAGTCTACACTGCGATTTTATAATATACCCCCGGAGTGTTTTTTTTACAACCTTTTTTACGTTTTTTCCGTCAGAAAAAACAACTTTATATTGAAAAAAGTTGGAATACTCCGTCAATGTGTGATATATTATCCGCCGTAAGGAGTTTTTTACACACAACCGGAAAGGGATGTTTTTATGAAAAAAATGCTTTTTGCACTGCTGCCGCTGCTGCTGGCAGGGTGTCTCAATGTTGAATATACCGGCAGAAAATTTGTCCCGCAGGACTCCGTAAAATTTACCCGCAATACCGCAGATATCCCGTTGGATGACTATACGATGATCGGCAAATTCACCGTTGCCCCCCACTTCAATCCACACCCCTATGAGGTGGAAGAAGCCGTTCTGGAAAAATCCCGCGAAGTTGGCGGAGATATCCTGCTTTTCGTATCCGCAAAAGCTGCCCCGCGCAGTGCTTACACTCCGGACAGTGAAGAATTCGGCAAACCGGTACCGCGTAAGGCTTCAAAAGCTGAACAGAAAATTCTTCATGAGCAAAGTCCTCTTCCTCAAAGACACGCCGCCAGACTCCGGCAGGTCTACGAATTCAAACTCTACAAAAAAACTTCCGAAGTCAATCGGCAGCTCGGTTTCTGAAACGATTCCACCCTCCCCGAAAGGAACACAGATCTTTTACCGCTCTGCGAAGCTGGCGCATTCTCCCATGGGATCAGCAGTTTCGTCGCTCAACGCACAAACTGTCTTAAAGGGGTGTACGATAAAATATTTACAGTTCCGGCAAAATCTGCTGTCGGCACTCCCGGCAAGTTCGGTTTTCTCCCGGAAGTCTCCCCCCAGCAAAGCCTTGAGTTTATCTGTAGATGCACCCGGTTCCGGAGCGTCATCTGCAGAAGCAGAACTTTTCCACTCCGTTCCGCACAATGCACAAACGGTGATCTCCCCGATGATCTTCCAACCCCGGGTCAATTTCTTTTTCTTGCCGAAACTCTCTTCCTGACAGTGTGGACAACGCATGAGTCACTCCTTTGAAGAATTTTCCGGAAAAATCAGTATCTTCTGCTTATCCAGTTCCACCCGGACTCCGGATGCTCCTTCAAAACTGCCGCGCAATATCTCCTCTGCAAGCGGATCCTCAATCCAGTGTTCCACCGCCCGCCGCAGCGGACGCGCACCGTATTCCACCTCATAATCACGTTCAAGCAGAAACGCTTTCACCTGATCACTGACACTCAAAGTCAATGAACGCTCCGCCAATTTTTCCCGGAGTTTGTCCAGCTCCAGATCAATGATCCTGATCAAAGCATCCTTATCCAGCTGACGGAAGACCACCACCTCATCCAGACGGTTTATGAACTCCGGCTTGAAATACTTTTTGGCAACTGCCAGGAGTTTTTCTTCAGCTTTAAGCGATTCGGTCACCGCATCTGTGGCAAAACCCAACGTTCCGGTTCCGGCAAGCTCTGCTGCTCCCACGTTACTGGTCATGATTATCACCGTATTGCGGAAATCGATCCGGCGGCCGAGCGTATCGGTGATCCTGCCCTCTTCCAATATCTGCAGCAGCATATTCACCACATCCGGATGTGCTTTTTCGATCTCATCGAACAACACCACTGAATACGGACGGCGGCGAACCTTTTCCGTCAACTCTCCTCCGTCACCGTGACCGACATACCCCGGCGGAGAACCGACCAGACGCGATACGTTGAATTTCTCCATATATTCAGACATATCTATCTGGATAAGCGCATCGGCATCACCGAACATAAATTCTGCCAACGCCTTGGCAAGCAATGTTTTTCCGACACCGGTCGGCCCGAGAAAGATAAAGGAACCTATAGGACGCAACGGATTTTTCAACTCTGCACGGGAACGGCGCAACGCCTTGGAAATAACCGACACAGCCTGATCCTGACCGACCACGGTGCGTTTCAATTCACTCTCCATGCGCAGAAGTTTGGCACTCTCACCTTCTTCAAGCTGCTGAACCGGTACGCCGGTAAGTTTCGCAACGACCGCAGCAATATCTGCCGGAGTGATATCCGAAACCGTGTCGCGTTTGGCTTCGCGCCATTTACTGACCGTCTCTTCCAGTGCTGCACGCACTTTACGCTCTTCATCACGCAGTTTGGCGGCTGATTCAAAGTTCTGTTCCGCAACCGCTTTGAGTTTTTTCTCGGAAAGAGCAGTAAGTTTTTTCTCAAGTTTTTCCGTATCCGGCGGCGGGATCACCTGAGCGATACGCGCCCGGGAACCGGCTTCATCCATCACGTCGATCGCCTTATCGGGCAGATACCGTCCGGAAATGTAGCGGTCGGAAAGTTTCACCGCATTTTCCAATGCTCCGGGCAGATAGCGGACATGGTGGTGTTTCTCGTAGGTCGCACTCAATCCGTGGAGGATCCTGATGGAATCTTCCACGGACGGCGGATTAACCATCACCGGCTGGAAACGCCGTTCCAACGCGGCATCTTTTTCTATACCTTTACGGTATTCATCAAGAGTAGTTGCGCCAACGCACTGCAATTCTCCGCGGGAAAGAGCAGGCTTGATGATATTGGCGGCATCCATCGCACCTTCCGCACCGCCGGCACCGACAATGGTGTGCAGTTCATCAATGAAAAGAATGACTTTTCCGGAGTTCCGGACTTCATCAATAACTCCCTTTATGCGCTCTTCAAACTGACCGCGGTACTTGGTTCCGGCAACCATCAGCGGCAAATCTATACTGTAGACCAGTTTGTCCGCAAGAAGATCAGGAACACGTTTATCGGCGATCGCCTGTGCAAGCCCTTCGATGATCGCAGTCTTGCCGACACCGGCCTCACCGATAAGTACCGGATTGTTCTTGGTGCGGCGGCAGAGGATCTGAACCACTCTTTCAATCTCATCAGCTCTGCCGACCACCGGATCAAGTGAACCATTCTGCGCCAGAGCAGTCAGATTTCTGCCGAATGCCTCAAGCGCAGTAAAGTTTCCGTTTCCAAGCGGCATATCGCCGGAATCGTTTTCCGGATTGCCGTTCTCTCCGGCAGCTCCATCAGGCAGATAATCCGGATCAAGAGCTTTGAGAACCGCCTTGCGGACTGCATCGGCATTCACCCCCAGATTCCGCATTATTCTTGCCGCCTGACTTGAACCTTCACGCAGCAATCCGAGCAGCAGGTGTTCAGTACCGATAAAATTGTAATTCATCGCCTTGGCTTCATGGGCGGCAAGTTCAAAAACCTTGTTCAATCCGCCGGTTATCGCCAATTCGCCCTCCATCATGGTAGTTTCACCCTGACCGCAGCTCTTTTCCACCTCCAGACGCATGGCATCCAGATTCAGCCCCTGCTCTTTAAGAACATTGACCGCCACACCC
Organism: Lentisphaerota bacterium; assembly: GCA_015061525.1. Classification (GTDB taxonomy): domain Bacteria; phylum Verrucomicrobiota; class Lentisphaeria; order Victivallales; family Victivallaceae; genus UBA1784. The sequence continues at coordinate 35,254 of SUWK01000002.1, forward strand.
TCTCCGAGCGCAAGCAGTCCCAACAGCAGGTGTTCGGTACCGACATAACCGTGGTTGAAACGCATCGACTCCCTCTTGGCAAGCAGCATTACCTGCCGGGCACGCGGCGTAAAGCGGTCAAAACCGCCGGAATTGGATTTTTCACTCATAATTCAAATACTCTCCTCAAAAAACCTCTTTCTCCGTAAAATGTAATATAATACACCGGCTATGAAGTTTCAATGGCATTTTAATTTTTCGGCTCGTAATAATCATCATGCGACGGCACAAATGACGGCAGTGTCGGCAGCAGAAACAGCAGAACCAGCAGCATCACCCCGCTGAAAAGGAAAAACGTCTGGTAACGGCTGATCTCCCTGCCGAAAAGTTCCCATACCGGAGCAAGCATCGCAGTTCCGAGAATCAGTGACGTGCCGATCCTGCCGATCGCCGCACCGGCACTGGAATAAGTCTGGACAAACGCCATCGCCATGGTTTTGTTCCCCGGACGCGCCAGTGAAAGTAATTCTGCAGAGTTGTTGCACATGAACAAACTGTACGCAAAACTGGTCGCAAAAATCACCGCCCCGGCAAATATCGTGAAACCCGGCATGGATTTATCAACGAAGAAGAGCGAAAACGCCACCGTCATATAAAGCAGATGCGAAAGCAGTTCCAGATATTTGAGTTTCACACTCCCGAAAAATCTGCCGTAACAGAAATAACCAACCACAAATCCGCTCAACCCGACAGAAGAGATGATCTGAACCGTACCATGCCCCAGCTCAACATATTTTCCAAGATAAAGGTACGTAAGCGGCGAAAGCGACGTAAACGACAGAGAAAGCAGCCCAACGTAGACCGAATATGCCGTCAGCGGTCCGTTCTTTATGGAAATGCCCAGCCCTTTCCGGACATCCGGCGTTTCCGGAACCGCATTTTTATTTTCCGGAAATCTGGAAATACAGTAATACCTGCCCAGCACCAGCAATCCGGTAACTGCGATAACGATCTGCATGAAGATCATCGGCGGATTCTTTTTCAGCACCAGCCCGATAATAAAAAAGAGTATTCCGGTAAAACCGGTATAGAAGAACCGCATCGTGCCGAAAAAACGCGCCCGATCCTGCGCCCGGAGAAACACATCCAGCAGCGGATACCAGGTCGCCCCGTAAGTGCACCGCTGGAAACAGTAAACCAGACACCCGGCAAGAGCCGCATACTTTGCCGCAGCTCCGGCAAGCGGAGCTGCCGCCATGATCAGAAAACCGGCACAACCGGCAAAACAGGAATACCGCACCGTCGTCTTCAATCCCGCCCGGGTGATGATCATGCACGCCGGAATATAAAGCAACGCCCCGAGAACACTGGAAAAACTGGTTCCCAGCATGGTCAGCATATCACCGCCATCAAGCATGGTAAAATAGATTATTATCAATGCACTGCTGTCCAGCATCACTTCGGAAACACAACCGAAAAGGCAGGCAAAATATGCGTATATCCTGCCCCTTTTACGTTCTCTCTCACTCAATGTATCAGCGTAAGACATTTCCCCACCCGATTTTTCTTTATTATTGTACTTTGAAATCCAGTTTTTTCAACGCGTCAACCGCTTTTGCCGGAGCATTCACTACGGTGTATGCCGAAAATTCCCGGCGTATCCAGTAATTGCCGCGCAACGCTTCAAACTGCGCCGGAGCTTCTGACAGAACCGACACATCGCGCCGGATATCGTAAGCATGCAGAACTGCTTTTTTTACCGCCTCATCAATATCATCCACCCCGGCAAGGTCGATCACCGGAACATAAACCGGTTCCGGCAATCCGGCGGGCTTCCACTTTTCCAGTTCTGTTATCCCCAGATTTTTTGCAATATAACGTACTGCCGCCGCTGTGCCGTTGGCCTTGCCGTCAGCAGAGTACCCGGCTATATGCGGCGTACCGAAATCCACCACTTCACGCAATTCACAACTCAAATCCGGCTCGCCGGGCCATACATCCATCAGCACACCGCCGAGCTTACCGTTTTTGACAGCTTCCACCAGAGCCTCTTCCACGACCGCTTCGCCACGGCAGCTGTTGAAAAACCATGCACCGGGACGCATTTTCCGGAAAAATTCCGCATCTGCCATATCAAGTGTGGGATATTTACCGCCTTTTTCCAGCGGCACATGGAGCGTAACGATATCCGATTTTGCCAACAAATCATCCAATTCCGTAAAACCGGCAACGCCCTCTTTTTCAGCCCGGGGCGGGTCATTGAGCAAAACATTCATGCCGAATGCCCCGGCAGCTTCCGCCACCCGTCTGCCGACCTGACCGACACCGATGATCCCCAGAGTTTTGCCGCGCAGCGGCATATCCATGGCGGCAAAAGCGCTGGCTATATAGTTTTTCACACTGTCGGCGTTGCATCCGGGGGCGTTGCTCCACTTGATTCCGCATTGGGCAAGTTCTCCGGCGGCGATATGGTCAAAACCGATAGTTGCAGTTGCAACAAAACGCACTTTTGACGCTCCGAGCAAGGCTTTATTGCATTTCGTCCTTGTCCGGACGATCAAAGCATCAGCATCGGCGACATCCGCACAAGTCACCGCTTTGCCCGGCAGATAAACCACCTCGGCAAAAGGTTCAAAAACTCCCCGCAGAAAAGGGATTTTGTCGTCAGCAACGATTTTCATTTTCAGCACAGCTCTCCCAGTAAAACCCTGTCGCGCATCATCATCGCAGCCCCCCGCGCGGTATCAGATGCAGTCAGAGTGGATATTTCTATTTTCAATTCGCGCACCGCCTCGGGAAAACAACGCAGCTCAAGCTCGTGCCGCAGTGAATCCGTGAGGATGTTTCCGAGATTGGCAAACTCTCCGGAAATAACGATCATTTCCGGATTCAGCAGCATCACAGCCACACTTAACGCATTGCCGATATCCCGGCACAATTCATCTGCAATGATCCGGCATCCACGGCTGCGTGAGGCATACTGGGCAAAAGTACGGATGGAGAAATTTTCCGGCAGACCGCCGAGATCGACTCCGGCAGCGCGGGATTCCGCGATTTTTTCCGCAAGTCCCGCCGGACTTGCCACTGACTCCAAACAACCGCAGTTACCGCAGCAGCAGCGCGCTCCGCCGGGACGCACCACCAGATGCCCGATCTCCATCGCCCTGCCCGAACTGCCGACAAAAAGCTCACCTTTTTTGATGAACCCGCCGCCGATACCGTCATCGGTAACTATATTGAACAGACTTTCCGGTGCATCCGGCAGCCGCTGAATATACTCCATTCTGGTTTTGACCATCGCTTCCGGCCACACTCTGGCCGGCAGACCGGAGGCATTTTCCAGCATCTTTCCGGTTTCGACCTCCTGCCACGGTGGAATATTCACCGCCCGGATGGAGTAGCTGCGTTCTATATCCACCAGCCCCGGATCAGCAAATCCCAAACCGCGTATCAGTTTCCAACTTTCTCCGGCAAGATCACGTAAATGCTGAAGCACCTCCAATATCTCGCACTTGACCTCAAGAAGCGAACTGCGCACCCCTGCCGGATGCTCGACCTGATGGATAACTTTTCCGGCAGCATCAATAATCACTCCGGTACACCCGGAAAGGCGCAGTTCCACACCGGCTGTGTAACAGCAATCCGGCGCACAACACAGCTCCGGAGCCCGTCTGCCGGTCTTTTTTCCGCGCCGTTCCGGTTCCGCAATGATCCCGGATGCCTTCAATTCATCCACCGTTTCAAAAACAGTCGCCGCCCGGACACCGGTCAATGCGACCAGTTCCGGACGGGTTGCCTGCCCGTAGAGCAGTAAATGCCGCAACAGTGCGGTCTTGAGTTCCCGGCGGCGGCTCATTTCAGTTTCAATACATCCTGCATATCATAGAGTCCGGCAGGAGCTTCCATAAGGAACTCCACCGCCAGCAGTGCGCCTCTGGCAAACATATCCCTGCTGGCTGCTTTGTGGGAAAGTTCCACCCGTTCCCCCTCGGCAGCAAAAATCACGGTATGATCTCCGACCACATCGCCGCCGCGCAGAGCGTGCATACCGATCTCTTCAGCCGGACGTTTACCGACCATACCGGCTCTGCCGTTTCTGACCGCTTCTTCATATTTCCACTGCCGTGCTTCGCAAACCACTTCTCCGAGACGCACCGCTGTACCGCTGGGAGAATCCAGCTTCTTATTGTGATGCATCTCAACTATCTCAACATTGTACTCCAACCCGAGGAATGCGGCAGCTTCTTTGACCAGTTTGAAAAGCAAATTTACTCCGACACTCATATTGTTGGCAGCAACGATCCTGCCGTTTTCCTCATCCGCGAGCCGTTTCAGTTCAGCGCGGTCATCTGCGGTAAGCGCAGTTGTACCGATGACCATGGCACAGTTGGCACGGACAGCTGTTTTTGCAGCTTCGATCACGCCGCCGGTGGCAAAATCGATGACCGCATCCGCACCGTCAGCAAGAGCAGTTTCCAGAGAATCGGTGATCTTCACACCGGCTTCTCCGCAACCGGCAAGAATACCGGCATCCTGACCGATGAACGGGGAACCGGGAAACTCCACAGCTCCGGCAAGGGTAAGAGTTTCACTTGCCATGATATTGGCAGACAGACGGCGGCCCATTCTGCCGGCGGCACCGACGATCACAACTTTATACATAAATTCCGTTCCTTCCTTTTCTGAACTGATATTCCATAAATTTTATGAGGCGGGAATGCCTTTTATATTAATATAACCAGAAACTGTCTGTAATTCAAGCTGCTTTTGCTTGAAAAAAACGATTACCGGTGCTATGGTATAGAAATGTTTAACAATCATTTCCGGAGATATTGATCGATGCGTTGTTTGAATTGGTATGTGACCAAGGCTTTTCTTATCACTTTCGGCATGGCGATCCTGGTTCTGACTTTTGCCATGACCGGAGCCAATCTGATAAAAGTCCTGGAATTTGTTTCCCGCGGTATCCCGATGGCAGTTTTCGGGAAGTATATGCTTTTCATCCTGCCGCGGATACTGACATTCACCGTGCCGTGGGCGGTGATGGTATCTGTGGTGCTGCTTTTCGGCAGACTTTCCGCGGACAATGAGATAACTGCCATGCGTGCCTGCGGAGTAAGTATCATTCAGATCATAAGTCCCATTTTGCTCATCACTTTTCTGATGACTCTGCTCTGTCTCTACCTGCAGGTCGAAATCGGCCCTCCGCTGCTCTGGAAATCCCGCAGTATGATGAGCAACGAGGCAGCTGAACGGCCGATGGCACTCTTTGAACCGGGCAGTCCTTTCGGTTATCAGGAGGGCAACAGCAATATCACCATTTCCATTGATGACCGTGTCGGTGAAAACGAACTGCGCGGAGTTCATTTCTGCAAAACCGACCTTGACGGCAATATCCTGCAGGAGATCAACGCCACACGGGGAGTAATTCAGGCAAATCAGGAAGAGATGATCCTCTATTTCACTCTTTACGACTGCATGATGGTCAACCGTTCTGAAGACGGACGCAGCGGCGTTTCACGCGGCTATGCAAAAGAGTTCCGTTTCCCATTCAACTACGGCAAAGAGATCAACGGTCAGCGCATCGGAGAACGGGCAAAATATATGCCGGTCCGGGAGCTGCTCGGTGAAATACGCCGTACCAAACAGATGAATGAAGACACCACCAAACTGGAGATAGAATTGAATAAACGGGTCGCATTCGCCCTCTCTCCGATAGCATTTCTGCTGCTGGGGATGCCGCTTGCCATCCGTACCAGCCGCCGGGAAACTTCCATCGGACTGTTCATCAGCGTCATTCTGGCATCAGTCTACTTCTTTTCGATCATCCTTTTTGAATCTCTGGACAATATCACCTGGATCTACCCCCAGTATCTGCTGTGGATACCGAATATCGTCTTTCAGCTGCTCGGTGCAGTCATGACCTGGCGCATATCCCAGAGATAAAGAACATGCGTAATGCTCTGAACATAACCATCATCATCCTGCTGGCGGCGGTGGCCGCACTGCTGCTGATACTGATTTCGGCATTTGACCGGGCGCGGCAGGCAAATATCCTGCTCGCCGGGAAACTGGATTCCTTTCAGAACAACAGTTCGCTTTCCCGCAGCAGCGTACGCAGTGGTGATTTTGCCAACATGCAGTATTTTTCATCCCGGGCAATTGACGGCGGAAAACTTGCTGCAGCCATTTCCGCAGATCCGCCGGGTCTGAACCCGCTGCTTGCCAATGAAGCATCGGCACAGAGCATTTATTCGCTCTGTTCCATGACGCTTGCCGAAAGAGATTGGCAGAATCCGGAAAACTTCCGTCCGCTGCTTGCGGAAAGTTTTCAAATATCCCCGGATCGGAAAAGTTACCGCATCAAGCTCCGGCAGGGAGTCATGTGGCACGCATTTACCGATCCGGAAACCGGCAAATACCATCCGCAAACGGAAGTTACTGCCGAAGACCTCAAATTCACCATTGATGTTATCCGCGATCCCAAAGTCAACTGCGCCTCGCTGCGCAGTTATTACATTGATCTGCTGGAGGTCAAAGTCACCGGGAAATACGATTTGGAGATCATCTGGAAAACCCGTTATTACGGATCTCTTGCCGCGACTTTGACCCTCTTTCCCCTGCCCCGTCACTTCTACATGCCCGACGGCAGGTTCGATCCGGAAAAATTCAACTGCGATCACGCCCGCAACCGGATGATCGTCGGCTGCGGCCCCTATAAATTGCAGCAGTGGACGGCTGCGCGCTCCATTTCTCTTGAACGCAACAGTGATTATATCGGAACCGTATTCGGTGCCGCTCCGGCGATTTTGCAGCGGGAGTTTCAAATCATCAAGCTGCCCAACACTCAGTTCCAGTCACTGCTCGCCGGTAAACTCGGTATGCTCTCTCTCACCCCGGAACAGTGGCAGAAACGCACCGGCTCCAAAGAGTTTAACGGTGAAAGATTCCGCAAGATCAGCTATCCGGGTTCCGGTTACAGTTACATCGGCTACAACCAGCAGCTCCACTGTTTCAAAGATGCCAAAACCCGGCAGGCGTTGACCATGCTCATCGACCGGCAGGAGATCCTTGATAAACTCATGTACGGTCACGGCAGGATCGCCAAAGGCCCGTTCATCCCCGGGTCTGTTTATTCCGATCCGGAAATTTCGCCGTGGAAATACGATCCGGAACGTGCCAAAATCCTGCTCCGCGAAGCCGGATGGCGCGACAGTGACGGCGACGGTATTCTGGAAAGAAACGGTAAAAAGTTCTCATTCACCATGCTGCAGATATCGGGCAGTTCCATGCAGATGCGGATGCTGCCGATGATCAAGGATTACTTCGCCGCCGCCGGTATCGACATGCAGCTGCAGACCGTGGAATGGAGCGTGCTGCTTGAACGGCTGAAAAAGCGGCAGTTTGAAGCGTGCAATCTGGGCTGGACCGGCTCGATAGACCCCGATCCGTATCAGATATTCCATTCCAGTCAATGTGCCGGTGACGGAGATAATTTCATCTCTTTCAAAAATGCTGCTCTGGATGATGCGATCCTTGAACTGCGGCAGGAGTTTGATATGGACAAACGGATCCGGATCGCCCGGAAAATTGAAAAAATCCTTCATGAAGAGCAGCCGTACACTTTTATGTTTTATCCCGATGCTCTGCTGACGGTTTCCTGTGATTATGAAAATGTCAAAGTTTTCCCGCAGGGAGTGGAACCTTTGAGTTTCTTTATGAAAAAGGAGAAAATCCGATGAGTGCGCTGCTCCCGGAAATCTGGCGGGATTTCCTTGTTTCCGCCGGAAAATCTCCAGACTTGTGGGAAATTCCGCTGGCGAAGGTCAACGCCAGACGCAAAGAGTGTACGGTCTATCCGCCGGAACAGCTTGTTTTCAACGCCTTTGCTCTCACGCCGCCGGAAAAAGTAAAAATCGTCCTGCTCGGTCAAGACCCTTATCACGATGACGGTCAGGCTGAAGGGTTGGCATTTTCCGTACCCGATGGAGTTCCCCTGCCCCCGTCTTTGCGGAATATTTACAAAGAGTTTACCAGTGACCTCAACATTCCGGCACCGGCTTCCGGGCATTTGGGGCACTGGGCAGAAAAAGGTGTCCTGCTCATCAACGCTGTTCTTTCTGTAGATGCCCATACACCGGGCAGTCATGCTGAATACGGCTGGAAGGAATTCACCGATGCCGTAATTTCAGCATTGAGTGAAAAAAAATCCGGTATCGTCTTTATGCTCTGGGGAGCTTTTGCCCGGAAAAAATCTGCGCTGATCGACCGTAAAAAACACTTCATTCTGGAAAATGCCCATCCTTCACCGCTCTCTGCCTACCGGGGATTTTTCGGCAGCCGCCCATTCTCACAGGCGACTGCCCTTCTTGACGACTGGCAATGGTAAAAACATTATGCTCTGTTCCCAATATAGGTTGACAACATATTGCGCACACAAGTTGTGGAGGGTGTTAGCAGCGTTCAGTTTGCCTGAGGGGCGGGACACTACGTTTCCCTCCCCTCAAACTCCCCTCCCTCAAGAACCTTCCCCGTGACTGTTGCGGGGCATTGGGTTCTTCCCTCGGAGGTATGCGCCGTTTACTCTGTGGGGCGACCGCCAGACCGGCTTTGCCGGTCGTCAAACGGCTGCGCCTTACGGCTTGCCTGGGCAGTCTTTCCACGGCGTAACCGGCTTTTGCTCGTCCTCCGCTCATCCTCGCAACTTTTGTTGCATCGGCTTTGCTCGCATGTAAATGCTCGCAAAGTTCATTCGCATGCGGACTGCGCGCTCGCACCCTCGCGGTGCTCGCACCCGTGCGTTGAACGTTCCACGGAGGGCATCAACCAATATCGGGAACAGAGCCAAACATTATTCCGGTTGATTGAAAAGTTCCATGACATCTTCGGCATCTGAAGTACCGACCAATCTTTCGATCTCTTCGCCATCGCGGAAAACCACCAGTGTCGGAACGATATCAACTTCAAATTTTGCCGCTATCACCGGTGCTTCGTCAATGTCTATTCTGGTAATTTTCACCTGTGCCGGAAAGCGGTCTTCATCTGCCAACGCATTAAGCACGTCATTCTGCTTGTGACACGGCCCGTGCCACTGGGCAAAAAAATCCACCAGTACCACTCCGTCACGCACTGCCACCGGGAAAGCAGCGGCTGAAATTTTTTCGATTTTCTGCATATTTTCCTCCTCAAAAATTCCCTCTATCTGCAATATAAATCAATGAAAAGAAAAAACAATCCCCCCGGCAAAAAAAACGCCCTGAACTCCGGAATTTCAGAGTTCAAGGCAGACAAGTCAGAGCTTTTCAGAGCTTTTTCAGTTCCCATGCTCCGCCGGGAACATCCTTGATTGCATAACCGAGTTTGGTCAATTCATCACGCAGACGGTCGCTTTCTGCAAAGTTTTTCGCTTTACGCGCGGCTGCACGCGCTTCAGCAAGAGCAGTAACTTCTGCCGGAACCGCAGCACTCTCACGCACCGCATCAACTTCAAAGCAGGCAATGACCCGGTCAAAATCCCGGAATGCCGCCAGCACCGCTTCGGCACCGTTTTTGGAAAGTTTCTGTTCATCAGCCAGACGGTTCGCTCCGCGCATCAGATCAAACGCCGCCGCCAGAGCCGGAGCAATGTTCAGATCATCCGCCATAGCGGATGCAAAATCATTCTTTGCCCCGCTTACCAATTCACTGACCTCAGAACCATCACCATCGGCAGTCACGCCGCGCAAACGGTCAAAAAGCGCATCAAATTTGCCGAGCGTTTCCCGTGCCTGACCAAGAGCATCCAGAGTAAAGTTGAGTTTTTTACGGTAATGCGCGCCGACCAGCACCCAGCGGATCTCTCTGCCGCTCCAGCCTTTATTCTGCAAATCACGCAGAGTATAAAAATTGCCCAGAGATTTGGACATTTTAGTACCGTCAACCATCAGGTGTTCACAATGCAGCCAGTAATTTACCCATTTTTTGCCGGTGGCACTCTCGCTCTGAGCGATCTCATCCTCATGGTGGGGGAACATGTTATCCACACCACCGGTATGAATGTCGAAAGATTCACCGAGATACTTCATCGACATGGCACTGCATTCAATATGCCATCCCGGACGCCCCTTGCCCCAGGGACTCTCCCAGAAGACGTCACCATCGGCTTCATCCCACGCTTTCCACAACGCAAAGTCACCAACCGCATCTTTGGCGTACTCATCAGTGGAAATACGCACGCCGTCACGCTGGTTTTCCCGGTCGATATGGGCAAGTTTGCCGTAATCTTTGCACTTGTCAATGGAAAAGTATATGCACTTATCCTGCGCCTGATAGGCAAAACCCTTATCCATCAGTGTCTGGATGAGGTTTATCATCTCCGGGATATGATCGGTCGCCGCCGGATAGATCTCCGCAGGTTCGATCTTCAACGTTTTAATATCTTCAAAAAACGCTTTTTTGTACTTCGCGGTAAATTCACACAGCGGCAATCCCTCTTTCCGGGAATCGCGGATGGTCTTATCATCCACGTCGGTCAGGTTCATCACCTGAGTCACGGCATAACCGAAATATTCCAGCGTCCGGCGCAGAATGTCTTCAAAAACATACGCCCGGAAGTTGCCGATATGAGCAAAGTTGTAAACCGTGGGCCCGCAGGTGTACATTTTGGCGCAACCGCTGGTCAATGCCTCAAATGTCATCTGACGGCGTTCAAGAGTGTTGAAAAAACGCACTTCCATATTCTCTTCTCCAAAAATTTTTTATGGTATCGCTTATAATGTAATCTGTCACAGTTGATTTTTCAACTTGCAAACTGCGCTTATCGGCTTTATATTATTATAATTGTTAATTTTTTGGTAATGTTCCAAATTTTGTGAAGCGGAAGCATGAGCTTATAAACAAACATTTCTATCAGTGTATAAAACATATCACACAAGTTGTGATTTGTCAACAAAGCCGGTACGGGTTTGATCCAACCGGCTTGTCAAGGCGTAGCTTTATGCGAAGACTGATGGATGGATTGCGGAGGAAGGTCGTGTTTTGCGACGAGTACGGAGCAGTAGTGTACTATGTACTCGACGGCTCCGGCACAGGAGCAAGGCGCGAGATTACCCGCAAGGTGCCAGTGCAGGTTAGATTTTTCACAAAATTCAGGACAACAACAATTTTTTCAGGATTCAGGATATGAAATCTTTTATTGCACAACTGCGCTGGCTTTTTACGCCGCGCGATAAACGGAAATTTATTTTCATCGCCGTATTGATGGCATTTTCAGCATTGCTGGAATTGTTTGGGATCGGTATTCTGCTGGGGGCAGCTACGGTTTTTCTCGCTCCTGAAAGCGGGCTCGGCGTCACCACAACCGGAATTTTATCCCGATTGTTCCCCGGCGTCCCGGCACAATATCACACGGCATTGGCAATTTCCGGTATCGGCCTCCTGCTGGCAGCCAAAAATATCGTTGCCGTACAAATCGTACATATCCAGTCAAAATTCATTTTTACCAAGCGCGATGAATTGGCAAAACGACTCTTCAAAACTTACCTCTGCGCAGATTACAAAAATTTCAGCGCTCTTTCCACTGATTACTGCATCAGCAGTTTTTCCCGTTTGAATGATATGGGAACCCTCGTACTGCTGCCATCCATGCAGGTGCTTTCCGATATACTGGTGATCGCATTATTGACTGTCACAGCCGTATATCTGTATCCGGTAGTGTCACTTTCCGGAATCGTTTTCATGCTGGTGATCGCAGCCGGTGTATCCGCTGCAACCGCCAAGGCAAACAAAAAATACGGCCGGCAGCTCATTGTTCACCACATTGACGAAAACCGGATACTTCAAGCCGGCATCACCGGCAAAAAAACTGTCTTATGTGCAGCAAAAACGGAGTTCTTCATTGAAAAATTCGCCGTTGCCAACCGGGATCTCAACCGGATCTACCGCAAACTCTACAATCTCGGACAACTGCCGCGGCTCTCTCTGGAATCAGCCTCCATCCTGCTCGTAACCGGAGTTTTTTCCGTCATGGTGATATTGAATGTCCCTAAAACTGATATCATGCTGACATTCGCCGTTTTGACCGCTGTCATAGGCAGAATACTCCCGGCAATGAGCCGCTGTCACTACAATCTGACCCTCATCCGCCAACACAGCCCGCTTATGAAAGCCATCTGCAGCGATTTACGCGAATTACCGCAGGAACCGGAGCCATCCGGTATCGCCGCCAATGCAGCAGAAACAATTAAATTCAACAACATCACGTTTTCTTATCAGGACGGTAAAACTATTTTTGACAACTTCTCCCTCACCATCCAGCCGAAGACCTCCCTCTCCATCGCCGGACGTTCCGGCAGAGGTAAAACCACACTTATTGATCTGCTCCTCGGTCTGCTCAACCCGGATTCCGGCACCATTACTGCCGGAAATGTTCCCATCAACAACGACCTTGCCGCATGGCGCAGACAGATCGGCATCGTGCCGCAAAATATTTTTCTGCTGGAAGGGACTGTCGCTGAAAACGTTGCTTTCGGAGAGAACAATATTGATCTTGAAAAAGTAAAACGCTCCCTCCGGCTCGCCGGATTGAGCGATTTTGCTCCTGATTTCCTCCTCACCGCTCAAGGAAACCTTTCCGGAGGTCAACGGCAGAGGATCGGTATCGCCAGAGCGTTGTACCACGATGCCAAACTGCTCATCCTTGATGAAGCTACCAGCGCACTGGATACCGACACTGAAAACGCTTTCTGCGAAGTTCTCAACGGTCTTAAAGGAAAACTCACCCTCATCGTCATCTCACACCGTCAATCCACTCTGGATGCCTGTGATGAAAAACTCGTTCTTTAAAACTCTCTCTTGAATACGGAAGGCGGAAGTATGCTGCCGGTCACTGCAGTGCCAGACAAACCAAACCGGAAATGCACAAAACAAGTGAAATAATCTGTACCGGTTTGGCTTTTTCTTTCAGAATAAATATACTCGTCAAAGTAAAACTTACGATACAGGAACCCACCATCATCGGGTAACACAGCATACCAAGTCCATATTTACCCATGACAAACATTCCCGGATAAAAGAGCAAATAGCTGGTAAGCAAACTGAATGTCTGCAATACCCCTACATATTTCCACAAATGCAGATTGACAAAATTCTCTTTCAGCTGCCGTTTTTTCTCTTCATTCAGCGTAAAAAGCATATAACCGACCGATGCTGCCACCGCTCCGGCGGAGGTCGCCATCGTACAGAATATACTGCTGACCATCCGCGCTTCCGGATAATACGTCGGCAAAGTTGCCAGATTCTGCTGAACAGCACAGATCGTCAACGCACAAAATGATATAAGTTTCCACGCCCCGCCGGATCTGGTACTGTTATCCTTGGCCATGCCAAATCCGGCCAGTGCCATCAGCAGCAATACCACACCGATCGCTTTCATCCAGTTCACACCGGTATTGAAAAAGATCATTCCGACTATGAACGGAAACACCATCGCAGACTGAATGATCGACCAGATTATGCCGTTTGGCCCATGCTGCATAGCTTTGGACATCAACTGCAGCATGAAAAAATTCAAAAATCCTGAAAAAAAGTAGAGTCCCAGTGTGATCAACAGCCATTTAAGCGGACACTCCGGAGCGGACGCCCCGGTAAAAAATACGATCACCAAACTGGCAAGCGTCGAAACCACCGCTCCGAAAAACTGTACCAGTGCCACATTTACACCTTTTTTGGGAGCATCCCCCATCACCAGGCCAACCAGACACCAGCTCGTTCCGACCGTTACCATCGCAGCAATACCGAAACCCAATGTATTGAATATTTCCATGATTATATCTCTTTTTATGTTGTTTTTTGGGGGGATATCCCTGAATTTTCACAAAAATCAAAATCTTGAATTTTTCAATCTGCGGCGCAAAAACATGCCGTTTCCCTCATCTCTTTGCGCCGTATATTGAAAGTGCGGAACCGGAAAACAAAATCCGGTTCCGCACTTTGACAACGGAATAATTATGCACCGAAATGCTTGAGCAGAGCTTTTTCCGCTTCCGCATTCCACAACATATTGTGACGCGATACGATTTCCGCCAATTCAGCAAAGAACGGATCGCTTTTGCCTTTTTCAGCAAAGTCGGCAATCGCAGTCAGCGGCATATTGATACCGGTGTAGATCAGCTTTTTGCCGCCCTTGATCTTGGGCAGATTGAGCGTGGTTTCAATAACTGAATCCATACCGCCGATATGAGTGATCATGCAGGCGGGATTGATCTTGCCCTGTTCCATCAGACTCAAGGCTTCTTTCATGTCATCGGTATTGCCGCCGGAAGTACCAACGATGTGGGTGGAGGCATAATGAACATTGTAGAAGTTGAATTCCGCTTTGAACTGGGGATCAAGGGGACCGGCGAAAAAGTTCAGACAGCCGTCTTTACCAAGAATCTTGTCACCCTGCTCAACCACCGGACGCACCGGGGCAAAACACATGACATCATCGTAACCGGTGTTGCCGGAAAGTTCCATCAATTTGGCAACCGGATCTTCGCAGCCGGTATTCAAATAGACCAGATCAACGCCGTTGGCTTTGGCATCTTCAACCGTGTACAGACTTGCCGCACGCGCCAGACGGTCATCGTCAATATCGGTGACCACCAGCAGTTTCGGACGGCGCGGACCGTGGATGGCATAATCAACCGCACCCAGTCCCATAGGACCGACACCGGCGAGGATCGCCATTTTACCACCTTCAACGATGCCCATCTTGTGTTCATAGCAGCCGTTGGTGGTGTGGTACTGCGCATGGAACGCACCGATAACACAGGACACCGGTTCGGCAACTGAACCGTAGAAGAACGCATCGCCGTTGTAAGGCAGCAGACAACCGGTCAGCATCACCTCTTCCGGAATGATGATATAAGTTGCATCACCACCGATGTACTGATAGCTGTAGCCGGGAGCCGCCAGAGAACCTTTGTAGTTCATCGCCGGCTGGATAGCGAAACGCTGACCGGCTTTGAACTGATCCTGCCACTTGGCACCAACCTGAACGATCTCACCGCAGAACTCGTGACCGATGATGATCGGTTTTTCAGCAACATCATCAGGCACACGCTTGTGAGCAGCACCCTGCTCGGCAGCTTTGAAGCTGGACATGCAGATACTGTCGCTGGTGATCTTGGCAAGAATTTCATTCTCGGTGATCTCCGGCAGGTCAAAAGTTTCCAGCCGGAGATCTTCTTTACCGTAAAGTCTTACAGCAGTAGTTTTCATAGATCAGATTCCCAATTTAGCGCGGCGCAGTTTTTCCACGCGGGTGAAGTTCATCTGCGCGGTGTAACCCGGCAGCGGCAGGATCGCTTCGTTGACTGCGTCGAGGATCCAGGAGGCCTGCGGATAGTAGAACTGCTCAAGTTCCGGACACGGAGAGATGCTGTTCGGCGCACCGACAACCATCGGAGGCGCATCCAGATAGTCAAACGCCAGACGGGTCACGTTGGCAGCGACATCGTTGAGGAAGCTGCCGCGCTCGCAAGCATCGGAGATCAACACCAGACGGCCGGTCTTCTTAACGGATTCAACCAGCAGATCGTAGTTGAACGGCACCAGACTGCGGGCGTCAATGACTTCAGCTTCAACACCGTATTTCTCGCTCATCTCTTTTGCGGCTTTCATCGCCGGATAGAGTGAAGCACCGATGGAAAGAATGGTCAGATCACTGCCGGCGCGTTTGATATCCGGTTCACCGATGGGGATCTCATAGTATTCAGCCGGAACGCCGCCTTCATGGAACAATTCAGCGGTATCGTAGAGTTTCTGACTCTCGAAGAAGATCACCGGGTCAGTACCGCTCAACGCAGCGTTCATCAAACCTTTGGCATCGTACGGAGTAGCGGGGAAGCAGACTTTCAGACCGGGAATGTGAGCGCACAAGCTCGTCCAGTCCTGCGCATGCTGGGCACCATATTTCGCACCGACGGAAACGCGGAGCACCACCGGCATTTTCAGCACGCCGGCAGACATCGCCTGCCATTTGGCGAGCTGGTTGAACACTTCGTCACCGGCACAGCCGAGGAAGTCGCAGTACATCAGTTCCGGAATGGCACGGCCGCCGCAAAGAGCGTAACCGCAAGCCGCCGCAACGATGGCACTTTCGGAGATCGGAGCGTTGAAGAAGCGGTGATAGGGGATCGCTTCAGTCAGACCGCGGTACACACCGAACGCGCCGCCCCAGTCACGGTTATCTTCACCGAACGCGATCAAAGTCGGATCGGTATAGAATTTATTGATGATAGCTTCAAACAGCGCATCACGCATATTGTAAGCGACCAGTTTGGAAACTTCTTTGCCGTTCTCATCATAACCGAAACGTTTTTTGGTCATGATCTTTTTGAGGTTGGAGTTTTCAGCCAGCGGCATGGTCACTTCCGGTTCGCGGTCGTCGAATTTCTCAACGCGCTCGTTGGAAAGCATATATTTACGCATGGCATCGGGTTCGTTGGCAGGATCGATACGCGGGGAAACCTGCTCGTCGATCGCCAGTTTCATGATGCGGGTGATACGCTCTTTGATATCGGCGTTGAATTCATCAAACGCGGCATCGCTTTCAAGTTTGCCCTTGACCAGTTTCGCACGGAACGCGGCGATGGAATCCTGCTCTCTCCAGGCTTCGATCTCTTCCTGAGTACGATAGCTGGAGCTGTCAGTGGCACTGTGACCGACATAACGGTAGGTGACAGTTTCCAGCATGACCGGGCCCTGACGGTTTTCAATGATTTCGCGTTTGCGTTTGAACGCATCAATGACCGCCAACGGATCATAACCGTCGATACGTTCAGCATGCAGAGCATCGGGACGGACACCGGAACCGATACGCGCCGCGATCTCGTAGGCCATGGTTTCGCCGCGGGTCTGACCACCCATGCCGTAACCGTTGTTGATACAGTGGAAGATCACCGGCAAACCGCCTTTGTGGTCATCATCCCAGAGTTTGAAATACTGATCCATAGAGGCGAAGTTCAACGCTTCCCAGACCGGACCGCGAGCCATGGAACCGTCACCGCAGTTGCAGACGACCAGGCCGGGTTTTTTGTTGACTTTTTTGTAGAGGGCAGCACCCGCACAGATACCGGCGGAACCGCCGACGATGGCGTTGTTCGGGTAGATACCAAAGGGCAGGAAGAAGACGTGCATGGAGTTGCCCAGACCGCGGGTAAAACCGTTGGCACGGCCGAAAAGTTCCGCCATGAAGCCGTAGAGCAGATAATCCAGAGCCAGGTCACGGACATTGCCGCTCTTGTTGTGTTTCTCAACGACACGGAGCAGATCACCGCCGAAGAAACCTTCCATGATCTCCATCAACTCTTTTTCCGGCAGAGTGCGGATGGCGTTAAAACCTTTGGCAAGCACTTCACCGTGGCTGCGGTGTGAACCGAAGATCATATCATCTTTGGTCAAATTGTAAGCCATACCGACCGCCTGCGCTTCCTCACCGGTGTAGAGGTGAGCCGGACCGGTGTAGAGATAGTCGATACCATTGTAATGTTTCTGGGTACGCACCTGGAAGAGCATGGTCTCAAATTCACGGATGAACTGCATATCTTTGTAGATACCAAGCAGCGCATCTTTGCCGAAGATCTTTTTCTCTTCAGCGAAGCTCTTCTTGTACTGATTCATTTCGATCTTGCCCAGATCGACAACCCCTGCCTTGCGGATTTCCTTGGGGTCAATAAATTGACATTTCGGCATTTTTCTTTTCCTTTATGTTTTAAGGTTGGTTAGTGACAATTATGCTTCATTGAGAGCCGCTTCGCGGAAAACTTCACCGACCGTCGGGTGCGGGAAGACCACTTTGCTGATCTCGGCACAGTTGAGTTTGCGGGTGATCGCCATCGCCAGACCGAAGATGATCTCGGAACCGGGATTGCCGATGATGCACGCACCGATAAGGATATCATCCTGATCAAGGATCATTTTGATAAATCCGTTACCGCCCTCGTTTTCAGCGATGTAACGTCCGCTGAAAAGCAGCGGCATTTTGACAACGCGGAATTTCAAGCCTTTCTGTTTGGCTGTTTCTTCGGTCTCGCCGACGCTGGAAACTTCCGGATTGGTGTAGATCACAGCGGGGATCGCACTGTAATCCATCGTATCTTTTTCTCCGGCAATGACGTTGACCGCCACTTCAGCTTCACGGTACGCCGTGTGGGCGAGCATGGATTTGCCGTTGACATCACCGACAGCATAGACATCTGAAACGTTGGTTTTCATCTGATCGTCAGTTTTGACCGCACCACGTTCCATGTAAAGACCGATGTTCTCATAACCCATGTCAGCGGTATTGGCACGACGGCCGATAGCGACGAGGATCTTGTCAGCTTTCAATTCAGCTTTGCCCTCGGCACTTTCCACTGAAAGAGTGCTGCCGTTGACAGCGACCGCTTTGGTCTTGAGCATGAATTTCACTCCGCGTTTCTCGTAAATGCCGCGGAGCATTTCAGACATTTCAATATCAGTGGGACCGCCGATGCGATCCATCATCTCAACAACCACGACCTCGGTGCCGATACTGTTGAAGTAAGACGCCATTTCCAAACCGATAACACCACCGCCAAGCACGATCAGCTTTTTCGGAGCTTCAGTCAGAGCAAGGATCTCACGGTTAGTCAGTGCATCACCGGCAGCGACCGCCTCACGCAGACCGGGGATCGGGGGCACGGCAGCCACAGAACCGGAAGCAATGATCAGCTTTTTGCCGGTGAATTTTTCACCATTGGCCTCGACCGTGATGCCGGAAGCATCTTTGCCGACCACTTTGGCATTGGCTTTGACCACATTGACTTTCGCACCTTTCATCTGCATGGCGACACCGGAAACCAGCATTTTCACCACTTTATCCTTGCGGGCGACGACTTTGGCATGGTCGATCTTCGCACCGGTGGTGGTGACACCGTAGTGTTCACCGCCGCCATTGGCATAATCAAAAATTTTAGCAGAGTAAAGCAGAGTTTTGGTCGGCACGCAGCCTTCATTCAAACAGACACCGCCGAGGGAACGGCCTTCAAAAAGACAAACGCTCATCCCTTTGTGTCCGGCGCGTTCAGCCGCCTTGTAACCGGCAGGACCGCCGCCGATGACGAGAACATCATAAACCATGATTATTCACCTTATATATTGTTGTTGATTAAAGAGCGAGGATCAGATTGAATTTCTCAAGTTTGTCAGCAACAGCCTTGAGGAACTTCGCCGCCGGCGCACCATCGACCACGCGATGGTCAAAGGTCAGTGACAAGCCCATCGCCTGATAAAACTCAACTGAACCGTCGGCTTTCTGACGGGGACGGAGCATCGTACCGCAGACACCGAGGATCGCAGTCTGAGGCGGATTGATGATCGGGGTAAAGCTCTCAATTCCCAGATTGCCGAGGTTGGTGACGGTGAAGCTGCCGCCGGAAAGTTTGTCCGCTCCGAGAGTTCCCTCTTTGCAGGCATTGGCATATTCTTTGACCTGTGCGGAAATAGCTTTCAAACTCATCGTATCAGCGTCTTTCAGAACCGGAACCAGCAGACCTTTGGGAGTGTCGATGGCAACACCGAGCTGGGCGTGGGTGAAACGGCGCATTTTGTCACCGATAAAGTTGGCATTGATATCGGGAAACTCCACCAGAGTTTTGGCAACCGCGAAAAGGACAAGATCGTTGATGGTAACTTTGTCCAGCCCCAGTTCCGGAGCATTTTTCATCTGCTTGCGCATCTCAAGGATGGCAGTGGCATCAAAAGTACGGTTGAGGGTAAGCTGTGCCATATCCGCCAGAGATTTGTGCATATTTTCTGCGATGACTTTACGGATACGGGAGATCTTCTCTTCGGTATATTCAGCGGCGGCAGCAACCGGAGCAGCGGCAGCAGCAGGAGCAGCAGCTTTGACTTCAGCAGCTTCAGCAACAGCGGCCGGAGCGGCGGCGGCAGCAGGAGCAGCAGCTTTCAGAGCTTTCACATCACGCTCAATAATACGATTTTCCGGACCGGTGGGGATCGCCTGAGCGATATCCAGACCAAGTTCGGCAGCAAGTTTTTTGGCACGGGGTGAAGCAAGCACTTCTTTACCGCTGACCGCAGGAGCGGCAGCAGCAGCGGCAACCGGAGCGGCGGCAGCGGCAACCGGAGCGGCGGCTTCGGGCGCGGCAGCAGCGGCAGGAGCGGCAGGAGCGGCACCGGGAACGCTGAATGAAGCTCCGGGTTTACCGATAACCGCAACCGGGGCACCGACGGCAACTTCTTCACCGGCAGGAACCAGAATCTTCAGCAGAGTACCTTCGTACTTCGCCAGCTCTTCAAAGGATGATTTGCCGGTTTCCAGACCGAAAAGCGGCTGTTCAAGTTTGATTACGTCGCCCTCTTTGACTTTCCATTCAGAAAGCAGTGCGCTCTCTTCGGAAACACCCATCTGCGGCATCAGAATAAAGTTGACATCCTTATTGTCACATTCTGCAGCGGCAGGAGCAGCAGCAGCAACCGGAGCGGCGGCTTCGGGCGCGGCGGCAGGAGCAGCAGCGGCACCGGGAGCATCAAAATTTTCACCGGGTTTACCGATAACCGCAACCGGGGCACCGACGGCGACTTCTTCACCGGCGGGAACCAGAATCTTCAACAGTGTACCTTCGTACTTCGCCAATTCTTCAAAGGAAGATTTGCCGGTTTCCAACGCGAAAAGCGGCTGTTCGAGTTTGATTACATCACCTTCTTTGACTTTCCATTCAGAAAGCAGTGCGCTCTCTTCGGAAACACCCATCTGCGGCATCAAAATAAAATCTGCCATTGTACCTCTTCTCCTTATTTTAAGGTTTGATTTACGGTTATTATATTTGTTTCATTATATTTTCAGAAATATCCCCGTCTCCAACCAGCACATCCACATCCTCCATTCTGGCAAATGTGAAAGGCAGCAAAGTTCCCACTTTGGACGAGTCCAGCATCATAACCACCTTGCGCGCCCGCTTGACCACCGCACGTTTCAACAACGCACCGAGCTGGCTGCCCACGGTGAAACCGCCCTTTTCATCATATCCGGATGCCGCCATGAAAGCGGTATCAATGTTGAGATGTTCCAAACGGGAAAGCACTTCCGGATCTGTAACGGCTATCTCATCACGGTTGAGCGTACCGCCCAGCATGATGACAGACGGTTTAGCCTTGCGCATGGCGATCTCCAGCGCGATATTGGGGGCTGCGGTGATCACCGCCAGATGGACATCCGGCAAACGTCTGGCAAACGCCATTGCAGTTGTTCCGGAATCAATAAATATACCCGTATCCGGCTCAACCAATTCCACTGCTTTGGCAGCGATAAGCTGTTTGGCTTCATCATTGAGCTGTTCACGGGCACTGTAAATATCTTCATGAAGACCGTAACGCGAAGGAATGGTACGCGCTCCGCCGCGGGTGAGAATGATTTTGTGCGACTGCTCAAGAGCCGCCAGATCACGCCGCAAAGTCATCTCACTCCAGGAGGCGAAATGAGCGGCAAGCTCCCCTATGGAAACCTCGCCTTTGGCTTCAATAAACTTCAAAATCGCATCACGTCTTTCCGTCATTTTACGGAAAACTCCCTGTTATTTACGGGGACATACACCCATATTATTGTACTGCTGATATAATATAATACAGAAAGCCGATTTTGCAAATGCTCATGTTACTTTTTATCACATTTTGTGATTTTCTATCAGACATTACACCCGCAGTCGCACTTCCCGGCAGACATTTTCCCCGAATACAGTATTTATTTTTTTACAGATCAAGTCACAGGAAGGCTTCAGCTCCACCAGCAATGCGCTGTGCTTTACTTTGAGCGTCAACACCCCGTCACGCAAAGATTCCGGTTCACAGAACCGGGAGAACATGGAACCGATGATCGAACTCCACTGTCCTTTCATCCGGATGATGATACCATTTTCCGGACGGCGTATCCTGCCCAGTACATCATCCAAAAGGAGATCGATTTTTTTCGGTTGTGCCGTATGAGCGGATATTTCGACCACCGCCCGTTCATCACCATACCACATCTTCAGCATCTGATAACGGCGGCGGCGCAGATCGAAACGGCGCGCCGGTATCGGCACGCAAATATCCTGCGGAACTTTTTTCATATATTTATCTTCGCTCCGGTCATATACACCGGCAGCAGCAGTAAATTCAATACCATTTTCGTCGGAGCGATCACCCCGCCGCGGATAATATGCACCAGCCCGCGTTTACCTTTGCGAAATGGCAGACCTATGGTAACTTCGCCGATCCCGTAAGGCAGGTAAAGCAGTTCCAAAGAAGCTTTGCCGACGTTGAACAGACCTTTTCCGGTTCCGACGAGCGAACGCAGCACATAAGGCTTGGCAGCCTCTGCCACCCGGATCGCCACCGGAGCAAGGATCGCCAGAGTTATCGGATCGATCGCCCGCGCTTTGGGAGGAACTGCCACCATCATACATGATACTGCCAATATCACCAGCACCACTTTATTGAACGGTAAAAAATTTACTATACTCATAAACATAATTCCAACAGTAAAACAACTTGCACTGTTTTACTATATCACCACTTTTACGAAAAATCAAGTGCAGCTGAGATTTCCTGCAGCAGAACTCCGGCGGCATCCGGTTTGCCGAGTCGGCGCATTGTCTCCCCCATCTGCTGCCATTTTTCCGGTTCTTCCAGAAAACTTTTCAACAGGACAGCAGCTTTTTCCACCGTGAACTCCGGATTTTCCACCAATTCCGCTCCGCCGTTATCCGCGAAGTGCCGGGCATTATCCAACTGATGCCCCTCGGCGGCAAAAGGATACGGGATCAGTACCGCCGGCTTGCCGAAAAGTGCCAGCTCCGCCGCCGTACTTCCACCCGACCGGCTGAAAACCAGATCAGATGCCGCCAGCACTTCAGCCATATTGCCGGTGGTTTCCTGAAGAAGATACGGAAAATCAGCTTTCTCATACCTTCCGGCGGTATCATCCATTTTTCCTTTGCCGGTAAGATGAATGACCTGAAAATCTTTTTTCAAACCGCAAAAAACCTCCGGCAGCACCTTGTTGAACACTGCCGCCCCCTGACTGCCGCCGGTAACCAGGATCAAAGGCTGTTCCCCGGAAAAATCAGTACCGAAAATCTCATTGACCGCTTCGACTGCCGCAGCTTTGTTCATGCCGGCAAACGCCAGTAACTCCGGACGCAGCGGCATACCGGTTTCCAATACTTTGCAGCGGCAGCTTGAGGCATTTACCGCCGGGAACGCACTGCCGAGCAGTTTTGCCCAACGGCTGAACAACCGGTTCGCTTTACCGATACGGGCATTGCCGTCATGAAGAAAAAGCGGAACATGATTCCTGACTGCCGCCAGCACCACCGGGAGTGTCGCAAATGATCCCATGCCAAGAAGTGCCTGCGCACCGAAGTTCTTCAGCTCTTTTTTCGCCGCGAAATATCCGCCGGAAAACCCCTTGACAAAGCGGAACGGATTTTTCCGGTAATGCGGCATTTCCGGCAAAGCAAGCGCATTCACCCCGGAACGCTCCGCGATTTTCTGCTGTTCAACTGCGTGCGCTCCGGAAAGCAGCAGCAGCACCTCTTTGCCCTGCGATATAAAACAGCGCGCCACACTCAAACCGGGATAGAAATGCCCGCCGGTTCCGCCGCAGCTGATCACAAGTTTTTCCAATGCCATAAAATCCGACTCTTTCTGCGGTTCTTTATTCTTAACCGCGTTTCAATAATTTTTTCCACTGTCCCAACAGCTTTGCTGCGTAATCCTCTTCCCACGCCTCCATCGCTATGGATACCAGGAATGCGACCGCCAGCAGAGAACAAACCATATTGCTGCCGCCGTAACTGATAAACGGAGCAGGCATTCCTTTGGTGGGAAACAATCCGGAAACGACACCGAGATTGATCACCGCCTGAAACAATACCCCCAACGACAATGCACACCCCAGCAGCATTCCCATACGGTTGCGTGCCGACATCGCGATGCGGAAAGCGAAATACCCCCACAAAATATAGCAGAAAATCACCATCAGAACTCCGATATAACCAAGCTCTTCACCGATGATGGCGATGATGAAGTCCGTGTGCGCTTCCGGAAGATAGCTTGCTTTCAGACGGCTCTGGGTCAACCCCAAACCGTGCCACGCCCCGGAACCAAGTGCCATAAGCGAGTTCCACAACTGATATCCGGCATTGCTCTTATTCGCCTCGGGGTCAAGGAAAATAGTCATTCGTCCCCAGCGCATCGGATCAAAATATTTGGCATACATCACCACCGCCGGAACTGCCGCCAGCGGCAGGACAAAGTACCCCGGATGCAGATTACCGGCGAACATCGTGAAAAATGCCATCGACGCCACCAGTACCGATGTACCCATATCATCGCCCCATAAAATCAGCAGTACGATACCGCCGACTCCGGCGGCAAGTCCCCAGATACCCTGTTTTATACGGCGCATACTGTTGAATGTACGCAAATACTCTGAACAGTAATTTGCGACGAACAATGCCACGGCGATCTTCGCAAGTTCCGATGGCTGAAAACGGAAACTGCCTACGATTATCCAGCGGTGCGCTCCGTTGATCTCCCGGCAGAATCTCGCCCAGATCAGCAGCAATGCACACCCGGCTATCCACAACCAGCTGTACCGGCAGAAGAGACGGTATCCGCCGAAAAATGCCACCAGCCCCAGCAGTCCGCCGATCACCGACCACATCAACTGATTGCGGAAAAATGCCGATGCCGCGGTCACATCGCTGATACTTGCCGAATAAAGCATCGTCAACCCGAATGCCGCCAGCACCATTGTCATCAGCAGCAGACCGCCTGCCAGAGCTACAGTATTGGTGCGCCGCACCTCATTACCGGAGTTATCATCATGATAAGATGCTGCAGAATATTTGCTCACAGTACGATCCGCTCCCCGGGTTCAACTTTTTTAAGACCGGTTCTTTCAACCAATGCAGCGGCATCTTCATCATCCAGCACTTTTGCCGGATCGATCTCAATAACTGCATCAACTTTGCCGTCGGCAGTATACGGGATATCCACCCCGGCAAGTTTCAATTGTCTTGCATTGCGGGCAGTGAGCATTTCCCGGCAGCTTTCAGCAGAATCCACCCCGGTGGCGTTTTTAGTGGGAGCAAAGACCTCTGCCCGGTCGCCCTCAAGGATCATCACCTTTTCAGCCAGCGGCAGAGCATCAAAAATAAAGGACTCCAATTTTACCCCGTTGGGTTCGGATGGAGTGAAAAGTTCACCGTTTTCATTCAGGCAGGCGATCTTTTTATCCGCCCGGTGCCACGGCAGACGGAGCGTGCCGCCGGAAGTAAGTTTCTCCACAAATTTCCGGGAAAGCACATGGATCGCCGGACTGCCGGCAACGAAAGCAAGCGTTCCGTCAGCGTTGCGTTTTTCCGCCAGTTCATCGGGCAGATCGCTGTACTCAATAATCATCGTCCTGCCGTTGGAAACACAGAAGTTACCCAATTTTTCTTTTGAATTGGTCTTGCTCAGCATTATGGCACTCATTTCAGAATTTTCCAGAGCATGCAGACCGATAAAGCGGGGAGAAACCACCGGGACCAGCGGGTTATCCACCTGAAAATATGATATATATTCGCAGCCGTCAGCGATCATCTTATCCAATGCGCCGGATTTGCGCAACGCCAGCAATGTGCCGCCGTGTCCATCCGGTGACAAAGCTAAAGTTCCTTTGCTGCTCAAAAGCAGTTTGCCGTCAGTTCCGAATGCAGGCATCGTTCCCTGCGTGAAGAAAAACACACTCTCCTGCGGCAGACCGAAATAGTTTTTCTCCTTGAAAAAGGCTTCCGTAGCCGCCCGGTTGATCGGACTGGTCATGATGTACCAGCATACCGTTTTACCATATTTTTCCGAAGCGCGGGCAATGGCTCCGGCAAAGTAGGCAAACAAAGAGCGGTCAGTGACCGGTCCGATGGGATAGGTTCCTTTGGGGCCGTCAAATCCCAGCCGGGTCCCCTGCCCTCCGGCGACGGTCAGACAGCAGACTTTACCGGCTCGCAGAAGTTCCGCACCTTTGGCATCGGCGGCGGCATAAAGTTCCGCCGTTGCGCTGTCAGCCGGAGTCAGCGGGAAAAACTGTGCCGGAGTCAAATCTGCGGGAATGGAGATCTCCGGACGCTTCAAAACATAATCAGCTGCCAGCTGCGGTATCTGCTGCCAATCCACCGCAGCAAGCTGCTCGATGAACACCCTCTTTTCCTCCGCAGACAATTCGTCGATATAACACAATAAATGCTCCTGACCGGCATCAGAAATCATCTTTTTCAAATTTTCGTCCATAACACTCTCCATTACTTGTTATCGTTACTCACACGGTATGTTTTCTCTCATTTTGGTAATATAGCCCATACCCGGAAAAATTCCACATTTGAAAAATAATTTTTACAATTTTTTTCAGCAATGTTAAAATTTTCAGCTCCGGTGCGGCGTTAATGGGTTGTGAGCCCCCGGCAATGCAACGAAAACAAGAAGGAAAAGAAAATGGAAAACCACGAAGACCAAATTCAGGAAACTGTCCAGACAGAAGTTCAGAACACCCCGGTCGGAAATGCCGCTGCAACCCCCCGGAAGTGTTCCGGAGATCTGCGCGTATTCGTAATCGCCCTGCTTACCTCGGTGATCGTCGTACTGGCGTATCACGGCATTGTTTCCGGCATCCGCTGTCTGAAACGTGCCTGCCGGAAAGAAGCTGCCGCTGAACTCTGTCAGGCGAAAATGCAAGCCTGCCCTATTATGTGCAGAGGGAAAAAATTTGACGGAGAAAAGAAACATTTCCGCAAAGACGGCGAACAGAGAAAGTTTCCGAAACGTCACCACCGTCAGCATCATCACGGTGAACGTCAGGCAAAACCGAACCCCACACCGGAACAAGCGGAGTAATCCCCCCGTTTTGTTCCGACCTCAAGCCCCGGGAAACAGTCCCCTCTGTTTTCCCGGGGCTTTCTTTAATGTGTTTTTATCTGCCGGACGATCGGTAAAATTCTGCAAAATATGGCGATCCCACGAATAAACCTGTCTTTTTTTCTCACCGAAACAACCGGTTTGATCCAAACGGTCTTGGCGGAAAAATCCGGAATCACATCAGCATGGCAAGTGCAATAACAGTGTTTGTCCAACCGGTATAAATACTGTTGGCTCCGCCCTCATAGCGGTCGCCGCCCGCCCAACGACACAGGGAAATATCATACATCCCCTGCCAGCTGCCGTCAGGATTCTGAATAGAGATCATAAAATCCCGCAGCCTTTCAAAATCCGCCTTTGCCTCCGGCAGCAGCCCCAATGCCGGAAGATACCAATTCTGGGTGTAGATCAGATCGGCAAGCTGTTTGCCGCAAGGAGCTTCACAGTGTTCACTCGGCAGAATACCGTCGATTTCGTGCTGTTTCAAATAATGGTAAATTTCCAGTGATCGGGCTTTGAGAAACTCATCACCGAGATTTCCGCCCAATGCACTGCTCAAAAGAGCATACACCCACTCACTCAAGCCGAATTTATGCCAGAACTCCGCCATGCCGCGTTTATGGTATTCTCTGACCATTTCAAACTCTCCGGCAAGCAGCAGTGCCGCGCATACCGGAGTTCCCCAGTGCGGCTGTCTTGCCTCTCCGGCAAATTCAGTATCCGGCCACAAACCGTGTTTGACCGGTGCGGAACTATCCAGTGTACGGAGCATGGATTTTCCCAAACGTAAAGCTGCTCCGGTTCCCAATTCCTGCAAGTTGTACTTTTTGTCCAATTCCGGATAACGCCTGCCGAGAAATATCTCAATGGCAGCGACCCAGCCATTGTCATCGAACCAGAAAACTTTCTTGTCCCACGGAGTGTACCAGTTCCACAATTCGCCGTGGCGCAGATCAGATTTCTCAAAGAGAAATTCCAGAATATTTTCCCCGGTCTTACGGTAAGATGGCTCATTCAGCAAATCTCCTGCCAGCAAAAAGAGCAAAGCCGTCTCAAAACAGCAGTCGGCACGGCGGTTTTCCACTATCAGAAAATCCGTTTTGCAAGTGTGATTCGGGAACGTGTTTTTGATCTCATCCAAAGCGGAATTGCCTTTGGTAAGAGCCAATCTTTCCGCAACACCGGATTTTCCGTTTTCCGGCATCACTCCGGATGAAAGGAACCATGAT
This sequence comes from Lentisphaerota bacterium, assembly GCA_015061525.1. GTDB lineage: Bacteria > Verrucomicrobiota > Lentisphaeria > Victivallales > Victivallaceae > UBA1784. The sequence goes on from SUWK01000002.1 coordinate 63,402, forward strand.
AAAGATTTTTTTAATGCAGTTATTCTATTCATATTCGGTATCTGTATATGTCAATTTTTTATTGCTCCCTGCCGGTAAAAGCGAAAAGCACTCCATCTGCGCAAGCAGTCAGCACCGTGTTTCCGGAAATTGCCGGAGATGAATAGACCGGCGCACCCAGATCAGCAGAAAAAAGTTTTTTACCGCTGTCACTGTCAATAACGTACAGCAAACCATCACCCGCCCCGAAAATCAGCATATTACCTGCAATCGCAGGCGACGCATAAACTGCCGGCATAAAAGTACGGGAGTATGGGATGCGAACCTGCATCTCTTTACCCGGAACAAAATGCCAGAGCAGTTTGGCATCAGAAGCATCATGGGCAAATACTCCGTGAGCCGAACCGTAAAATACCCGGTTCCCCGCAACCAGCGGCAGTGAAAAAGTTTCCATGTTGTTCCGTTTGGGGGAAAACACATATTCAGCAAGGCATCTGCCGTTTGCCGCTTCCAATATCCGCAAACCGGTACGGACTTTTTGATAAAGTTTGCCGTTTGCATGGATAACTCCGGCATCCAGAAAAGTATAAACACCTTTTTCCCTGCCCGTCCTCCACAATCTTTTGCCGCTGTTCAGATCGTGCGCGTAGATCCCCTGCCGCCAGTGTTCGGATGAGTAGATCACATTACCGGAAATAACGGTACTGTTGTAACAGCCTGCTCCCATATTTTTTTTATCATCTTCACGGATGATGTTTCCATTTTCAGGGTCAAGTTCCGCCCAGTGATCTCCGCCGACCCAGAGGCGGCCGTTATGAAGCATTGCCGCACCGTAAAGTCCCTCACTTTTGTCAAAGTAAGCAATTTTGCGGCTCCACAACTTTCTGCCGTCCCGGACATCCAGCGCAAACGCCGTACCATCGACACACGCTCCGTATACCCGTTTACCGTCAGCGGCAAGAGTGTGTTTGACCGATGCGCCCACGATGCTTTTCCACAACAGTCTGCCGTCGGTGACATCATAGGCACAGACCGCGGCACATTCAGCCATCTCATCGTCAAGCGCGGCAATAAATACTTTGCCGTCGGCAATTATCGGAGATGAAGCAAATATCCTGCCGGGAGTCTGTACTTTCCACTTTAATGCCAGCGGCAGAACCAGCTTTTGCGCGGCAATACCGCTGCGGCCGGAATCTTTACGGAACTGCTGCCAATTGCCGGCAGTTCTGACCCCGGGAGCTTGCGGATCGACCGGAACAGTGCTGCGTGACTGCGATCCGGTGATTTTCTGAAAAGAAAGTTTCCCGTTTTCCCAGATACCGCAAATGAAACCTTTGGCTGTATGGTCGATACCGCCGCAATGCGGCGGTGCTGATTCTATGGAAATAACACCATTGACATTTCTCGCCTGGGTCTGATGGGTGTGTCCGGCAACAGCGGCAAGAAGTTTGTGTTCCGTTTTAAGCAGAAGTTCCGTGGTTTCATCGGTGATACGCAGCGGATGGTGGCGAAAAAGCACTTTTGGGCCCGGATTGAGGATAAGATCCTGTTTCAGCCACTTTAATTGTCTGCTCCAAAGATCATCTGACGGCGGCGCATCCAGTTCCGTAAGATGTGCAAGAATGATAAAGTGCAGCCCCCCGTGATTGAATGAATAGTAGACCGGTCCGAAAGATTTTTCAAACTCCGCTTCACCGCAGCCGCCTTTATTTTTGAAATCGTGGTTACCGATGGCATAATGAACCGGTACTCCGGCGGCAGTCATGCTGGTCAGGTGACCGGGCATATTGCCAATGTCACCGCAATGAACAAGAAAATCCCCTTTTTTCTCTTTTACAGCTTTTGCAACATCGCCGATAAAAGAGTCGGCGTTACCGCACTCACTGTCATTGACCGAGAAAAATACCGCGCGCTTTTCCGGAGTTGCAAATTTGATGCCGAAGTCGACTTGCGGCGCAATATTTGCGTAGTGTTTCCCGGTAAAAACACCGTGATCCGGTTTAACGGCAAAGATGAATTTACCGTCGGCATTATTGATGGTGTAATCGCCGTTGCCGTCAGTGACAACGATATTCAGACCATCGGATATCTGGATGCCGGGAATACCTGCTTCACCGGCATCCAATTTACTGTTCCCGTTAAGATCGTTGAAAACCTTACCCTTGACGTTCAGTTTTTTTTTTACCGGAACAGTTGGCGTTCCGGCAGAAACAGTACCGCCGGAACGCAGTTCCACTGCTTTGATCAAATACGCTTCTGCCGCGTCTCCGGCTTTATCAGGGGCGAGATAGATGCTTAAATTATGCGGATCATCACTGATTTCCAGTTGTCCGGCATTGATCCAGAGATACTGATCCGTTTTAAGCTGATTTGCCTTGATTTTTTTCTGGAAAACAGAGCGTTTGGCTTTACTGTTCCAGCAGCCGGCAGTAAACAGTGTACCGGAGGGATTTGCCGGATTTTCCACTTTCAGCTGCAGATACAGATCGTATTTTTTACCTTTTTCAAGTTTAAGATAACTGATTCTGTTCCACTGAACGTACCAGCCGTCCTTTCCTTTTGCCAGCGGTTGACGGATAACAGCAGCTCCTTCATCGGTCTGTCGTTTCGGAGTAGCTCCCGGTGCGCTCCACAGGGCAGCTTTTGCCAACGGCAAAGCTGCGGAGAACGCAAAATCCGAAGCAGCGGCTTTTGTCGCCGCAGCACTACCCCCGGCAAGGCGCAGTTCCACAGCTTTGATTTCATAAGCATCCGCGATACCGGCTTTATCCGGAGCGATATAGACAGCCAAATTTGCCGGATCATCGGAAACATTGAGTTTTCCGACATTCACCCAACCGAATTTTCCCGGGAGCATCTGCTTGATCGCTACCCCTTTGAAGAAAATATTACGCTTGGCTTTGCTGTTCCAGCAACCAACATTGAACAATACACCGGCCCCCTTGTCGCCCTCGGGTTTCACCAGCACATAAAGATCATAGCTTTTACCGCGTTCAATACCGGGATAGAGCAGTTTGCTCCACTGGATCGACCAGGGTTCTTCACCTTTTACCACCGGCTGACGGATAACGGATTCACGACAGACCGGATTGTGGTATAATTTGGCGGTGGATTTACCGACCGCCCACAAACGGGCCTTATCCAGCGGCAGTTCGACATTGGTAATATCTCCGGTACGGGTGGTCACCGGGATAATTTTGGAATCTTTCTTGAACGTCAGCTTGAGGATATGCGCCTGAAACGCCTCGTAACGCAACGTGAATTTTCTGCCGTCAGCGGAGATTTTCACCGGCATCGGGTAAGTGCCGAAAAGCACTTTGACATCTGCCAATTCCCGATCAAAGGTGAATGTCGTATCCATGATCTCGGCATCCATATTGGCATTGAGCAGTATATAAGCATCTTCACCGGGGATTTTTTTCAGCATACCATGCACCGGCTGGGGAGAAACTGAACGTCTTTCCACCGGGAATGAATTTATGGCATAACTCATCTGCGCCGGATCAACGGTGGGTGAAAGGATGACCGGAATCAACTCTTTCAGCTCTTTATTGATCGCCACAGTCGCTTCCCAGAGCATTTTGGCATTGACCAGCTGCATGGGACTTGCCGGACGGCTGCGCGGGGAAGATTCGATGTATTTTCCAGGTTTCACCTGCGGATCCGGTGAAATACCGAAAACACATCCGTCACGGGAAATAAAACTGTCCCAGATAAAGTAGTGAATACCGGTCGCGCCGTGGATAATAGCAGAATAAACCTGCGAACGCAACTGATCAGCGGTCGGGAAACGTGCCGGGAAAGCATCGCGCCCCTCAAGAAAACCGAGTTCAAAAGTTCCGAGGATGATCCAAACCGGTTTCTGCTCTTTGTTGGCAAGTGTGGTGAGAACCGTACTCTGCATAAGACCGTTGGGTGCTTCGCTGATACCGGGAACGCCGCCGGACTTTTTGATGGGATAGTTGTCGTGGCACGCCACATCACCGGAGGTGTTCCATTTGACGAACCACTCCGTTGCCGGAGGCATGATCCACGGGGCATCATTGATGAAAACCACTGTTGACGGGGAAACTTTGCGGTAACGCTCTTTGAAAGCGGTAAAATCAGCATAAAGTTTCTCCATCACCCCCGGTTTTCCCAGTTGACCGATGGGTTCATCATAAAACACATGACCCAGCAGCCGGGGATGATTGGCGATGGTGTTCAGTGCGGCATCACTCAAATTTCTGCCCATGAAAATAAGCTGGAAATTGAATTTTTCCGCCTGCTCAAGAGCCGTTTTACCGATGCGCGCTCCGCCGTAGGGCCAAACGGTGTTGCATCCCAGATCCTGAAGTTCCTGCCAGTTGTATCCGGCGGCCGGATCGTGCAGCGGGATCCCCCACATACCGATGGGGAAAAAGGATTTTTCCGGATCGTACTTGGTCAGGATGCTGCCGTTTTTGTCGGTATGCGGCACACCGTTGACATACCATGTCTGTACAGCCTGATTATTCTCAAGCGTCTGTTTGTAAAGCTGTGCCGGAGTTTTTTCTGCCTGAACAGCGGCAGCACAGAAAATACTGCAGACAAATAATAGTATCGTTATTTTCATACCGGGTCTCCAGGAAATCATACTCCTTCATAACGTCTTGCACGATAAGCATCTTCTTTAGTCGGCTTCTTATTTTCCACATGACCGTCAAGGAAAAGCACCGTACCATTGACCCCATGATGACGTGGAACATCGTCAAACGCAATGGCACAGCCGGGATCATCAGTCAGACGTGCCCGGGCACCTTTGGGATATTTATACACATCGTTATAGGTTTCGTCGGCACCGGCGATCCAAGCTGTGGAAGCAAAGGTATAACGGTTGAAAGAGCTGGACTTATACTGCATCACGGTATCACAGTAGTACATATCAGGCAGATGGTGATTGCCGTCAAACGCGGGGGGAGCAGGCAAATAACCGTTTTTGGCAAAGATACCGACACCATAGACCGTTGATCCGTCAAACCAGCGTACCGGGTCACCGGAATAAGAACCGCCTTTGGGATTCAAAGAGGCACAGTAATCATTATAGTCGTTACCATACATTTGATTGGCATTGCCAAACTGCTTGAAGTTGTTTACGCAATCAGCAGTTTTACCGCGTTCCCGCGCACTGTTGAGAGCGGGGAGCAATATCGCCGCCAGAATTGCGATGATCGCTATGACGACCAACAGCTCGATCAAGGTAAATGAGTGTGCGGGGGACAAGGAAAACTTTTTTTCACGGGAAAAAAAGTTTTCCCTTTCCCCCGCGCCCCCTTTCTCTTTCAAAAAAAGCGGACTTCTTTGTGATGATAAATCCGAGCCCCAGCGAAGCGAAGGGCGAGTTTTTTCGCAACCCGCCGAGCGGGCGGGAAAAGAGGTTTTTCCCCTCTCCCCAAACCCCACTCTCTTTTTCAAGAAAAGCGGAATTCTTTGTTGAGTTGCAACCGCACTTTTTTGTGCAAAAAAATGCCATGATGAGATAACAGTGCTTACCAATAGCTCGATCAGCGTAAACGCTGATCGAATGAAGCACGGCTCCGCCGTGTGAAGCGCAGCGTTGCTGCATGAAGCGTTTGCCTGCGGCAAACATGAAGCACTTGCTTTGCAAGTATGATGCGGCGTATTTTTGTGAGCGGCACTCTCCGTATGTTTCCGTACACATCCGTACTGATCCGTACAAATAAAGCGTTTGAAAAAATCACGGCAGAGTTGTGAGGTGACCACCAACAGTTCGATCAAGGTGAACGATTTGCTGGTTCGCACTGTTGCCAAAGCTGCTGCAGAATACTTTTTCATAGTTCGTTGTCCTTTCTTTATTGGTTGGAGAACTTGTCTTTGCTATTTACATTTCCGGAACAATGCCGGAGGATTCCCTTGCAATAAACGAGCCTTCAAAGAGCAGTTCATCCGGAACCGCCGCAAAATCCATTGATGCCAGATTGCCGAAAAGCCGGTCGATCGCCGCATCTGCCAGCAGTTTTGAACAGAGATCGAGCGTGGAGAGCGACGGTATCATGTAACGGCTGAAGTCGTTGCTGTCAGAACCGATTACCGAAATTTCACACGGCACATTTTTCCCGGCATCTTTCAAGCCCCGGATCAAACCGATGGAAAATATGTCATTATAACCGAAACATGCCGTTGCATCCGGATGAGTTTTCAAAAGTTCTGCAGCCGCCAGATAACCGTCGCGCATACGGTTCTGATCGTGAGCGATATTACAGGCAAAACGGATATCATGTTCAATACCGTACTGCGGCATTATTTTCATCAGCAGGGCCAGTTTCGGATCCATTTTTGCCTCCCCGTCAGTGACCGCCTGACAGCAGACGATTTTTTTATGACCGAGGGAAATCAAATGCCTGACCGCCTCATGCAGACACTTTTCAATATCCAATCTGATACGGTGCAATCCCGGTAAAGCCGGAGCATCCGACGGAGAACCGACGAGGATCAGCGGTTTTTTCATACCGATGAACTCCTGCGCCAGATCGGCAACGGATTCCCATGTGTAAAGAAAAGAGATCGCCGCATCAAAACCGCCCTGGATGAGGTACTCAAAAGTCCGGCGGATATCGGAAGTTTTTTCCCCGAGGTTGAAAAGCACCAGATCGTAACTGTTTTCACGGCAGTAATCCTGAATGGGACGGATCAACTCCATATAGTTATCCACCGTATTGACCACCAGTGCAACGCGGCGGGTGGCTCCGCGGCGCAGAGACATGGCAAGCAGATTTTTACGGTACCCCATCTCTCTGGCAACCTGCCGGATCTTTTCAATAGTATTGACAGAAAGATTATTGGACTTGCCCCTTTCCGGACTCAATGCCCGCGAAACGACCGCCAGAGAAACTCCCAGCTTCTTCGCAATATCTATTTGCCGAACCATAAAAAATCTCCCATAAAATTACGGCAAACGATTGCCGGAATTGTTAATAAATACACTATCCCACTTTTTACGTAAAATCAAGTAATTATTCAAAAAAAACAGAATTTTTTGAATAGCAGCTGATCGCCCCGTACAAAAAAAACAACCACAGAACCGGTATATGACAGCTTTGCAACAACCCCTTTCTTTTGTGTTTCTGATCTGAGTGAGAACCGCTATCCGGATTTTTTCAATAAAATTCACCTGAATATAGCGGTTTACTGAACAAATCTATTCTTTTTTATTCATTCTCCAAGTTTGTATTTTTTCAACCGGGCAATATATTATCTTACAGAAAAGCAAACATCCGCCTGAAAAATTCCAATAATAATCAGGTGGTGTTACAACTGTTTTCAAAAAAAACATATCACAGAAAGGAAGTAGAATCATGACAATGCAAATGCCCAGAAAAGATCGTTGTTCTCTCGTTGACAAAGCAGAAAAAAATGCGTTCACTCTCATTGAATTGCTCGTGGTGATCGCCATCATTGCCATCCTGGCGGCAATACTGCTGCCTGCGCTCAATGCTGCCCGCGAACGTGGCCGCAGTGCCAGTTGTGTGAACAATTTGAAGCAGATCGGAAATCTTTTTGCTCAATATACGATGGATAATGAAGATTATCTGCCGCAGTCCGACCCCGATATAAACGGAAAGAAATACACATACATCGATCAACTCCGCGGTGGTATTTCAGCCAATGCCAACCGTCCGACGGAAGAAATTTTCTCCTGTCCGTCTGTTCCACACGAAGACAGCCTGTTTGATTCAAACAGCCTTGGCGGAAAATTCACCTCTTACGGGGCAAACGTCTGTTATCTGCTCGGCAGAGGTCACGGAACTGCAGCCAGCGATCAAATCAGTATCAAAGTCGGTCAGGTCAAAACTCACAGCAGTACCATATTGATGGCTGACAGTGTCGTGCAAAGCTCCCAGTGGGGAACTTTGTACAGCATGCGTATGCATTGCCATACCGGCGCAAACCTCGGAATTCCGGTAGGCAGACACAATGGCTCCGGCAACATACTCTATCTGGACGGTCATGTTCAATCTCATACGATCCCAAACCCCACCCCGGGAACAGTTTCTGACGCCGAAGCAGAGAAAATCTATGATGTCATCGGCAAACCATACTCTCAAGCATGGAGCGGCGGAACCAGTTACTGACCGGCAGATCAAAATATTTAACAAGAACAGGAATCGACCATGAATAAAAAAAATTCAAGTGGCGTGCTTATTGCTGCCGCATGCATCATATCGGCGACCGCCATCAATGCGGAACCGGCGCCGGATTTCACCCACGATGTGACCACAGAAAAGAAACCGTGGACACACACCAATTTCCGGGAAAACGGTTCCGGGGATTTCCACTTCGCCATTATCGGTGACCGTTCCGGCCGTCCGGAACCGGGAGTTTTTGAAAAAGCTCTTGCTAAAGCCAATCAACTCGGTCCGGATTTCATCATGTCGGTCGGTGACTTCATTGAAGGAGCCAGCGTTGAGGAACAATCCAGCGAATATCTGCAGCAGCAGTGGAACCGGGTCAAAACGATAGTCGAAACCAGCCGGTCGCCCTTTTTCTGGGTAGTCGGAAATCACGACATCAGTCACGACGGTGAAGGGATTTTTACCGGTATGCATGACAAAACAGTAAATTTATGGAACCGGCAATTCGGACCGACCTATTACTCTTTTGTTCGTAAAAATGTTCTTTTCATCTGCCTGTGTACCATTGATGGTGCCCAAGAACCCATTACCGAAAAACAAGTAAAATGGTTTCTTGAAACTTTGAAAAAACATCAGGATCTCCGCTGGACGATGATATTCATGCACAATCCGGATATCTGGCACAATCCGCGTTTTGCAGAAATGGAAAAAGCCCTCTATGACCGCAACTATACCGTGTTTGCCGGGGATTATCACCAGTATATCCGCTACAACCGCAACGGCAGGCATTACTACATGCTCGGCCCTGCCGGCGGCGGCTGGGATACGAATACTTACAATGCTCGTTCCCGCGGCAAAGTTTTCGGTGAGATCCACCACATCACCTGGGTTTCCATGCAGGACGGCATCCCGAAAGTAACCATTCTACCGGTGGATGAGATCGAGGACGGCGACATGGTGACTACCGATAAAATCACCTGGCTGACCCCAAAATATTTCCGGGGGAACAAGAAAATTTCGGCTGATGAGCTGGATAAGCTCCGCGCCCGGGGACTTATTGTCACTGACAAGGAATAATTAAGGAACATTTTATGATGAATTTATGTAAGATTTTGATCGGCATATTCCTGCTGCATATTTCCATGACACTCTGTGCAAAAACCGTAAAAGCGTCTTCTTTCGGATTTGACCCGGCAGATGCTACTGAATGTCTGCAGAAAGCCATCAATTCCGGAGCAAAAACCGTTATCGTTGACAACACCGGTAAAGAGTGGATCATCAGACCGGTATTTCTGGTATCGGATCAGGAAATCGTCTTTGAAAAAGATGTCACTATCCGAGCAAAAAAAGGTGAATTCAAAGGTGTGGAAGACAGTTTATTTACCGCTTCGGCAAAAAAGAATATCATTCTGCGCGGCAACGGCAATGTGCGGTTGATAATGAATAAAGTCGATTATCAGGACAGAAAACAGTATACCCCCGCAGAGTGGCGGAACTGTTTGAATTTTCTCAACTGTGAAAATGTAACCATCCGGAACCTTAACTTGATCGGAAGCGGCGGCGACGGCATCTATCTCGGCAATGACCGCCGCAACAAAGAGTTGTCTTACTGTAAAAATTTCCTGATCCAAAACGTCCATGTGACCGATCAGCACCGGCAGGGTATTTCGGTCATCTCGGCAGAAAATTTGCTGATCCGCAACTGTTCATTCAACAACACCAGCGGCACTCTGCCGGGGGCAGGAATTGACTTTGAACCCAACAGTTCCAGGGAACGTCTGGTCAACTGTGTCGTTGAAAAGTGTGTTTTCAACGGTAATCAGGGCAGCGGTGTGGAGTTTTTTCTCGACAAATTGACTGCCGATACCATCCCGGTTTCCGTGACCGTAAAAGAGTGTTCCATGACCGGAAATAAAAACGCCAACATCAACTATATGGCCGGCAAAAGCAAAAATGTCCGGGGAGTGATCAATTTTTCAGATTGCAAACTGGTATCTCAAGGCAATTTGAATATTATGCTTCAGAGCGTTGATTTTGCAATCAACTTCCGGAATATGAGCATTGACAACAATAAAAATCCTCTGGAAGCCATAAGCATCTCCTCAAAATCAATAACGATGGGTAATATCACCTTTGACCGGGTGGAAATCTCTGACCGCAAAAATAACACGGCGATCGGAACTGCGCTGCTCAACGGCAAAATACCGCAGAAAATCAGTGTTTCCGGCAATATCACTTTGAACGGCAAAGCATTTGATGTTGCAGCATGTATCAAAGATTATGAAAATATCGCGGCAACGCTGCAGGACGGTACAAAAGAAGCGGATGTCAAAAATTTTGCAATTCCTAAAAAGACGATCAGCAGGAAGATTTCTCGGGTCTGGATCCGTTCCCCTTTCAAATTCATCCGGTATTGTCGGCAGAATTCCCCGCTCGAAATCAATGCTGCAACTCAGGTTATCGGCAGAAATAAAAAGAAAATCACAATCAAACTTTATGATCCGGATGGGGAGTTGCTCGTTTCCCGCGAACTTGCTCCGGGCGAAAGTCTGACCTTGAATAACAAAGCTGCGAAAACCGGTTTCTATACTGTGGAGTGCAATCCGCTGGGCAGTCCGGCAACGATCACCTCGCAGAAATCCGGACAGGCGGTCATCTATTCCGGCGCGCTCAACTTTTTGCGTCCTTCCGGCAACATCTACTTCGAAGTTCCCGCCGGAACGGAAAATTTCAGCATAATGGTTGCCGGTGATCCCGGAGAATATCTCACTGCTTCACTGGTCAATCCTGCGGGCAAAACCGTCATGAGCAAGAAAAATTTCTGCACACCCACCGCCTTCAAAGCGACCCGGAAAAAACACGACGCAGCCGAAGTCTGGTCGATCCGCTTCAGCAATGCAAAAGAAGATGTATCTATCATGCCGGTTTCCGGCGTAAATGCAGCCTTTGCAACCGATCCGCAACTGCTGCTGCGAATGAAATAAACATTCACACCATGTACCGAAATCAGAGATATTATGAGAAACTCCATGAGGTATCTCATAATATCTTTTTTATCAAGTTCTGTTCTTCACACTCTCCCGGGAATTTGGAAAACGCGACAACGGAGCTGCAAAATACTTCGCTTTTCTTGAAAAAGGATGAGGGGTCGGGAGAAGAAGTGTTTCCCTTCTCCATAGCAATCTCCCCTTATCGGGAACACTGCATTTTTCCAAAACCGCAGTTCACACCGTAGTCAGAACCGGCAGAAAAGGTTCACGGAAAGTGTTGAAGCGGCAGCTGCCGGAAAACGGGGCATCAGCGGAATTAAAATCAATGGTGAAAATCTCCTGAAATGCACACTCGTAACAGCATATATGGATTTCCAGAATTTTTTCATCTTTCCATGCCGCACTTGCCGCGACTTTGCGTTTCATGTGATCGTTGAGCTGCAGTTCTCCGCAGCAGTGAAATCCGAATCCGGCAGTCAATATCTCTGTACCTTTCACGGTATCGAATTCCAATCGGCACTCTCTTTCAGAAAAAGAGACCGACACTGCGGTTATTCCGCTTTTATTTGGCGCGAAGTGCCACGTTTGCGGTTCATGACGCTTTTCAAGTTCTCCGGCTGCAGGATAAATCTGCAGACTGCGCAATTTACCGGTAAGTTTTTCCATGTTTTCCGGTGACGGCAGCAGACATTCCTCCTGCACCGCCGGAATAAGTTTCTCCCAGATGACCGTCAATATCTGCTGCATATCCTCCACTCCGGCAGTTATGGCGATCGCCATATCTTTTTCAGGAATGACCAGCGCATACTGTCCCGATGCCCCGTCGGCGCGGAAACCGTAAGAGCTTTTCCAAAACTGATACCCGTATCCGAGTTTCCAGTCCGGCCATTCATTTGCGGAAGTATCCGCCTGTCCGGAGGTCGCCTCATGAAGATAATCTTCCTGAATAAGCTGCTGACCATACCATCTGCCGCCATTGAGCAGCAGCTGCGCGAATTTGGCAATATCGGCGGTTTTCAGATACAATCCCCAGCCGCCGGTATTGATATTCAACGGACAGCACTCCCATATCCCGGGTGTGATACCCAACGGTTCAAAAAGTTTCGGCATCAAAAACTCCCTGACATTTTCACCTGTCACCTTGTGCAAAACCGCCGAAAGCATGTACGATGCCGCCGAATTGTAAGCGAAATGAGTTCCGGGCTCATAAGAGAGAGCCGAAGCCAAAAATCCTCTTGCCCAATTACCTTCCGGATCGGCAAGCATACTGCTTCTGGCGCATAGTGCATGACCGCTTGTCATGGTAAGTAAATGCCGCAAAGTCACCTCTTTCATCCGGGGATCAGTGACCGCAGATTCATACTCCGGAAAAAATGAAATAAGTTTATCGGAAACAGAGAGCAATCTTTCTGCTTGAGCAATGCCGACAGCTGCAGAAACAAAACTTTTGCTCAATGAAAACAGTATGTGCGGAATTTCCGGTGAATACGGATGCCACCAGCCTTCCATACAGACTTTGCCGTGACGCAGAAGCATAATGCTGTGCAAAGAATCAAGTTTTTCCAGTTCAGTAAGCATATCAAGCAATACTGCAGACGGGATCCCTTCTTTTTCCGGAAATGAACGCAAAAGATGATCTGTTTTCAATTTTTTATCTCCGCCGTTCATTGATCAATATGAAACAGGAACCCTTGTTTGCGCAGCTCATTTTGCACTTCTGAAGCAGACAGTTCCGCAGGATCGCAATGTTTCTGCAGTGCCAATGCAGCCGCAGTACCGGCAGCTTCTCCGGTCATTGCCGCCGCAGGAATCACCCGGAACGCCTCCCACGCATCACCGGTGGTACTGATACAGCGTCCTGCGGCAAGAACTCCTCTGACTTTTTCCGGCAGCAGTGTACCATAGGGCGTTTCCCATATACAAGAGCATCTGCGCCAATCCGGGTACAAACCTATAGAGTCTTCAAAATATTTTCCGTCATCGCCATCACTCAATGTCTTCATCCCGGCAATGCGGGCGATCTTCCTGAATTGTACCATCCCCGGCAAAATAACCGGATAATGCTTTCTGCGGTCATTGCCGGAAGCATAAGCGGCAAGATAATATTTGCGCGCCTCATCCCATGTTGAACGGATGTGGACAGTATTGGCATATCCATCAAGCGGATCACCGGTTTCAAAATCCGGGGAAATACTGCCGAAAATTTTCATTCCCAATGATGAATCCAAAGAAAAAACACTGCCATTATCATTTCGTTCCATTATCCACGGAGTCTGATAATTTATACCGCTTTCCACTTCACCTCCGGAGTACCGGATCAATGCCGCTGAACCGGTGGCATCAATAAAACAACCGGCAGATATTTCCCCTCTGCCTGAGATATTTTCCACCTCAATGGAGTTTATTTTACCATCCGAAGACGTATTGGCGGAACAGATCAGCGTATCCAGCCAAAGATCGACACCGGCAGCTGCCAATGCTTCATCAAGCGCAAGCGTAAATCCTGCAGGAGAAAAAATCACCTGATAACGATTGCCGTGATCAAAACCGTAAAACGCATCCTTCGGACGTCCTCCCCAAGCTGGCGGCAAATCACACGGACTGTACTTCATACTCAATTTCAACAATTCTTCTGCGATTCCGAAAAGCACCTGTCTGCCGCGGCCATCGCATAACGGCAAATAAATAAAGATCAAACCGCTGGTGGCAAGACCACCGATAGTGGTCTGCTTTTCTATCAAAGCCACTTTATATCCGCGTCTGGCGGCACTCAAAGCCGCAGCGACCCCTGCGATCCCGGCTCCGGCGACTGCGACATCATAGTTTTTTCTGAAATCCACCATAATCAAAAACTCCTTAACCTGATCAGTTTCTGCGAAATCTCAACACGGTTCCGCTGTTTCCGGGAAGTGTGATGTGCATGGAATCCTGTTCTGTTCCGGCAACCGTTTCCACCAAACTCCAATTTGGAGCATAAAGTGTGTCGGTCAACTCTGCCGGAGTGTTGTTGACGGCACAAAGCAGCAGAGAACCGTCCTTATCAAAATGCTCGGTCAAAGTCAGCATCGGTTCATTGCGGGTCACCTCCCGGCGGACACCGGCAAGTTCAGCGATTTTTCGGTAAAGTTTGCAATAATCTCCGGCAAATGCCCCGGGCTGTTCACATATCGACTGCTCCACCGGCAACGCCGAATACAAAATGGTTCCCCTGCCGCATGCGGTCTTGATGAAAACCGGTTCATGCCACTGGTTTTCCGCAAGAACCTCTCCTTTGTCAACAGAAACAGAAAGACGATATTGTGAATCGCAGACAAAACGGAAATCATCCGCGATCATTTCGGGTTTTTCATTTGTTTTGGAGATCGTTTCCAGTGTGATGCCTGACCAGCTGCCGTAAAACGGTTCCGGAACTCCATTCTCACTTGAGATGTAGAGAGTTGCCCCGTTTTCCACAGCTTCCATGATCTTCAGCCATGCCCGACGGTAGATCGCAATACAACATTTCACCGATGGAATAAGATAAAAATCCGCCTTTTTGAGCGGCTGTTCCGCAGTCTGAAACTCAATGTCAAATCCGGCTTGCTTTGCCAGAATGAAACTCATATAAGCCACTGCCCATTGATCCTGAAAATCTGTGAGGATACAGACCGCATTTCTTCGCAAAGGCGGCAGCTGTACAGCCGAAGTCATCTGTCCGAACTTACCGATAACATCCATCACCGGCTTGGGGGAACGATCCTCCCGGAGCAGTCCCAGAGAACGCTCTATGGATATCCAGTCATACGGAGTCTGCTCCAGATGCAGCTGCTCATTGGCGCACCACCAGAGCAATCCCCGACAGTTGTGGCACCATGAGTTCCACAGCATATTTTCCAGATATCGGGCGGCAACTTTTTCCGAAGAAAGTTCCGGACCGAGATTACCGGCCTCCTCTACAAAAGCCGGTTTGCCGCCGACATCGGCATAAAGTGCCGTTTCAGCAGCGGCATGGAACGCGTTGCGGATGGTATTTACCGGATCGACCTGCGAATGAGGCGTATACAGCGGATACGGGTGAGAGCAGAGTATATCGGTCAATTCTGCCTGATCTGCCAGCAGCACACATCTGCCACCGTTATCGTAAACGCTCAATCCGTCCATTCCGGAAACGATCGGCAGCTCCGGATCCTCCAGCCGGATCGCAGCGGAAACGGCATGGCACCAGTTCCACAATTCAGAGGAAGCTGTCCACTTGTCCATACAATTGCATTCATTGCCAAGATCCCATGCTTTGATGGCGGGTGTGCCGCGCAATTCACGGACAAACGCCCTGACAAAGCGCACCTGCCACTTTATTGCCATCGGATCGGTAAGGATATTGACATTGTAAAATGCCTGCGGTTTATGCATACGGCCCGACATCCAGCCGGTTATAAGACCGACGATCAACTGCAGACCGTATCTTTCCGCAAATTCGCAAATTTTTCGGAAACGGCCGATCATCACCGGATCAACGCCATATTTTCCCGGAAAAGTATCCGGCAGCGGCTCTTCTCCCATGCGTATTTCCATAAAACGGGAACTGCAGGTTTCATGTTTCCGCAACGGTTGAAAATCACTCCACAGAGGAAATACCCGCAAAACCCGGAGTCCGTTGGCTGCCAATACCCGGAAATCCTCCTCAACCACAGATTCATTCCAGTTGCTCCACATATTGGTTCCGGCATGACTTGCCCAGTAGTTTGCGCCGACAAAAAACGGTTCTCCGTCGGCAAATATAGAATCATGTCTTGAAGTATTCATAGCTTTACAATACTCCCTTTTTATAAAAATGAAGTTCACTTACATTACTTAATGTATTCAATGTACGCAAAAATGCAAGCCCAAGCACTGAATAAAAAAGAATAACATTACAGTGAACAAAAGATTTTCTCCGGCAATGCCCGCACTCGATCATTTGCTTTTTTTGCCGATTTGCAGTATATTAGAACGGAATAAAAACAGATCATCTGTACGGAAAATATGTAAAATTTATCGGTGGATATGAAAAGGATATCTCAAGCACAGATCGCAAAAATGACCGGGGTATCGCAGTGTACCGTTTCCCGGGTGCTGCGCGGCAGCGGAAGCGTGCATATCGAAACAAGAGAAAAGGTACTGGCAGCTCTGCGCCGTAATAATTACCGCTCACCTGAAGTTCTGCCGGTAGTAGTACTGGTATCACAAGTTTCAGAAAGAGATATTTATGACATCCAGATATTGGATGTCATCCATGAAGAACTGGAGAAAAACAATATCGCTTTTGAGGTGATATTTTACAATAATGTTCAGCTTCTGCGCTCACGCAGTTCGGCTGGTATCCTGTCGCTGTGTTATAACAGCCGTTTTGAACGCGAAGTGAGCGACCTGCTGTCGATACCGATCGTCGGGATCAATACTGCCAGCAACTTCAGTTCGGAAATTTATACGGTCTGTTCCGATGAAATTGACTGCATGGAAAAAATCTGCCGGGATTTCTTTTACAAAGGACACCGCAGGTTGGGATGTCTGTGTTACTCCTATTCAAAAGAATATATTCAAAAGCTGCGTTGCGATGAATTCAAAAAGCAGTGCAAACAGCTTGGCATCTATGGAAAAGTCGCTACGCTCTCCGGCAATCTCGGGGAAGATATCCGTTATCTGGCAGAACATTCAGTAACCGGAATAATCATCGCCAGTGAATATTGGAGCCACGATCTGCAGTCAGCCCTGAATCATGCAAAGCTCAACATCCCCCAGGATATATCCCTGGTCAGCTGGGGGGCGCGGAATGACTGCGGCAATGAATTTCTGAACTTTAATGTGGTGTATCAGGATTACCCTGCCCTTGCCAGAGAAGCGGTAAAACTGCTCATGCATCAAATCAATTATGAATTTGTCGGCACCAAAAAAATCGCCGTGCCATACATTTACACCCAAAGAGGCAGCGTAGCAGCCCCACATGCCGGTACTGTGCGGAAACACCCCCGGCAACAGCCGGAGTGTACTGCGGAACCGGAAGATAATTGATGATAAAAAAACTGGGGACTGCTGCAGAAACGTTGCGGCAGTCCCTTGTTTATCAATCTTCTTTCGTACTTACTTTTCGGCAAGTTTGCGCCAGTTGGCAAGCAGAATATCCGCAGTATGGATGGAATAACCGCTGCTGCGCGGAGTGGATTCATAACCGCCCCTGCCGTAGTTCCAACTGTTGGGGATATAACCGCCGCCGTAACTTTTGCCGCCGTTGCTGTTGCCGTGAGAGGTGACCAGACAGAGCCGGTCATTGAAAATGCTCCGCCGCAGAATCAGACCGATCTCGACAAAGGGTTCTGAAGGCAGAGAAGCGATGACCGCAGAATCACCGAACTTGATACAGCTCAACAAAAACTCCGGTTTTTCCGTCCGTGCCGCCAGTTTGAGCAAAGCGTTGGCAAAGTACTTGAGCGCAAACGGCGCACCTTTGGCAAGATCTTCACTGGTCAGATCTTTCACAGATTCGGGACTGTCCACATCAATATCCGGGTACTTCGCCATCACTGCTTCAGCTTCGGCGATCTCTTCCGGGTCGATCTCACGCACCTTGCTCTTGACTTTACGGGAATGATAAGTCAGCCCTTTGCCCTCAACCGGGGTCATCTTGTCCCAGACCTTACGGATGCTTTCTGCATAGCCCAAACCGATCCTTTCAGGTTCAGAATAGTTGGTCTGATCCATATCTGTGCTCACATCAAAGTGGTTGATATTGCCGGAAGCTCCGATCATGGGCATCACCATCGCTCCGGGAGCCATATCTTTTTCCAGAGAACGGCGCATGAATCCCGGCCAGTCTGCGGAAACTCCGCAGCCGCCGATGGTATCAGTATGGTTGACGATACTGGTGATAAGCAGTGACAAACCGGCTTCAGTTTTGATACCGAGCATGGGTATCTGGGGATCTATCTCGCCTTCCGGACGGAGAATGTCCGGATTCAATTTTCCCGGATTGGTGACGACCACCCCGTTTTTCATCCAGTAACGGCGGTTGAATATAAAGCGGTGATCCTGCGCCATGCCGCCGAACAACTCTCCCGGAGTCAATTCTGCGGCTGCTGCTTCCAGTGCTTCCACAGCTTTGGCAGCGGCGAACTTGATATATTTGTCACTGTTGGGTTCACCGTTGATATTGGGAGCGGTATGGGTATGAGTAGCGCAGACCAGAATATTTTTCATGGAAAGATTTTTGATATTCGCCCGGCGCACTTCCCGCTCAATTGCTTTGTAGAAACGCGATGTGATACAGAGCAGGTCAAACTGGATGATCGCCGCATATTCCCCGCCGCTTTTCAATACGACCGCCCGGACTTCCAGATCGTCCAGAATTTTGTTCCACATACGTTTGTTGAAATACCCTGCCAGAGAAATCGGCACTTCCGGGTTGATACATGCTCTGCCGAGCCCGAATTTGATTTTCATTTGTCTTTTATCCTTTTGTTGACAGTGATTGTCTCACTTTTTTTTACAAACATACACAGCGGGAAAAATACCTTCCCCGCTGTGTGTCTTTTGATCAATTATCTTTACGGAATGAGTCAAATCACTCCTTATCCTCTCCGACTTCCGCCTGATATTTGGCAATGATCTCGCTGGCGACATTGCCGGGAACCTGCTCGTAACGCTCAAAATTCATCTCAAATGAACCGCGTCCCTGAGTCATGCTCCGCAGCTCAGTCGCATAGCGGAACATTTCCGCCATCGGAACTTCCGCATGAACGATCTGCAATCCCTCATCCGCCGACATTCCCAATACGCGGCCGCGTTTATGGTTCAAATCACCGGTGATATCACCCATGTAAGAATCCGGAATGCTGATATCCACTTTCATTATCGGTTCCAGCAAGACCGGTTTGGCATTGGCGATAGCTTCTTTGAATGCTGCTCTGCCGGCGATCTTGAACGCCATTTCGTTTGAGTCGACCGGATGATATTTACCGTCGTAAACAGAAACTTTGATGCGTTCCATACGGCAGCCGACCAACGGCCCGGAGGTCATGACCTCCTGAATACCTTTTTCGATCGCCGGAATAAAGTTTTTGGGAACAGTACCGCCGACCACATCGTTGGTAAACTCATACCCGGCTTCATTGTAGGCTATACGCAAGTAAACTTCAGCGAACTGTCCGGCACCGCCGGTCTGTTTTTTGTGGCGGTAGTGACCTTCGCCGCTGGCAGTGATGGTTTCGCGGTAAGGAACTTTGGGTGTGGAAAGCACCGCTTCGACCTTGAACTGCTCTTTCAAACGTCCGGCAACGATCGCCAAATGCTGATCGCCCATACCGGAAAGGATGAATTCATGGGTCTCATCATTGCGCGACAAACGGACAGTCGGATCGCATTCAGCGATTTTCTGCAATCCGGCAGCGATCTTCTCATCCTCGCCGTTCCTGGCAGCGGTAACTGCATAGGACATCGTTGCTCCGGGGAAGACGATCCCCGGCAGGGATTTGCAGTTGGAATTCGCTGCAACGGTATCACCGATCTTGGTATTTTTCAACTTTGCCACCGCAAAGATCGTACCCGGACCGGCTTCGGTGATGGGGGTCTGGCTCTTGCCGTTCATCATCAGAAGCTGACCGAAACGCTCTTTATGCTGTTCGGTGATATTGTAAACATCGCTGTCGGCTTTGAATGTACCCGTAACAGTACGGACAAATGCCAGCTGACCGCTGAAAAGATCGTTGACACTCTTGAACACCACACCATAAGCATCGCCGGATTCCACGATTTCTTCCGGGCCGCCGGGAAGCGGCACATACTCCAGCGGAGTCGGGAAAAAGTCCACAATGGTATCCAGAAGTTCTTTCAGACCGATCTCTTTGACCGCACTGGCGGCAAACACCGGGATGGTATTGCCGGCACGGATACTGGCACGCAGACCGCGGCGGATCTCGTCATCGGTCAACTCTCCACCATCGAGGAAACGCTCCATAAGCTCTTCGTCGGTTTCTGCAATGGCATCCATCCACAGCGCACGGCACTCCGCCACATCATCAGCGATCTCAGCGGGGATATCTTTGTCAAAAAGCACGTTGACCACACGGGAGAACTCCGCACATTTGCCGACCGGCCAGAAAAGCGGAATAATCACATTTCTGCCGTGATTCTTACGCATGATCTCCAAAGTTGCCTTGAAGTCGGCGCGATCTTTATCCAGACGGTTCACCAGACCGAAACGGGGAATTTTACGCGCTTTGGCGATCTTCCACGCACGGGCGGTTCCGATCTGGGGGCCGTCGATAGCATCTATGACAACCACGGCGGCATCCGAAGCGCGAATGGCTCCGACGACCTGACCGACAAATTCACCGTATCCGGGAGTATCTGTGAAGAAAAGTTTGGTGTCACGCCATGAACAATTCAGCAGTGAAGCGTAAATACTGGATTGTTTGGTCTGCTCCTCAACCATGAAGTCGCTTATTGTATTGCGGTTTTCCACCGTTCCGGCACGCTGAATAGCTCCGGTCAATCGGAGGATCTGTTCGCAAAGGGTGGTTTTTCCGCTGCCGGAGTGACCGGCAACAACGAAATTTCGGGTGTGAGCAGCATCAGACATCAAAATCTCTCCTTTCTTTAATTGAGATGGATTTGACATAAATCTGTCTATCTGGTGTTACAATAGCAGTTCACAGAATTGTTGTCAAGCAGTTTTTTTCAAAAACAGCATATTTTTCTGAAAATTTTTTGCTCCTGCTATGAAGTTTACTTTACAAAGTCACTTTCCGGTTCACATGCCTGCAGTCTTTGGAAAGGCTTCTGCAGGGATGGTATCTTTTTTTAGAAATGGTTTGCAAACATGTACCAAACGCGGGGTTCAAATTATCCTTTTCTAGGGAATAACTCTTGCAAATTCAAATGGTACCATGTATAATAATACCATTGAAAAAAAGTGCTACCGTGGATGTGACATAATAATATGCAGTACACTGATATAAAATTAGAGCGTTCAAGTTCCACACCGCTTTTCATCCAGCTTGCCGGGGAGTTGAAAAAAGTGATCACCCGGACTGCACCTGATTGCGGAGCCAAAGTTCTTTCCGAACGCAAAATGGCAGAATTGCTCAGCGTCAGCCGTCTGACTGTCCGCAAAGCGTACAGCAAATTGGCAGAAGAGGGGCTGCTGGAACACAAAGCCGCCAGAATACGCCGGATCTCACCAGCCGGGCGGCGCAAACATCTTTCATCCCCGCCATGTCTCGGAATCCTTTTGCCCTATGATTTTTCCCGGGTGATGGAATTCAATCACCAGATACCGCTGCAATATTTCAAAGGGATCACAGACCGGGCATCTGAAAATAAGATCGCCATTCTCACACTGCAGCTGCCGGATGCCAATTCACCGGCAGAAAAAATGGCATCTTTTATCAGCGATACTGCCAATTGTCTTTCCGGCATCATCCACTTCGGCGACCGGCGGATGTATCCGGATTCCCCGCTGCAGAAAATGATGCGCTGCAAACAAATACCCCAGGTGATAATTTCCGCAGATACCGCTTTCCCGCATATAGTGCAGATAGTGCCGGATATCAGTACCGGTGCGGAAGAGACTGCCAAAGCGGTCTGTGCTCTGGGAATAAAACAGGCCGGTATCGTCTCATTTTACAATAGATGGTATCCACAGGTGACCAGACCGTACTTTGTGGATATAAGTGTCACCCGGGCAAAAATTTTCCGTGACGCATTTGAAAGATATGGGATCAGATGTGATGAAAAATTCTGTTTTTTCAACTGCGCTTCTTATCCGGATGTGTTGAAAAATCTGCTTCTTGCCCGGGATGCCGGTGAACTGCCGGAACTTTTCTGGTGTCAGAATGATGAGATAGCATTATGGTTCATCCGGGCATGCCGGGAAATCGGTTTATCCGTGCCGGAAGATATTTCGGTGATCGGTTTTGACGGCATTGAATTGCCGGAATTTTCCGGTTTGGCAACCGTGAAAATGCCCTTTTATGAAATTGGTGCCAAGGCGGTGGATGTGCTGCTGAATGCGATCAGCAGCGGAGATTTTTCACCCCGACAGGTGTTGGTGGATACCAGATTTGTCCCCGGCGCGACTTTGCGGGCAAAAGGCGGTTGAAATTCCGGTTTGAGAAGAAGTGCAATGAATCTGTACAGGCAATTTTGTCATCGACATCGGAATTTGTAAATTTTTTGTAAAATTCAGGATAATAACTTTAGTGTATCTGTGGTGCGGGAAAGGTTGCGATAGAAAAATGCCCCTGCCGTGCCTTTGAAGATCAATTTGACACGGTTTTGAATAACCAGAAAAAACAGGAGGTAAAACATGAGAAAAAGATTCACGCTGATCGAACTGCTCGTAAGCAGTGCTGTCTCATCATGGCATTTTTTTGCACAAAAAAGTGCGGTTGCAACTCAACAAAGAAGTCCGCTTTTCTTGAAAAAGGGAGTGGGGTTTGGGGAGAGGGGAAAAACCTCTTTTCCCGCCCGCTCGGCGGGTTGCGAAAAAACTCGCCCTTCCGTCTTCGTTTCACTACGCCGTGACGAGTCGCTTCGCTGGGGCTCGGATTTATCATCACAAAGAAGTCCGCTTTTCTTGAAAAAGGGAGTGGGGTTTGGGGAGAGGGGAAAAACCTCTTTTCCCGTGAAAAGAAGTTTTTCCCCTCTTCCCAAGAGCGCATTCACTTTGATCGAGCTGCTGGTTGTCATCGCCATCATTGCGATCCTTGCAGCAATATTGCTCCCGGCACTCAACTCAGCCCGGGAGCGCGGCAGAGCCATCACCTGCACCAATAACCTCAAAACCCTCGGCAACGCCAACAACTTTTACTGCACTGACTACGATGATTACGCCATCGTTATGCACACAAAAGG
This sequence comes from Lentisphaerota bacterium, assembly GCA_015061525.1. GTDB lineage: Bacteria > Verrucomicrobiota > Lentisphaeria > Victivallales > Victivallaceae > UBA1784. The sequence continues at coordinate 86,347 of SUWK01000002.1, forward strand.
CATCACCGGCTGGCGGTGGACGCGGTGCGTGGCAGACTATGTTCAGGGCGGCGGTGCGCCGAAAGATGCTGACGGCAAACCCAACGGCAGATTCAGTACTCCGGATTTCTTCTGCCCGTCCAACTCTGAACCGGCAGACTGGAAAGCCAACAGCTCCGGCACCTACGACATGACTGCATTTTACGGTGTCAACTACGACTCCGCCAACCGGGTCTCCCAGGCCAACAACACCATCCGTACCTACAAATTCACCCGGCTGAAATCGGCAAGCAGTCTGATGCTGATCGCCGATGCCACCCAATTCACCCTCAACGCCGACAACACCTCGCTTAACACCTGGAAAGCCGAGGGCGATTCCGGTTCATCCTCTCTTTTCGGCTACCGTCACAATGACCGTTTCAATGCGCTTCTGATGGATGGTCACGTGCAGACCTATGATGAAGGTTTCCTCAAAGGTGAAGCAACCAATGCCACCAACAGCAAAAGTGCATTCTGGTTTGATCCGGAAGCTCTGGTCGATGCCTCCATCTGACAATTAAGGTTCTTTGAATTATGCTTACACGGTTTTCAACTCTTTTGACGGCTTTTTTTGCCGTTTTTACACTTGCCGCTCAAACTCCGGTCTACACCGATGCCGACGGCAGAAACACCGCAGTCAATGCCGCACAGCTGCTGGATAAAAATCAGGGAACTTTGAGTTTCTGGTACAAACCCGGCGTCGATCTGGAAAATCAGAAAAGCGGCAATATCCGCGAAGACAGAATCCTCTTTACCACCGATGAAGCATTCCGCAAAAACGGCGGCGAATACCGCGTATGGTTCTGGAACGGCTACATCCGCTTTGATATCTGCGATCAGCCGATGACCAATGTGAGATGCCGGATCAAAAACTGGGATAAGGATTCCTGGCAGCATATCGCGGTCACATGGGATAAAAATTCCGGTATCGCCTTGTATATCAACGGTGTTCCGGCAGAGAAAAAAGCTGTCAGATATGAAGCCGGTGCCGCACGGGGCAAAATGAAGTTCAACACCCTCTTTGCCAAAGGCGATCAGCTTGCTGATATCCAATTGTACAATGCGGTACTGGATGGAAAAACCATCGCGGAAAATTATCTTGCCTCACCCAGAAAAGTTACCCGCAAAACCTTTGACAGCGGCAAAAACAATCCCGGTAAGGCAATGAAGAGTTTTTCCGGTAAAAACATCCTCAACCGTCACCGCGGCACTCTTTTCTGCACAGTGACCGTGCCGGAAGATCATCAACCGGGTGAACAGATATTCTACACCCTTTTCTGTTCCGGTCCCGGACTGCGGAAAAATACCAATAATATGCAGCTGTGGCTGTGGTACGGATATGTGCGTTTTGACTTGAGCAACATACCGGTGAATTTGCGTTACTCCATCAAAGCATGGCGTGCCGGGGAAAAACACCATATCGCCGTCACATGGGATTGTCTGCAGGGTATCAAACTCTACGTTGACGGAGTGAAAGTTGATGAAAAAAATGTCACCTGGACCCCGGATGACACCATTACTTCCATGACCTTCGGCGAGGGCAAAAATCCCGGAGTAAATCTGGATGACATCCAGCTTTACGATGCTCCGGCAACGGAAGAATTCATCCGCAGTCAGGCGGCGGAAGTTGCAAAAACCCGCAAGATCGCTGCCTCTTTTGCCACCGGAACCAACGAACCCGGCTATCATGCGCTGCGTACCCCGGCGGCAGGAAAAATCAATTCCGCCGCCGGCACGGTGATGTTCTGGTACCGCCCGGAGATCGACTTGGGAGCGCAGGGCAAAGAAGAGTCCGCACACGGAGTCTACCGCCTTTTCACCAGCGGGGAAAAACTGGATAAGAACAGCGGCAATATGCGCTTATGGGTATGGAACAACTATTTGCGCTTTGACATCTGCAAGCCGGAAATCGGCAATATCCGCACTCATCTGCCGCTTTGGAAAGCAAACACGGCACACCATATCGCAGTGACATGGAACTGCAAGAGCGGTATTGCCATGTATGTCGATGGCAAGCTCGCCGCAAAAAAATCCGGTAAATGGCAGCCCAAAAAAGATCTGGGCAACTTTGCCGTCGGCAGCAGCGATGCCGGTGGAGCCGTTGACGGAGTTGCCGGACAGATCGTGGATATCCAAACTTTCAATCAGGCGATCGAAGATTTCCGGATTGCCAAAGCGGCTTCAAGCAAACCTCTTTGGCAATCTGCGGAAAAACGTACCGGCAAAGCAGAAACACTGTTCGCTCTGGATTTTGAAAAAGGTTTATCTGCTTATACCGGAAAACAAACGGTCAAACCCTCCAATAAAAATCTGCCGGAATTGATCGACGGACCTTTCGGGAAAGCCGCCCTTTTCAACGGCAATACCAAATTGAATTTCCACCTCCCCGGACTCATCCGTAAAGACAACGGTTCCATAAGTTTCTGGCTGCGTACCCCGTCGCGCGAAGCGATGCCGTTTCCGGTGCGTTCCGCACTTTTCGGGGAACAATCCGGCCGCCGCTCCGGCGACAACCGTCTGAAACTGGCGATCCGCACCGAGTTCGGTCTGCGCTTTGATCCGGGCAACGGCGGCTGGGGTTCATCCTATATCCTTGAGTCCGGTTCCTGGGCTCCGGAAGCGTGGCACCACCTGGTCATCACCTGGGATTCAACCCGGGGCACGGAAATTTATGTGGATGGCAAATATATCGGCTGCCACGGTGGTGAAGAGTTCCGCAGCATGCTGCCGATCAACTGGAAACCGCTTTTTTCCGAGGGTTTCACTGTCGGCAACGACTGGGGAGCCAACGCAAACGGCTGGCGCGGTGCACTGGATGAGTTCAAGATCCATGACCGCAAACTTTCTGCCAATGAGGCAGTGGCATTGTATGCCTCTTACCTCAAACTCCCCTTGCGCGCTGCGGTGCGTGACGGTTTCATCTATACTGACAAAACTGAAAATATTCAGCTGCTGGTCGAAAATTATGCGGCAAACAAATTCGATATCACTGTTTCCGGTACGTTGACTCATGAAAAAAGCGGCAAAACTTTCGCCGTAAACAGCAAAAATTTTACTGTCAACGCTTCCGGACGCACCTCTTTGCTCCTGCCGGTCAATGTGACAGAACCGGGTTCCTATGTTCTGGATATGAAGATCGTCAGCGACGGCAGAAACAACTCTTACCGGCTGCCGCTCTGGGCAATACCCGCGGTGGAAAATGCCGGAAAACGCCAGTTTGAGGAGCGTGAACTGATCTGCGAAGTCGATGCGGTCAAAATTTCCCCGCTGGTGGAAAACGGCAAATCCAAGATCGTCACCACCGCCGCCGGAACTTACAGAGAGGCAGGGAATCTGCGCTTTTCACGTTTTTTCATCCCGTTTGATGTCAAAGAGATGCATACCCCGCACCTGGCGGTGATCGAGTACCCTGATGATAAACCGCGCACGATGGAAATATTGATGCAGCCGTTCAACAACAATGCCGGCTTTATGGGGCATACCGGAGTATTTACCGGCAGAGAGTACCCGTTGAGCGGAAAGATGAAAGAGTTTGAACTGCGCTTCTGGCCGCAAAGTCTGCGCAATGGTTTTATCATCATGACCGTAGAGAACAATATGCCTGGTGCCATCGGCAAAGTGCGTATTTACAGATTGAAAAACGCCATGCCCAAACTGCAGGTAAACGATTTCAAAGGCAGTGTTCCCGGCAGAAAGATCACTCTTTTCCACGAAGATCCGGTGATTCCGTTCATTTACGGCAGAACCGGCACGGATGAACGTCAGACCGATATGGTTCCGGCACTGCTGCCGTTCATGGACGAGGTTTTCACCCGGATGCTGGACTACAACCAGTCATTCGGCGTCAATACCCTGCATTATCCGATAGCGTTCTACCGTGGAGCGATGTTCGATTCCGATGCGGAACCGGCTTCCGGTATCGTCCGTCCGGTGCCGTATGATTATGTCAAATATATCCTGAAACGGCTCAACAACCGGAATATGAAATTTTTCGGGGTAATCAACTCTGCCCAGTTTGAAAGTCTGCGCAAGTATGTGATGACCGACCCGGAACGCATCCGTAAAGGTGAAGAAACTGTCTACAGCATCCGTTCCGACGGCAGGATCTTCCCGCTGGCGTGGCACAGATACGACTCGGCATTCAACCCGCTTGATCCCCGGGTTCAGGATGCGGCGGCAAACTTTATTGAAGATTTTGTCAAACGTTACGGAGATGAACCATCTCTGGCCGGTATCACCATCTTTATCACCCGCTTTTCACCGTTCAATTTCGGTTCGATGGAAACCGGATACAATGATTGCAATATCAGTGCGTTTGAAAAATACTGTAATGTGAAGATCCCCGTTTCTCCCCAAGACCCGGAACGCTTCGGCAAGCGTTTCCAGTGGCTCCGGGAAAATGCGTGGCAAAAGTGGATAAATTTCCGCGCACAAAAGATCTATGAGTTTCACAACCGTCTGGCTCAAATCGTAAAACGGCAGAATAAAGAGTACAAACTCAACATCTCCATCCATCTGCCGGTCACTGCCGGAAGTTATCTGGAAAAAGGCAATGATCTGCGTTCACTGCTTTTGGAAAGCGGCGTTGATCTTGATCTTTATACGGGCAATCCGGATATCAATCTCATATTCACCCACCGTTCCGGTTACTACCGGCACAGCACAGCTTATTCGGAACTGCCTTTCGGTCACGGGAACTACCGCTCGATCTTCACGGCTCCTGAAATACTCAAACCGCTGGCTGACCGCAATATTCTTTTGGGTGTAAATCTTTTTGATGCCTATTTTGAAACCGATATCGGTTTGCGGATCCCGATTCCGGACTTGAAAGAAAAATACGGCTTCACCGAACGCCGTCAGCGCGCCTCCCACATGAATGCGGGACAGACATTGAGTATTGAAAACCACGTTTTTGCGCTGGAAAACTGCGACGCTCTGGAAATTTCCAAAGGCGGTTTCAGTGTCGGCACCCTCAATATGGAAAAAGACATCGCCCGCTTTGCAGCTGCTTTCCGCACGCTGCCTGCGGTGCGCTTTGCCGATGTACCGCAACTGGATGATCCTGTACGGGTGCGGACAGCCGTGGTTGATAAGAAACGGTACATCTACGTTCTCAACCGGCTGCCGTTTGCTGCAGAAACAGAAATACGTCTGAATAAAGCCGCTGCAGTAACCGATCTGGTCAGCGGCGAAACCTTCTCCGGCAATGTGCTGAAAGCTGCCCTTGCTCCTTATGAGCTGAAAACCTTCGCCATGCCCGAAAACGTCGGAATTTCCGGCGGCAGCACCGTATTGGACAAAACAGCTCTGGGGGATATTCAAAAGAAATTCCGGACACTTACTTCCAAGTACAACTCTCTGCAGGACAAAGCCGGAAACCAGGTAAAAACGTACTTTAACTTTGCGGAAAAACTTTTCCGTGAAAAGAAGTGGGCGCGGCTCTACTATGTCATGCAGGATGAATGGGTATTTCTGCTGGATAATCTGGATAATCCGACAGTGATGGCATTCAGCACTACTGATGAGCAGTACATCCGCCGCCGCAAATACCCCCGCAATATCAGTGCCGCCCGTGTAAAAGGTGTGGTTGCCATGGATGGGAAACTGGACGATGCAAGCTGGCAGCAGGCACCGGAATTTACCGATTTCGGGGACTATTTTGAGTTTTCCGGCAAGCTGCTATCCAAAGTTGCCAAACAGAAAACTTCATTGAAAATATTGTACGATGACCGTTATCTCTACTTCGGTATCCGCGCCTGCAAATCAGACGGCAGCAAAGTGACCGTCAAAAAACTGCCGCATGATTCCGCTCTGTGGCTGGATGATGACTCTGTGGAACTTTATCTTTGTTCCAGCGGTCAGGAACAGGGAGGTCACGGACACTTTGCATTGAATGCCGCCGGTTCCAGATGTGAACTGTTCAACCACGATATAAATTGGAATCCGGCGTGGGAGGGTGCATCAGCAGTTGCCCCGGATGGCAGAAGTTATACTATGGAGATAAAAATCCCCTTTACGGCACTGGGGAAAAATCTCTCTGCTGAAAACACCTGGACATTCAACCTCGCACGCAACAACAACGGTGATCTGGCATCGGCAATCGTTGCCGAACAGAGTGTCTGGTGGAATTGCGAAGCACTGTTTGCCAATATCAGATTCTTAAAATAGAGGATTATAAATATGGATTTTTTTCACGACAAAGTACGCGGCACATGGTTCGGCAAATGTCTGGCCGGTGCCATTGGAATGCCCTTTGAAGGGGTTCCGTATACGGTGGATCTCAAAGAGGATGATATCTGCCTGACCGATGTCCCCAATGACGATCTGGAACTTCAGCTGGTCTGGATGGATCTTCTGAAACGCAAAGGCTGTGCCATGCAGTATGAGGATCTGGCAGAGTTGTGGCTGAACAAGATTTGTCACGGCTGTGATGAATACAGCATTGCCATCCACAATATGCAGCACGGTTTTCTGCCGCCGTCAAGCGGTTGGAAGAACAACTTCTTCGCCTCCGGCATGGGGGCAACGATCCGTTCGGAGATCTGGGCACTGATCTTTGCCGGCAGACCCGATGCAGCAGCGCACTTTGCCCGGATGGATGCCGAGTGCGACCATTGGGGCGACGGAGTGCGCGGAGAAATATTCATGGCTCATGCCGAAGCTCACGCCTGTATCAATTCCGATATCAAAGCGGCGTTGAAATTCGCTTTCAATGAAATCAATGACAAACAGTGCCGTCTGTATCAGGAACTGGCAAAAGTCTTTGACCGTTATGAAAACAGCATCAGTGAAGCCGATGCCCGTAAAGAGATGCTGCTGACCATCCAGCGGCATCAGAACTTCACTGACTGCGTGATGAACCTCTGCTTCATCGTCCATGCGCTGCTCTACGGTGAAGGGGATTTCCTCAAAACCGTGCTTTTGACGGTCGCCTTCGGCAGGGATACCGATTGTACCGCCGCCAGTTGCGGAGCATTTCTCGGCATTGCCGGAGGAATGAAAATCATGCCGGAAAAATTCCTGGACAAAGTCAATGAAAAACTTGCATTGAGCGATTTCGTCACATCCATTGACGGAGTACCGCTGACATTGACCGAACTGGTGGATCAAACCATGGCTCTGCGGGAAAAACTTCTGCCGGAACTGCCGGATACCCCCTACCCCGCCTACCGTCCCTTTGAACCGCAGCCGGGAATGCCGGATCTGGACAAATCCCGCTGGCTGATAATCGACGGCGAAAAACACGATGCAGATGCAATCAAACGTAAGCTGCAGGAAACCGGACGCTGCCCGGAAGAGTTGAGAGAGTTTGTGGTGGACTTCGACACGCTTTTCATGGATATATCCAAATACACCAATCAGGCAGGCAAACTCCATTTGTTCTCATTTCTCACGGTGAACAATTCCGATGTCATCCCGGAAGAGATCGTCTGCTCCGCGACCGCCGATACCGGCATGCGGATGTGGATGGATGACCGGCGGCTGATGAATCACCACTCCCGCCAGAAGATGCTTCCCTCCTTCCACCGTGCCGAAGGCGGCGGAGCTTTTGCCCTGCCGCTGCAGTCAGGTTCCCGTCACCTCTTTCATCTGGAACTGTTCTACTGTCTGCCGCCGCTGCGGTTCTGTGTGATGTTCGGCAATATTTACAATGACCATCTGGACGGTTTTGATTTTGATATCTGATAATTGGCAGAAGGAGAAATTTTTCAGATGAGCTTTGCTGAAAAATCCGCCCGTGTATCCGGATTCATCCGCCGGACGTTTCCGGATACGATGAAACCCCCGAGCGGGATACTGAACCATCCGTATGTGGCTCCGGGCGGTCCGTATGCCAACAACCTCTGGGATTGGGACTCATACTGGACACTTTTTGCGGTATTGGCAGATAATCGTGACAACGGAAAATTTCTGGCAGACATCCGGCCTTTTGCCAGGGGAACGCTCTTCAACTTTCTGGAACATCAAGCTCCGGATGGTGCTTTGCCGATACTGATACATCCGCAGGATGCTGACCCGTTTGACTGTCTGCTCACTCCGGATAATAATATGGCCAAACCGTTTCTTGCCCAGTTGACCAAACTGCTCTGGCAATACGGAATGCTTAGTGACAGTGAAATACAAACTGTCCTGCCGCGTATTCAGGCGTTTCACCGCTGTTATTTTCAGCGGTACTGCCATGAGGCGACCGGATTGGTATTATGGGCTAAAGATTGGGGCATCGGAGCCGATGATGATCCGGCAATCTGGGGACGACCGGAAAAATCCTGTGCTTCGATATTTCTGAATTCATTTCTCTACCGGGATTTGCGAAGTGCCGCATTTCTGGCGGAAGCATGTCGGGATAACGAAGTGGAAAAATGGTCTGCAGAACAGGCGGAAAAGCTGGCTGCCGCCATTGAAAAATATTGTTGGGATGAGCGGGAAAAAGCCTTTTTCTCGGTGGATGTACAGTGCCGCCAGAATATTTCCATACACCGGATGTGGGGAGAAATGAACAAATATCTGACCCCGTTCTGGAAGTGTCTGCAGTTGAAAGTACTCTCTTGGAGTTCGTTTCTGCCCTTCTGGTGCGGCTTCGGTTCGCAGGAAAAATTTGCGGCATTTCTGAAAGAAAACATGGTAAAAGACCGGCTCTTCAGCTGTCACGGCATCCGCTCGCTGTCGGCAGATGAACCGATGTATGACGGTGAAACATCACGGGGCAATCCGAGCAACTGGCTGGGCCCGGTATGGATGATCGTCAACTACCTTTTCTGGGAAACGCTGCACAAATTCGGCAAAAGTTCCATGGCAGATGAATTAGCAGAGATCATCATCGCCCTGCTGGATCGTGACCTGCAGGAAAACGGCTGTCTGCATGAGTACTATTCTCCGGAAAGCGGTGATGCCCGTTCCGGGAATAACTTTATGAGTTGGAACGCGCTCTGCGCCCTGATGAAAAAAGGGGCAATACCACAAAGCGAACAATGAAATTTGTGTTCCGCGGCAAATTATCATCACCACTTGGAAAAATATGGCTCTATTATGTAAAAGTCAAGGGCTGATTCCCTTGTTTTTGTTAATTTTCTTAAATTTTCTGTTCACAAGCAACAAAAATCCTGTCTGCATAGTTTTCTATGCAGTATTATTTTCACAGTTTTTA
>SUWK01000060.1 GCA_015061525.1 Lentisphaerota bacterium
ATTACTGTTTGCAAGACACTATCCAACAGTGTCGTTGCTTTTTCATACAGTATCACATTTTTGAGAATCAGCCAACTTTTTTCTAAAGCACCTCGCTTTCTTTTAACATAGCAACTGTTCCCAATATTGGTTGATGCCCTCTGTGGCATGTTCAACACACGGGTGCGAGGCGGTTGCCGCCGAGCGCGCAGTCCGCATGCGAATGTACTTTGCGAGCATTTCCATGCGAGCAAAGCCGACGCAACAAATGTTGCGAGGATGAGCGGAGGACGAGCAATAAGCCGCGAGCGACCGGAAAGAGTGCCAAAGGCACTCGCCCCGGGAGCGCAGGCGCAATAACTTAATGGAAGAACCCAATGACCCGCAACAGTCACGGGAAGGCTCTTGAGGGAGGGGAGTTTGAGGGGAGGGAAACGCAGTGTCCCGCCCCTCAAGCAAACTGAACGCTGCGAACACCCTCCACAACTTGTGTGCGCAATATGTTGTCAACCTATATTGGGAACAGAGCTATACTTTAATAAAATTGGTTGTTTATAAACTCCAGCAGTATTGAGTTCGGTCAGAGAATGTTTTTGCACTTGAAAAAGAGGGCAGACCGTGCTATATTTTTCTTTGAAAACAAGGGAAAGCATCGTGCCATGAATGAAACATTTATATTTGCCAATGCCCTGAAGGAAAAATTGCCGCTCTATTTCAATCTGGCGGGAACCACTTTGAGTGATCCAAAATACCGGATAACCCGGAATTGTTCTCCTTATTATGTTCTGGAAGCTATCCGCGAAGGGCGCGGCAAACTCAATGTCAACGGGGTCGAATATGAGGTGAACCCCGGAGATTGTTATCTGCTGCCGATTTACGGACAACACATCTATGCCAGTGATCCGGAATCTCCGTGGGTCAAACATTGGTTCAATTTCAACGGCACGCTGGTTTCTGAATTGCTGCGCAGTTATCATCTTGCCGGCAGGGTTATTTTTCCCCGGGTATTCATGGCAGAACAATTCGCCGATGCGATCAATTATCTTTCGCTGCAGGATATGGATCAGCGTCAAAGTGTTTTTGCCGGTATCATCACCCGGCTGCTCGCGGAAATATCTGACCGCTGCCATACCGGAAATGAAGATGCCGTCCAAGTTTCCCCCGAAGCGGCGGTGATCCGGGAGTTTCTCATGCAGCATATAGCAGCTCCTTCGCCGTCACTGGCGGCTCTCGCCAGAAAAATCGGCCGCAGTGAAGCGCAGATGCTGCGGATATTCCATAAAGAATTCGGGACATCTCCGATCGCTTATTTGCTGGAAAAAAAACTGGAACAAGCTCAAATGATGCTTCTGGATACCGCGTTTTCGATCAAAGAGATCGCCGGTAAGCTCGGATTTGAAGATGAGTTTTATTTTTCCAGAATATTCAGAAAAAAATGTGGAAAATCTCCCCGGGAATACCGGATCATGCCAAAGCAGTGACCTCATTTTTTGGTAATGTCCCAAATTTTGTAAAACGGAAGCATGAGCTTATAAACAAACATTTCTATCAGTGTATAAAACATATCACATAAGTTGTGATTTGTCAACCAAGCCGGTACGGGTTTGATCCAACCGGTGGATGGATTGCGGAGGAAGGTCGTGTTTTGCGACGAGTACGGTGCAGGAGTGTACTATGTACTCGACTGCTCCGGCGCAGGAGCAAGGCGCGAGATTACCCGCAAGCTGCCACCGCAGGTTAGATTTTTCACAAAATTCAGGACAACAACAAATAAAAATGCGCCGCAGATTTTCATGCAGCGCATCCGGAAAAAGTAAACTTACCGGTCAAGTTTTTCAACCATCTTTTTCAGCTGCAGCAGATCAAGTTTACCGCTGCCGAGTACCGGCAGAGCATCAACTTTCACAAAGTCATCAGCTTTGGGGATCCAGATATTGGGCAAACCGGCGTCACGCAGTCCGGCGATCACTGCCGGAATATCCATATCCTCTTTGCTGTAGAAAACCACCAGACGTTCACCTTTCAGCCGATCACTGCGTCCGGCGACCGCCACTTCACGGTTCTCTGAATGCAGGAACTTGGTAATGGCATCCTCCACCCCCTCATGCGGAACCATCTCGCCGCCAATCTTGCTGAAACGGCTGGCTCTGCCGGTAATGTAGATGTAACCGTCTTCATCCATGTGACCGATGTCACCGGTGTCGTAGTAGTGATTCTGAATGACTTTTGCAGTCAGTTCCGGCTGACCGAGATAACCTTTCATCACAGTTCCGGCACGCACCTGCAGTCTGCCGTCCTGTCCGGGGGGCAGTTCCACACCGGTGTCGATATCCACGATCCGGGCATGGATCCCCGGCAGCGGACACCCGATACTGCCCGGATGGTCGCTCTTGGTTCCCAGAGTGTAAATGGAGTTGTTGAGGTTGATAGTCACGATCGGTGACAGCTCGGTACAGCCGTAACCCTCAATGATATCGCGACCGGTCATATTGCGGTAACGCTCGGTCAATTCGGTACGGAGTTTTTCCGCGCCGGTGATGCACAGACGCAGAGTTTTGAAATCCTCGCCTTTGGCTTTCATCATATATTTCTGAAGGAACGTCGGTGTCGCCGCCAGGATCGTCACTCCGAAGTCACGGATACTTTTGACGATCGCCGCACTGTCAAGCGGGTTTGCGGCATACGCCACCGGAGTTCCGACCGATGCCGGAAGTGCGTAACAGACAGTAAAACCGAAAGAGTGGAATATCGGCAGATTACCCGCGACCCGGTCATCGTGTGACCAATCCACCACCCGGATAAAGCTCTGGATGTCGCAGTTGATGTTCCGCTGAGTCAACATCACCGCCTTGGGCGTACCGGTGGAACCGCTGGAAAAGAGCAATACAGCCTGCTGGAACATGTTATAACAGGTCAAAGGCGCGATATTCCGCACCAGAGTACGGGTCGGCAGAAACAGCACCATCAGAATGGCTTTGATCTTTTCCCATTTGGAGATCGTCGGCACGATATCCTCCAGCAGCACCATATCATCGCTCTTTTCCCACTTCAGTTTGTCAAGAAATTTTTTACTGGTCAGGATCGTTTTGACTCCTGCCCGGTGCATGGAATCGGATGCCACCTGCTGACCGGCACTGAAGTTCATTATCGCCGGGGTACGGTCGGCACACTGGATCGCCAGCAGAACTCCGGCAGTCACCGGCATATTGGGCAGCAGAACACCGGTGTAACCGGAGGTTCCTTTATCGATTTTGCGGACAACTTTGCTCAACATGATGGTGAGCAGCAGCATCTTAAAGTTGCCGATCCACTTTTCGGTAACGGCATCATAGAAGACTTTACCGAAAAGATGGCGTTTGGCGTAGTAGATGAAAGAGGTGTGGATCGGACGCTCTCCGGGCTGAGGGGCAGTTTCGGCGATCGCACCGAGTTCAGAGATCTTCTGACGCAGCTGGAACGCGCTCAAATTCGGATCGACCGGTTCACCGACCGCCACCGAGAAATCGACCGGCCAGCGGACAAGACGGTGGAAACGCAGACGGTTTTTGTAAATACCGGTCAGACGGCCATGGATCATTCCCAGACGCACAGGGATGACCGTCACCTGGATCTCCGGAGGGACCAGTGCCTGAACCCCGGAACGGAAACGCATCAAGTTACCGCTGCCGGAGATCGCCCCCTCGGGGAAGAAGCAGATCGTTTCACCGGAACGCAGACGGTTCTGGATCTTGTTGAAAAACTTTTTCATCGCTTTGGGATGACGGGAACTGGGAACCCGCAGCACACCGAGATACCAGAATATCAATCTTGTGGGGATGAAGTTGACGATCTCAGTACGTACCATAAAACGCACCCGCTGGCGCACCACGGCCTGGATCATCAGCAGGTCGATCAGTGAAACGTGGTTGGAAACCAGCAGTATCGGTCCGGAATAAGGCATATTCTCTTTACCGACCACCCGCAGACGGAACATCACCAGCCGCACGACCCACGCCGCTATTTTCAATGTCAGCCGCGGCGAACAGAGTATCAGGAAAACGATAACTCCGATAATTGCCGGATACCACTCAGCCAGCCAGGGGCTGAAACACTCCCACGATTCTGATATTTTACCACACATACAAAAATCCTTTACCTTATATTTAACATTCTGAAAATAAAAAACGATCCCGAATTATCCTCCAGGGAAAATCGTCCTGTTCATAACATACATCCAAAATGTTTTTTTTTCAACTTTTATCAACTGTCTATTGAAAAATTTACCGGAAAGAGTTAAATTAATAAGCTAATATCTTTATAATGCAAAATAATTTTACTGCGTGTTTCCGGAAATTCCGGAAAGATGCACTGATTTTACAATTATCGGTGATGATACGAGATGGCAAATTTTGAAGAACGGCTGACCGCCCTTTCCAGTGAAGCGGCACTTAAAAAAGCCAAAGCGATGTTGAAACAGAAATCTCTTTCCGGAGCATGGCGTGACCGGCACGGCAGGTTGTGCGGAATTTTCCGGGAAAATGCCCTGCCCGCAGTTGAGGTGTGCGTCACGACCGGAGATGAACCGTTTTCCAATTGTTCCTGCGAAGAAAAAACCACCCTCTGTTCCCATGCGATAGCTCTGCTGATGTACAGCGGCAGATTCCGTTTTCTCACGGAAACAGAGGAAACTCCGCCGGTCTACAGCAAAGGTTTGCTTCAACAGAGCTTCCCCGAACTTGCCCGGCGGGGGATGAAAAAGAGTGCGAAACTCCGGCTCAATGTTGTTGAAGATCAGCTCCACGCCCCAAACCAGTACAAAGTTCTGCTCATTCAGGCGCGTCTGCTGGGTGCTTCACGCGAATACGCCGGAAACTTGAGCAATCTCCGGCAGCTTTACTTTGAAAAATCTTTGAGTGCGGTTCTTAAATACGAAGATTTTTCCCTGCACGATCAGCAGATCATCCGCTTTCTCGCCCTCAACGGCGAAGCTGAAAACTCCAATATCGCCCTCGGTGCGGAATCCACTGCCGAACTTTTTCACGCACTGCCCGGATTCCCGAGATTTTTCAGGGATAACCGCCCCATAATCATCCGCCCGGAGCGCGCCCGGGCTGTTCTCGTGCGTACCAAAGGAAAGATCCTGCCGGGAATCTGTATCGATCAGGCAGTACTGCCGCTGGATGGAGCCAGACTGGTCGCCGGACGCTCCGGCTGCTGGGTCGGCAAAAATGATGAATATTTTTTCATCGGCGGCGACTGCGAAGCCGGATTTCTCCGCAGTTTCTTCCGCATGTCCCCCCGGGATTCCCGAGACCTGCAGGAGTTCCCGCTGCCGGTCATGGATGCCGGTTTCATTGACCCGGAGCCGCAGAAAGCTGCCATTTTACTGGATGGTGAAGTGGATGAAAATCAAATATTCACCTTGCACTCCAGTTACCTTTACTCTGCCTGCGGCCGCACGATAATCTGCACTCCGCGTACCGGCAAGATCGCAGCCGGCGGCAGCAGATGCTTCAAGCGCGATGTGGAAAAAGAACGCAATTTTGAAAATATGCTCGCTCTTTTCGGGATGGATGTCGATGAGTCAGATGCCTCAGCCCGGATCACCGAACCGGAAACATCCGGAATATTTCTCGACCGTGCCCTGCCGGAGATCATCGCAGCTGAACCGGAAAACTTTGTCCTTTCATCACGGCTTTCCACGTTGATGAACGGCGGCAATCACCTGCCCGGTCTTGCCTTTTCCTGCAATTGTACCGGCAAGACCGCGGATGCTTTTGTCATGGAGTGGCAGCTCGGTTTCCCCGGAGAAACGATCAGCTGGGAGTATCTTATGGAGGCGGCTGTCAACCGCAGCAGTTACCTGCTCAGCCGTAAAAAGTTCTACCATATTCCCGAAGCTCTGGGCAGATTCATGCGTGCCTCAAATGCCCTGCTCCGTAATGTCGATACCGCAGGGTGCCGTTTTGAACTGCCTTTTGCCAATCTTGATTTCTTCTGCAAACTTGCCGGCAAAATCCCGGGAGCTTTGGATGTGGAATTTCTGCTGGACTCATCTGCCGTACCGGCGGATATCCAACTGCGCGACACATTCACCTTTGCCGGAACATTGCGTCCCTATCAGCAGCAGGGTGTCAACTTCATGCAGTACTTAACCGACCGCAGTTTCAACCCCCTGCTCGCCGATGAGATGGGTTTGGGCAAGACCGTTCAGCTGCTGGCACTTTTAAGTTCGAGAATGAGTAAGAGCGGCGCACCATCCCTGATCGTCTGTCCGGCATCGCTGATAACCAACTGGGCACGGGAGGCGGCGCGTTTCATCCCCGGATTACGGATTGCCGCGCCTCTTGGCAATGAACGGGAAAAAGTTCTCAAAGATGGCAATTTCGATTTGCTCATCCTCTCCTACACCGCCGCCAAACTCTGTCAGACATCACTGAAAAAATATCATTTTGAATTTCTGGTGCTGGACGAGGCGCAGCATATCAAAAACCCCGGCTCATCCAATGCAAAAAATTGCAAGAGCATCCGGGCCGCCCACCGGGTGGTTTTGACCGGTACGCCGCTGGAAAACACTCCTGATGACCTCTGGAGCGTGATGGATTTCCTTCAGCCCGGTCTCCTCGGCACTCTTCCGGCGTTCCGCCGCCGTTACACCAATATCGCCAATGACCCGGAGCTGCAGGCAGAGTTCACCGGCAGGATATCGCCATTTATCAAACGCCGGACCAAAAGCGAAGTTGCCGCAGATCTGCCTGAAAAACATGAGAGTACCATCTTCTGTGAGATGAGTCCCGACCAGCAGATTCTTTATAAAAAACTCCTTGATGACAACCGTGAAACCCTCAAATCCGGCGGCAATGCCGAACTTTTCGCTCTGCTGCTGCGGCTGCGCCAGTGCTGCTGTCACCCGGCCCTG
Organism: Lentisphaerota bacterium; assembly: GCA_015061525.1. Classification (GTDB taxonomy): domain Bacteria; phylum Verrucomicrobiota; class Lentisphaeria; order Victivallales; family Victivallaceae; genus UBA1784. The sequence continues at coordinate 6,878 of SUWK01000060.1, forward strand.
CTCCCGGAAAACTCTGCCGGCGATGTGGTTTCCGGCAAAACAGAACTGCTTATGGAACTGCTTCAACAAAATATCGACAGCGGTCATAAAGTTCTGCTTTTCAGTCAGTTCACCTCGATGTTGAAACTTTTGATCCCGCTGCTCAATGCTGCAGATATTCCCTTTGAATATCTTGACGGCAGCACCCGCGACCGTCAGGAACGCGTCGACCGTTTCAACAACGATCCGGAAATTCCGCTCTTTTTGTTGAGTTTGAAAGCCGGCGGTACCGGTCTGAATCTGACTTCAGCAGATACTGTTATCATCTACGACCCGTGGTGGAACCCTGCCGTGGAACTGCAGGCCGCCGACCGTACCCACCGTATCGGTCAAACAAGAACGGTGTCCACCATCAAACTGGTAATGAAAGACTCTGTGGAAGAAAAAGTTCTGCAGCTTCAGCAGAAAAAAAGAGAGTTGTTTCAGACTCTCGTGGAAAATCCCGCCGCTTCCGGAGGCATCTCGCTTGCGGAACTGCGCGCCTTAATGGAGTGATATTGCGATGAAACGTTTTATCGCGGTATTGTTCATGCTCTGGCAGCTGAGTGGCTTTGCCGGAACGGTCTATTTTGTCCCCGGCTGGTACTCGGCATGGAAGGATCACTCCCGAACCGGGGAAAAGATCCGGAACATCTTCCCCGGCGACACCGTCCATATCCGGAAATGGGACAGTGACCGCCTGTGGTCAAAAGCCAAACGCAACGCAGAACACTGTGCCATTGAACTTTTTCAGGAAATAAAAAACCGCGACCCGCAAAATGTCACCGTCATCGGTCATTCCCTCGGCGGCAGGATCACGTTGAAGTGCGCTGCTTATCTGGCGCAGGAGAAGATCAAAATCCGCCGGGTGATCCTGTTGGGTACAGCCGGAGAAATTTCCCCTGATGACATAAAAAACTGTCAGCAAATATCAATTCTGCCGGTAATAAACATCTTCTGCGTGGATGACAATATGCTCAAACTTTTCCTTTTCAAAGAAAAAACCTACCCGTTGGGACTGGCTGGACTGCCGGAACCGGTCAACCACTTTCAGCAATACAGGATGCATATTCCGCAGGAAACTGTAAAATTCTGCAAAATCCCCATCATCCACCACCGTACCGCCGAACCATTCCGCGAAACATTCTCACATCTTTCGCCCAAATACGTTGATCGTCTGCAGGAGGTGCTTAACGGCAATGCGCGGGAGTGTTACTACAATATCGCCGCTCTTGAACTTATTGCGGCAGACGGAGCGGTCAAGTCGGATTTTATCCCCGGCTTCTCGTGCAAAGATGAGTTTGACTCCTGGCGGTTCTACACCCGCCGTTTCCGCCGCCGCAGCCGGATAGTATCCCCGACCGGCAGGATTTTTCATTACAGATCAGAAATCAAAGCTAAAGAAAACTTTGCCAGAATCAAAGAAGCTCTCGCCGGATTGTGATTTGCAGAGCTTGCAGGGGGTTTTGCCAAGCTTTTTTCCAAAAAAGCGTCGATCAAGCCGCGACAGCGGAGCGGCGCGACAATCCGCTTTCTTTGCCAAGCTTTCTTTCTCGTGAAAGAAACATTCACGCGGGTGTTACTCCACTGAGTTTTTTGCAAAGCTTTTTTCCAAAAAAGCGTCGATCAAGCCGCGACATCGGAGCGGCGCGACGGTTCATTTTCTTTGCCAAGCTTTCTTTTTTGCAAAAGAAAGCGGGCTTGAGGGGTGGGACACTGCGTTTCCCTCCCCTCAAACTCCCCTCCCTCAAGGGCCTTCCCGTGACTGTTGCGGGTCATTGGGTTCTTCCATTAAGTTATTGCGCCTGCGCTCCCGGGGCGAGTGCCGTCGGCACTCTTTCCGGTCGCTCGCGGCTTATTGCTCGTCCTCCGCTCATCCTCGCGACATTTGTCGCATCGGCTTTGCTCGCATGGTTTTGCTCGCAAAGTTCATTCGCATGCGGACTGCGCGCTCGGCGGCAACCGCCTCGCACCCGTGCGTTGAACATACCACAGAGGGCATCAAAAAGAAAAACCCAGCGGATGTTACTCCACTTGGGTTTTGCAAAGCTTTTTCAAAAGCGTTTTTTGCTTTGCATTATGGTCAATCCCGCGCCTTGCGGGCGTCGCTCGCGCAGTCACATACATAGTATGCTCCTTTGCTTGCTCCTTGCAAAACCCGGGCTTGCCGCATACTGCTGTGCAAAAAATAAATCGATCAAGCCGCGACAGCGGAGCGGCGCGACAGTTCGCTTTCTTTGCAAAGCTTTCTTTCTCGTGAAAGAAAGCGGGCTTCCCGTGACTCCTCAAAGCCACTGGGTTCTTCCATTAAGTTATTGCGCCTGCGCTCCCGGGGCGAGTGCCGTCGGCACTCTTTCCGGTCGCTCGCGGCTTATTGCTCGTCCTCCGCTCATCCTCGCAACATTTGTTGCGTCGGCTTTGCTCGCATGGTTTTGCTCGCAAAGTACATTCGCATGCGGACTGCGCGCTCGGCGGCAACCGCCTCGCACCCGAGCGTTGAACATGCCACTGAGGGCATCAAAAAGAAAAACCCAGCGGATGTTACTCCACTTGGGTTTTGCCAAGCTTTTTTCAAAAGCGTCGATCAAGCCGCGACAACGGAGCGGTGCGACATATCGTTTTTCTTTTGCTTACTTTTCTTTTTTCGTAAAAAGAAAAGTAAGTTGTTCGATTTCTTTGGCAACACGGTCGCGTAAGGCATCAAGCTGGGCGGTGCGGTTGATTTTGAAGTCCGGCATACCGTCGGCATCAAAACCGGGTTCGGCATCGGTGAGCCATTTGGGGACATCCATACCTTTGGCTTTCAGGAGTTTTCTGTAGAGAGCCAGATAGTCAAAGTCATTGAACCCCTGACGCAGCAGCACCAGTCTCCATGAATCGTAGACTTCGCCGTCATCGGAAACGTAGAAGAAACAGTGCTGGGGATAGAGGTTGTAAAACACGCCGTTTTTAATACCGCAGGATGTGATGTCAGAGATACTGGAACTTAAAAATCCCTCGATATTGCAGCGATCGGCAAGGAAGAAGAAACTGCGCAAATCGGAAGCCGGAATACGGAAGTTGTTAACTCCGTTTGAATTGTAGAGCCATACCCGTTTGCCTTTGGCATTTTTCACCACCTGGGCGATCGTCTGCAAAGTTACCAGCCAGATATCGATGTGTTCGTTAAGTTCCTTGTCGTAGCGGTCGATAAAAATACCGATGGGCAGATCGGGGGCGACTGCACGAGCCTGTTTTGCACCGCTGATGGGTTCTTCCAGACCGTAAGGTTCATCCCAAACGATAAAGAGCATTTTGTCATAAAAGCCCATTTCTTTCATGTGGTCAACGTACTGGCGGACGTATTGTTTCCAGACGCTTTGGAACTCCGGATCATGAGTGTCTTTGTAATTTTTTTTCAGAATACTGTTCCACCTGACAAAAAGGCCGTGACTGCCCAGCTGACCGGCGGGAACCTGCAGGGCATTGACTTTTTTCTCATTGAAAAGCATTTTGGCTTCGGCATCAAATCTGCTCCAGTCGATATGCAGTTTGCCGTTTTCATCCAGTGTGATTTTCGGCTCTTTTGCCGGCAGACGCGGTCCCATACGGAAACGGTGTTCCATATCAATGACATCACGGTAAACTTTTTCCGCCATTTCCCGGTTGCGGAAACGGTAGGCGATGGGACTTTGTTTGATGGAAAAAGCACTGCGCATCGCCGGAACTTCGGGGATGGCAAAGTTGTAGACAGTCAGTTCCACCGGAATGGATTTGTCTTTTTTTCCGCCGATGGTCAGGGCAAGTTCACCTTTGTAAGTTCCGGCGGCGGCATCACGGGGGACGGTAACGTGCCAGACGGCGAATTGCCGTTTCACGCTTTTACCCGGAAATTTGTTGAGCAGTACATCGGTGAATAGTTCGCCACGGTCGTTGGCGACGAAATCGGCATACTGGATCTGCTGATCTTTGGCGGCGATGATGTTACCGGATTTTCCCGTCAGATTTCCCGGCTGGAGATCCAGAGAATCAAAGTTTTCTGCGCTTTCAACGGCGAAAAAAAATGAGGCGGTTTCGCCCCGGGCAGCTTTCAGAGTCATTGTGCCGCTTTTACCGGAAAATTTTGGAGTCGCTTCAGAGGGGGAAAAACGCTCCCCCCCGCAGTCCCAGACGGTCGCCGCCGCCTGACCGCGATCGATCAGGACGGCGTAACTTTCTTTTTTACGGGTGCTTGACAAAGCGCCGAAACGGATGAATTTCAATCCCGGCAGGATCACATCGGTAACTTTGGTATTGTAATCGACTTTGCAATTGACCACATCGTCATTTTTGCGGTTATGACCGAATTTCGCCTGAAATGCCGACTGTGATTTGATCGGCAGCTTTTCAAAAGCGGGCTTGCGCAGACCGATGTAAAGCACATCATCCACCGCTTCGATCAGGTAGTCATCCTCATAGGCGGTCCACACCCGGTAACCTTCAGCAGAGTGCCAGTAGAGGACTTTCATGCTGCGGGCACTCAAATTGACATTCAACTGGACATCCACCCCCTGAGAACCGGGGAAACGGCCGGTATTTTTATCGTTGTCGCTGTTCCAGTAAAATCCGAGGGTGGCTTTTCCGGCGAGCATGGTCTGCAAGTTTTTGATCTTGAATGCAAAGATATATTTGCCATCATCCATCATGGCTCCAGCCTGCATAGTTTTGAAATCCGGCACATCGCCACGGCGTTTGAACAGAACCGGAACTTTAACATTACTGTCGTCACTGCCGACAGCGGTTGCTTTTTCACCGGGAATGGTCAGAAACGAACCGTTGCCTTTGCCGGAAATTCTCGGCCAGACGGCATCTGCCCGTTTGCCGTTGCAGTAAAGGTTGATCTGCATGTGAGAGTTTTCCATGATTTTTTCATTGGCAAGCACTTTGCTGTCCACGATCAGGAAAAGCTCATCACCGTTGATTTTGAGCCCCCACTCTTCAGCACTGCAGGGAAGATTGGTGCGCACTTTATCATCCTGCCAGCTTATGACCTGCAAAGTATTGCGTTTCAAATTCAGATTGAACTGCAGATCAACGCCCTGACGGCCGGGATAACGACCGGTATTTTTGTCACCGTCACAGATCCAGTAGAGTGCGATAGAGGAGTCGCCCTTGAAAAACTCCGGCAGATTTTTGATCTCCAGAGCGAAAATATACTGATCTTTATCCGCCAGATAACCGGCTTTGGCGATCTGAAAATCTTTCACATTGCCTTTGCGCTGATAAAAAACCGGAACTTTGATTTCAGCGGCGGAAAGGGCAAATGCCGCTGCCAGCAACAGAAAACTTAAAAATTTTTTCATTTATCTGACCTTTATACTTAAAATTTCATGTTCAGATCCGGAGCCCAGAATTGAATGTCAACCGGCAGCCGGTTGCCGTATCTTACCCAAGCATCAATATGGATTTTCCGGTTGATCGTTTCCGCATGACCGTCAAGGAATGAGGTGTTTACCGCACCATTATGCAGATAACCGATACGCAATTCTTCGCCGCTTATCGGATAAAATGTCGCCCCGATCTGACTGGTCACAAAACTTGAACGGTCAACAAAGGTCAAAACCGGAGAATTGGTGATCGCACTGAGTTTGTTGTAATCCACATTTTGGGTTTTATCCACCTTAAAATTGCTATTCATCAGCAAACTGGTTTCCGGGGCTTCCCATCCGGCATCAGAAGGACAGCCCAGAAAAGAGGTGTCTTTGTCTGACGGCTTAACACCCGGCTGGTGAAATTCAAGTATCTGATCGCGCCAATCATCATTGCTTACCGTTGCACCGTAAGGCAAACGATCATCGTTGGCATCAATATACATCAGGGTATAGTTCATCGTCTGTTTGTGGTTGGATATGCACGAGGCAGTTCTGCCGCGCTCGCGGGCACTGTTGAGTGCAGGAAGCAGGATAGCCGCCAAAATGGCGATGATAGCGATGACCACCAGCAGCTCGATCAGGGTGAAAGAACGTTTTTTCATAACCGGTACTCCTTTTTTGTTAAAATTTGGTGAATTGCGGTAAATATTGTTTATTGCCTTCAAGCAGCTCTTTTGCCAGAGCCGGAGCGGCGGATTTATCCGCCAGCATCGGTGAGGCGACCAGAGCCTGCACAAAAGTATCAAAACTGCCGGTAAGAGCCGCTTCCACGGTCAGCTCCTCCTCGGTAACGATCTGTTCCATAAAACCTTTGACAGACACCGGAAGTTTGCCCGATGCCACCGGATGGATGCCGCACCGCGTTGCCAGAGCCCAGGTTTCCACCGTCACATCCCGCGGCAGATCGTCGATCTGTCCCCGGTTGGCACATGCCGCGATCACCCGGCGCGGTTCGCCGGTGAGCAAGCCGACAGCGGCATCGGCGATCATTTCGCGCGAGCGTTCAGCAGCTTCCGGCACGGCGGCGCGTTCTTCAAGAACTTTCAGCACTTTATCCCGGCGTTCAGCTTTGGCTTTTGGGCGGTTGGGCAGCACGCCTTTGCGGTAAATGCTCCATTTTGCCAGCATTTCCGGCGAAGTGTTGATTCCCGGCAGACTTTCACAGACATGCGGACAGCCCGCCAATGGGTAGAACCCCCACTTTTCCGCCAGACAGAAGTGCAGATACCCCGGCAGCAGCATTCCGGGTTCCGGTGCTGCCGCCGCCTGTTCCACGATGTCATCAACTGTCCCGGAGAGCTGTTTGCCGCGTGAAGTTTTTTCAAACTCGATATAGTTTGCCACGGTCAACTGTTTCATGGGGTCCTTGACGCCTTTGACCGTCAGATCTTTCAATACGGTGAAGTGGTTCACACCCACGCACAATGAGTCGATCTCCGAGCGGTCAACACCGAAAAATGCTGAAAGTGTTCCGATGGCTCCGGTATATTCATGGCACATGCCGATGGTGCGGATAAGTCCGCTGCGCTCCACCGCCCGGGTAAGCTGGGTCAGCGGGTTGGTCACATGGAGCATCCACGCATCCGGACAATATTTATTCATCTTGCGGGCAATGTCGATAAATACCGGGATATTACGCAAGCTGCGCGAAATACCTCCCGGACCGGTGGTGTCGCCGACAGTGTGATAAACACCGTATTTTTCCGGGACATTGTAATCCACCGCCATAGCTTCAAAACCGCCGGTGGATATGGAAACCAGCACCAGATCGGCACCTTTAAGCGCGCTGTCGATACCGGCTACTGAAATTTTCCAATGCTTTTTCAGCTGGGCATTGGCGGCACGCAGATACCGGGCGCAAAGAACTGCTGCATCGCGGTCGATGTCGTTGAGTACCAGTTCAGAACCATCCAGCGCATCTTCCAGCAGAAAGTCGCAGCCGAGGCGCGGCGTCCACAAAACACTGCCGCCGCCGATAATCACAATTTTCACAATTTATCCTTTCGTTTCTTGAACAAATATGTTGTATAGTATATATTATACAGACAATAGATAATTTTCGCAACTGGAAAACATGCACTTTTGGGACATTGATGAATACAAATGATACAAATTCCCCGGACGAGAAAATTTTTTTCACTCCCCGGCACATCATCCGTAAAAATCACCTCGGTCACCCCGGTGAAGATGAGACGTTTTATCTGAACAACGACTTTGCCGAAAGTGCCAGTGTCAATATTCTGCACTGTTTTGCCTTCGGAGTGAGCCGCTGGGGCGAAGAGTGGTCGATCGACAAGGAGTTTGACCGCTATATTTCGTTCAACTTCTTTCTGGAAGGCGGCATAATACTGCAAAGTGCCAGATCCACCTTGCAAGCCAAAGCCGGGGATCTGGTGATCGCCAGACGCACCCCGGTAACTTTGCGAACTCCCCCCGGTGGAATGGCGGTGAAATACTGTCTGCTTTTGAGCAGCAACGCCACGCAGAATGCCATTTGCGATCAGATCGCTCCGCATGATCCGGCGGTGCTTACCATGCGTGATCCGGAAAAGATCACAGCGTTGCTGGAAAATATTTATAAATTGATAAAGAACGGGAGTTCCAGAAAAGAACTGGATACGGCGATCTTCACCTTTCTGCGGGAGGTTCAACAGCAGCAGCAGCGCAAGCCGTCGACTTCGGCACTGCTGGATAAGGCTCTGTATATTCTGCGGCAGAAAAATTTCCGGCTGTCACGTTCCGAATTGGCGCAGGAGTGCAAAGTCGATCCGCGGACTTTGACCCGGCTTTTTGTCAGACATCTGAATACTCCGCCGGGGCAGTACATTATCCGCTGCCGTTTGGAAAAAGCCGCCCAAATGCTCTGTTTGAGTGATGAACCGGTCAAAAAGATCGCCGATGAGTGCGGGTTTTCCACACCGATGTTCTTTGCCAGAGAGTTCCGGCAGCACTTTGCCTGTACTCCGACAGAATACCGTAAAAAAGGCAGATCCGTTCTGCCGGAGTAACAAGCGAACGTCAGCCGAGAAACTTAGTGCCGATATGCAGCAGAGTGCCGAGCTGATAGACCATAAAGGTCACAATGTATGCCAGTGCGAACAAAGCTCCGGCTTCAATGATTGCCATTTTCCAGGAGTTCAGCTCTTTTTTGATGATCGCCAGCGTTGCCAGACAGGGGATGGAAAGCAGACAGAAAAGCATGATGCAGAACGCCTGAAGCGGGGTGTAATTTTTCACCAGCTGCGCCCGCAGAGTGCTTGACTCTTCACCGGCATCGCTGCCCTCATGGTACAAAATCCCCATCTGCGCCACAAAAACTTCCTTCGCCGCCAAAGCTCCGATCATGGAGGTGGTCACCTTCCAGTCAAATCCGACCGGTTTGAATACCGGTTCCAGAAATTTGCCGACCCTGCCGGAAACGGTATACTCCATCTTTTCGGCAAGTTTGGCATTTTCAATGGCTTTGACTTTTTCTTCACTGTTTTCACTCCTTTCAACTGCCGCGATTTGAGCATCATAGTCCGCAGAGAACTCTTTTTTCTGCGGATAAGTATTGCAAACGTAAAGCAGTATACTGGTAAAGAGAATGATGGTTCCGGCTTTCTGCAGATACATTCTGCCGCGATCCCACATGTGGAACATCAAACTCTTCAGAGTCGGCATCCGGTACGGCGGCAGTTCCATCAGATAAACTTCGCCGTCACCTTTGAAAAGTGTGGATTTCATCAGTTTCGCTCCGATAAGAGCCACCAGCACACCGATAATGTAGATCAGCCACATGGTAAAAGCCTGATATTTCTGGGCGAAAAACGCCGGAATAATCAATGCATAGATCGGCAGCCGCGCTCCGCAGCTCATAAACGGCAGCACCATGATGGTGATCTTGCGGTCACGGTCAGATTCGATCGTGCGGGTAGCCATGATTGCCGGAACCGTGCAGCCGAAACCCAGCACCAGCGGCACAAAGGATTTACCCTGCAGACCGAAACGGCGCATCACCCCGTCCATCACAAAGGCGGCACGCGACATGTAACCGGACTCCTCCAGTATGGCGATGGCAAAGAAAAGGAAGAGGATGTTGGGAAGAAAAACGATAACGCCCCCCACCCCGGATATGATCCCGTCGATGACCAGACTGCGCAAGTACGGCAGCGTCTGGGGGTTCCACAATGTGCCGATAAAAGTACCGAGCCAGCCGAAAAAGCTCTCGATGTACTCCATCAATGGAGCCGCACAGACAAAGGTGAACCAGAATGTTCCGTACATTATCGCCAGAAACAGCGGAAATCCCAGAAATTTATTGGTCATCACCAAGTCTATTTTATCGGATATTTCCCGCCGTTTTTCCATCGTGCTGGAAATCGTTTCCCGGCACGCCCCGGCGAGCATCGCATAGCGGCGGTCTGCCATAAAGGTATCCGCTTCAATGGCGTGTTTTTCCCGCAGATGCAGAATTTGCTTATCCACCTCGTCCCACGCCGGCCGGAAAAATTCTATCTGCTGGACACAGGTATCCTTTTCCAGCAGTTTGATCGCAAAAAAGCGTGACGGGATATGCTGATATTCAGCGATACCAAGAGAATCTATTTTATCTGCGACCGCCTGGATCGCCTCGTCGATGTCCGCCCCGTAAGAGAGCATCGGCACACCGTGGTCATCCAGATTTTCCAGTTCAAGAGCCAACCGGTCCTTGAGAACCTTGACCCCGGTGACCGTATTGCCGACTGTCTGGACGATCGGAGAACCGAAATAGGTTTCCAGCTTGGCAATGTCAAACTGCAGACCTTTTTTCTTGGCATCATCACTCATATTGAATGCCAGCAGCATGGGAATGTGCAGCTCGGCAAGCTGGGTGGTCAGGTACATGCTGCGCCGGGGAATGGTGGAGTCGATCACATTGACGATCAAATCGATGCCGGGTTTGGTCAATTCACGGAAAACCACCGCCTCTTCCGGAGAAGAACTGGACAGGGAATAGACTCCCGGCAGGTCGATCAATTCAATATCTATGTCGCCGAGAGAGAAATTGCCGGATTTGCTTTCCACCGTAACGCCGGGATAATTGCCGACATGCTGGCGCGCCCCGGTGAGCGAGTTGAATATACAGGTCTTGCCGCAATTCGGATTTCCGGCAAGAGCGATTCGGAATTGTTTACGCATGGAGAACCTCCATCTCTTTTACTGCAATGCCTGCTGCATCATCACGGTGCAGTGCCACGCTGCTGCCCAGCACCTTTATCCGGATCAATCCGCCAAAAGGAGCATGAGCCTCCACCATCAGCTCCTCCCCCGGAACTATTCCCACATCCGCAAATTTTTTACGGCCGCGGGAGTCTGGTGAAACTCCGGTTATCGTCGCCTTGCTGCCGACCGGCATATCCGCCAACGCGACAATTCGTCTTTCCATTTCTCAGAAATCTCCCCTAATTTGAATCATTTTTTCTGCTTTTTCTATAATATAATACCGGGAAATCCACTTGTCAATTAGTCACAGCTAATCTTTTTATTAAAATAATAGCTCTGTTCCCGGTACAGATTGATAACATATTGCATACATAAGTTGTGGAGGGTGTTACTCTATTGAGTTTTTTTGCAAAGCTTTTTTCCAAAAAAGCGTCGATCAAGCCGCGACAGCGGAGCGGCGCGATGAACTGCTTATGCCGGGGTGAGCGACAGCCGGTGTACGGATGGGTACGGATGAGTACGGATGGGTACGGAGGGCGGCAGCCCGCAGAACCGAACCACCCCAAAAAAAGAAAAAACCAGCGGGTGTTTTTCCACTGAGTTTTTTGCAAAGCTTTTTTTTCAAAAAAGCGTCGATCAAGCCGCGACAGCGGAGCGGCGCGACGATTCATTTTCTTTGCCAAGCTTTCTTTTTTGCAAAAGAAAGCGGAGAGGGGCGGGACACTGCGTTTCCCTCCCCTCAAACTCCCCTCCCTCAAGAGCCTTCCCGTGACTCCTCAAAGCCACTGGGTTCTTCCATTAAGTTATTGCGCCTGCGCTCCCGGG
>SUWK01000061.1 GCA_015061525.1 Lentisphaerota bacterium
CTTTTGCTCGTCCTCCGCTCATCCTCGCAACTTTTGTTGCATCGGCTTTGCTCGCATGTAAATGCTCGCAAAGTTCATTCGCATGCGGACTGCGCGCTCGCACCCTCGCGGTGCTCGCAGTGCGTGCATTGAACGTTCCACGGAGGGCATCAACCAATATCGGGAACAGAGCCTTTCTTTAAGTCCTATTTGCACAAATGTGCCAGATTTGCCCCCATGCGGCGGAGGTTTTCCCCGGTAGCGGCAATGGCATCATCCAATGTTCCCGGTCCGGCTGCGATACTGAAACAACCGGCAAAGCACTTTTCCAATGCCGCTGTATCCCCGCGCAGCGCACCGGAAACCAACACCGTCGGTACTTGAAATTTGCGGGCATGTTCGGCTACCACCGAACAAAGTTTTCCACAGGCGGTCTGCTCATCACTGCAGCCCTCCCCGGTGATTACCAAATCCGCACCATCCAATGCCGCATCAAATCCGCTGTATTTCAATATCAATTCCGCACCGGAAACCAGTTTGCCGCCAAGGATCTTCCGCAATGCGAACCCCAAACCTCCGGCAGCTCCGTCCCCCGGATGCGTACCGTCATCATTGAAAAGTCCAGCCCAATGCCGCAAGTTGGCATCCAGAACTTTCACCATCTCTGCAGTCGCACCTTTCTGCGGCCCAAATACCGCCGCCGAACCGTTACTGCCGCACAATGGATTGGTCACGTCACATGCAACCAGTATATCACACTCTTTCAGACGGTCATCAAGCGTTGTCAAATCCGCTTTTGCGATCTTTCCCAACGCTCCTCCCCCGGCACCCGAAGCAACTCTGTTTCCGGATTCGTCGAAAAATTCCGCACCGAGTGCCTGCAGCATACCGATACCGCCGTCTACAGTAGCACTGCCGCCGATACCGGTAATAAAACTGCGGCATCCGGCATCAAGCAGATATTTTATCATCATTCCCACACCGTAAGTCGTCGCCGATAAGGGATCAAGTTCACTGCGGCTCAAACGCTCTATACCGTTGGCTTCAGCTGTTTCCAGCACGGCACTGTCTCCAATCATTACCGCTTTGGCACGAACCTGCCGCATCAATGCATCCACGGCAGAAATTTCCACAAATCTGCCATTTCTTGCATGCGCCATGGCACTTGCCATCCCTTCTCCACCATCAGACAGCCCGATGGTGAACAGTTGATCGCCGGGGCGGATACTTCTCCACCCCTCTGCCAGAGCTTCTGCAACTTTTTCCGCGCGCAGCGCGCCTTTGTACGAATCCGGAGCGATGATGATTTTCACGATCGTTACTTCAGCTCCATGCGGAATGATGATGCCGGCAATCCGGCTGCATTATAAAGCGTAACTGACGGGAAGTCCGCCCATGAGCAACGCACTTCACGCACAACCGGAACCGCTGCCGCTGAAAGTATCACACTTTCCCCATCTACTTCCACTTTATCTGCGGCAAAGAATTTGCCATCTTCACCAGCGAGGAAAAATACCGGCTCTTCTGAAATCAGTTTCATTCCGTCGGCATACTTGAATGTCACGCGCACCGCACTGCCCTCAACTTCAGCTTTGACCGCTTCCGGTCCGGAAGGAACCGCATCGGCACAATCGTAAACATGATGCAATGCACACATCGCCAAACGTTTACCGACATCGAATTTATTCTGCGGATGAATATCCTCTTCTTCACCGATATCAATGGCTGTCGCCATGAATGTATCCGGATCATTTTTCGCCAGAAGCCGCTGCGATTCACGCAGTTCCGCCCACGGGGAATCAACAAAAAACGCTTCTTTCGGGCCGAACCCTGCCAACTGGACCATGATAAACGGCATATCCGGATTACCGAACGCCCGCCTCCAGTCATCGATCATATTCTGAAGAATATCACGGTACGCAACAGCATCTTTCACGCTCTTGGCATTGGATTCTCCCTGATACCAGATCACTCCACGCAGTGCATACGGCAAAAGCGGATTGATCATGCCGTTGAAGAGAATTGACGGCGTATTGGGGTTACCTCTGCCGAAAGCTCCGGCGATTCTGGAAATATTCGCCATACCGAAATCGTATTCCGCTTTTGCCTTCCACTCACCGCACAGGTCGATCTTTTCACCATTATCATCGTTGACCAATTTCCATTTGCCGTTGACTCCGCCATCGTAAGCAAACGCAAATCCGCGGATGGCCACCACCGCTTTACCGGCTTTGACCAGCTCCGGCGGGATCGGATATGAGCGTTGTATATTGTAGGATTCCAAATCAAATCCGCTGCCGGTACGCCCGATCTCCACGCCATTGAAAAAAGTTATATCGTGTTTGTCTACCGCGCCGCCCTGCAGATGGATGTGACACCCTGACCATGATTCCGGGATGTCCACGCTCTTGCGCACCCACGTTGAACCATTGTTGTTGATGTGCTGTTTTATCCAGCTGCCGCCGACATTCATGCTCTGCCAGTCTGAATCATCAAAGTCAACTTTCGTATATTCAAACGAACTTTCCGGAATACCCGGGTCAGCTTTTACTGAATCGATTTTTTCAAAATCAATAACCACTTTGTCCGGCACACTGTTTTTCCAATGATCTTTGCCCGCCCAGTGGATACGACGCACCATCTTTGCCAGATTCCGCGTTTCCGCCGCCGCAGCCAAAGCCTCGTAACTCGTCCATGCTTCAGCGATCGTACCACCCCATGATGAGGCGATCAGACCGACCGGAACATCCAAGTGCATCTGCAATCCCAGCGAGAACCAGCCGCCGACCGCACAACACTGCGGGATATTTTCAGCGGTCATCTTGCACCATGAACCTTTACAGGAGGTTTCTTTTGTCCCGGACGCATTTTTTTCAACATTGAAGAAACGCAGCTTATCCGGATCATTTACCATCTCACCGAAAAGTTTCTCCTGTTTACGTCCTAACACTTCCGAATCGTCATCTTCCTGGATGATCCGCCAATCACTGCCCAGAAGGTATTCCATATTGGATTGACCGGATGCCAGCCACACTTCACCGATAAGAATATCTTTCAGTACCAGAGTTTCATTCAGTTCCGGGATCGTGACCGTCAGTTCGTAGGGACCGCCGGCTTCATGGGAGGGCAAATAGATCATAAATGAACCGTCTGCGGAACAACGGGTTGCGGCACTTTTGCCGTCAAGAACAGCTTCGATATACACTCCAGGTTCACTTTTACCCCAGACCGGGATATCCATATCACGCTGGAGAACTGCGCCATCCTGAAACAAACTTGCAAGTTTCATAATTTTTATTCCTTAAATGTATCTCAATGATTTCCGCAACTGCCGCCACCGCATTTATGACTGCCGCAATCATGACCGGCTCCATGATCGTGGTGGTGGCTGCAGTGAAAATCACTGCGTACCTGTAAAGAACCATTGACAAATGCTTCCGCAACCTCGCGCACATTCCCCTGTGCTCCGCCGACGACCTCGATTCCGGCATTGGCGAGCGCATTGATCGCTCCGCCGCCGATACCGCCGCAAATAAGCAGCTCCACTTTTTCCTCCGCCAGCAGTGTTGCCAGCGCACCATGGCCGGATTCCCCCGTCGCCAGACGTTTTTCACTGACCACTTTGCCGGGAACAGTCTCAAAAACCGCAAACTCCGGAGTATGTCCAAAGTGCTGGAACACAGTATCATTTTCACAGGTAATGGCTATTTTCATAAAAAACTTTCCTTATATATTTATGTATATTGGTTATTTGTCACATATCCATCAGCATCAGCACCATAAACCGCACCATCTTAAAGTCTTCACCGCGCCAGTAAATGATTTGGCGGTCATCTCTGTAACGGTAAAACTTGTCATCCCGGAAATAATAGAGCTGACGGTCATCGCTGTAACGGTAGATCCTGTTATCCCGGAAGTAAAACAACTGACGATCATCACTGTAGCGGTAAACTTTATCATCGCGCATGTAATACACCTGACGGTCATCTCTGTAACGGTAAACTTTGTTATCCCGTATGTAATAAACCTGACGGTCATCGCTGTAACGGTAAATTTTATTGTCCCGGGTATAATACACCTGACGGTCGTCACTGTAGCGGTAATATTGTGCATCGGCAAAAACTCTGCCGCAGCAAAGTAACGCAAACAACGTCAGAATAAATATATGTTTTTTCATAAAATAATGACCTTCCGGAAAAACGTAATTAATAATTCTGCGCTTTCCCTTTCAGAAAAAGCGCAGAATATTCATTTGTTCATTTATTACGCAGCTCGGTCCGGCGTATCTTGCCGCTGGTCGTTTTAGGCAGACTGTCTACGAACTCGATCAACCGGGGATATTTATATGGCGCAGTGTGCGCTTTTACATAATCCTGGATCTCTTTTTTCAACTCATCCGAACCAACGGTATCTTTGGTCAGCATGATCCACGCCTTGATAACCTGACCTCGCACCGGGTCAGGCGCACCGGTCACGGCACACTCCAAGACATACGGCAATTCCATGATGACGCTTTCCACCTCAAACGGTCCGATACGGTAACCGGACGTTTTGATCACATCATCACTTCTGCCGACATACCAGTAACAACCGCTCTCATCGCACCATGCAACGTCACCGGTATGGTAAAATCCATCGTGCCATGCTTCGGAAGTACGCTCCGGATCATTGTTGTACCCGCAGAAAAGTCCGGGAATATCTCCCGGTTTATCCGCCCGGATACAGATTTCCCCGGTTTCTCCTGCTGCCACCGGATTGCAATCGGCATCAAGCAGCACGATCGGATATTGAGGACTCGGACGGCCCATTGACCCCGGCTGGGGTACCGTGCCGACCAGATTGCCCAGCGACATGGTCGTTTCAGTCTGACCGAAAGCCTCCATGATCTTCAAACCGGTCACGCTGTAAAACTGGTGGAACACCTCCGGATTAAGTGCTTCTCCGGCGGTCGCGGCATATTTCAGCGTTGAAAAATCATATTTACTCAAATCTTCCTTGATGAAGAAACGGTACATCGTCGGCGGCGCACAGAATGTGGAAATATTGTGTTTCTTGAACATCGGCAATATCTCATCGGCATGGAACCGGTCAAAGTCAAAGACGAACACCTGCGCTTCACACAGCCACTGTCCGTAATGTTTGCCCCACGCCGATTTGCCCCAGCCGGTATCACTGATGGTGAAATGCAGTTCGCCGGGCTGAACATTCAACCACCATCTGGCAGTCATGATATGACCAAGCGGGTACGCGTGATCATGCAGCACCATTTTCGGATAACCGGAAGTTCCGCTGGAAAAGAACATCAGCATCGGATCGCTGACCTTGTGATCCGCCGGACGCGGGAACACCTTGCTGAAACGCTCCAATGACGCATCAAAATCCAGCCAGTTATCCACACTGCCATTGACGGAAAGTTTGAACTCCACCGACGAAACCGCCTTGCACGCTTCATTGACCGCATCGACAACACCTTTTTCCGAGGTGGTAACGACCATGCGGACATTCGCACTCTGCAAACGGTACTCCACATCTTTTGCCAACAACTGATTGGGCGCAGGGATCGCCACTGCTCCGATACGGTGCAGCGCATTGATCACATACCAGTACTGATAATGCCGTTTCAAAATCAGCAATACCCGGTCGCCTTTTTTGATGCCCAATGATGTAAAATAATTCGCCGCCTGCTGGGACAATTCAGATATTTCCCGGTAAGTGAAATCACGCACCACGCTCTGATCGGCAGAAACATAACGCATCGCTCTGCCGTTGGGATGCTTTTTCGCCAGTTCATCCAATACATCATAGGCAAAGTTGAAATTCTCCGGTATATTGAATTTTACCGCAGTAAGCAGACCGTTTTCATCGATAGTTTCATCCATGAACCGGTGATAGATCAAATCACTTTTATCAGCCGGCTGCTCCACGATCTCACGATGGACTTTTTCCGGCAATGTGGCATCACTGGATTTCATCACCACCGCCAGAAAAGTACACTCCTGTCCGCCGACAGCGACCATACCATGCGGATGGCGGCTGTCGTAATAAACACTGTCACCGGCTTCAAGGATCTCAACTTTATCCTCCAGCTGAATTTTGAGTTTGCCGCTCAAAACATAATCAAACTCCTGACCGGCATGGGTGGAAAGATGTACCGGAGCATCTTCGCTTATATACGGAGCATGCACCACAAATGGTTCCGCCATACGGTTTTTCATGGATGCCGCCTGATGGAAATACTCAAAATTCGGACTACGCTCCACCCGCGTTCCGGCAATCTTGCGCGTCAAAGTATAAAAACTCAACCGCGGAGATTCTCCGGTGATCAGAGCATTGATATCCATACCGAAACGCTCGGCAGTCTTAAGCAAAAATGAAAAGGAAGAATCAACTTCGCCATTTTCATGCAGGAGATAATCCGTTTCGGAAATGTTGTGCAGAATTGCCATCTCACGAATACTGATACCGAGCGCTTTACGCGCTTCGCTAATTCGTTTGCCTGTGAGTTTGAGTTGTTCTGTCACATCCTTGCCGCCGAATACGTTTGACGGCACATTCTCCTGTTTGTCTGCCATAATTCTTTCTATCCTTCTATATTAAACAACCAATATCCATTATTGGTTGTCTTCCATCTTTTTGTAGTATTGATATTTTTTCTGCGCCTGCTCTGCCCCCTGCGCGAAGAAATTTTCCGCATTGACGGGGAATGTCCGCTTCAATGCCGCATAACGGGTCTCCCCGGCAAGGAAATCCGTATAGGAGCCTGCAGGCGGCTTGGAATCCAGAGTAAAGGGTTTCTCTTTGCCCGGATTGTAACGGTACAACATCCAGTAACCGGACTCTACCGCCCGTTTCATCTCATCCTGCGCACAGCCCATGCCGCACTTCAATCCGTGCGAAAGACACGGAGTATAAGCCACGATCACTGACGGACCATCAAATTCCTCCGCCTCTTTGATCGCTTTGATAAGCTGATTCGGGTCAGCTCCCATCGCCACTTGCGCCACATAAACATTGCCGTAGGTCATGAATATCGCCCCAAGATCCTTCTTGGGACTGGCTTTTCCGGAACTGGCAAACTGCGCCACAGCTCCGATGGGAGTAGCTTTGGAAGACTGCCCGCCGGTATTGCTGTAAACCTCGGTATCCACTACCAGTACATTGATATTTTCTCCGCTTGCCACTACATGATCCAAACCGCCGAAACCAATATCGTATGCCCAACCGTCGCCGCCGAACATCCAGAACGTCTTTTTAGCCAGCATATCCTGATGCTTCAATATCTCTTTTGCCAGCGGCAGTTCGCTGCCGACAAGCGCGGCACACAACTCATCAGCAGCAATGCGGGAATCCTGGATTGAATCAAAGCCTGCCATGAATTTCTCTGCTGCACTGCGGATGTTTTCCGCAATATCCAAAGTCAGCAGTTCCGCTACACGCATTTTGGCTTTGGCACGCTGCTGTTTGACTGACAACGCCATGCCAAGAGAAAACTCCGCATTGTTTTCAAAAAGCGAATTGCTCCATGCCGGACCTCTTCCTGCTTTGTTGGTCGTGTACGGAATTCCCGGCATCGGTGAACCCCATGCCTGGGAACACCCGGTAGCATTCGCCCAGTAAACGTGATCTCCGAAAAGCTGGGTCAGCAGCTTGGCATACGGCGTTTCCCCGCAGCCGGCACACGCAGCCGAAAACTCCAGCAGTGGTTGACGGAACTGGCTGCCTTTGATCGTCCACACGTCAAAAACATCTCCTTTGTCAGAGAGATTCAGAGCATAGTTCCACTTTTCCATCTGATTGCCAACTTCACGGTACGGCTTCATGCTCAACGCCTTATCTTTGGCAAGACAGGCATTCACACACGCTCCGCAGCCGGTACAGTCGGCAAAACTGGTCTGCAATGTAAAATAAAGTCCGGCTTTACCGCGCACTTCCAAGGTTTCAAATCCGGCAGGTTTAGCGGCATTCTCCGCCTCATTGAGCAGATACGGACGGATGACCGCATGGGGACAGACCAACGAACAGCGGTTGCACTGGATACACTTTGAAGCATCCCACACCGGCACTTTGACCGCGATACCGCGTTTCTCATACGCAGTCAAACCCATATCAATAACGCCGTCCTCATAACCTTTGAACGCACTGACCGGCAGATCATCGCCTTTCTGACGGTTGATCGGATCGGCAATGTTTTTCACAACATCCGGACGTGAGGCACAGCAGCACTCTTCATCATCTTCAGCAGTGCGCCATGCCTCGGGAATATCGATCTTCCGGAATGCTGCGGCACCCGCATCTATCGCCGCCCAGTTGCGGGCAACCACCTCGTCTCCCTTGGCAAAATACGTCCGTTTGGCAAGATCCTTCATATAACCGTCCGCCTCTTCGCCCGGAATGATATTCACCAGATGGAAAAACGCCGACTGCAGTACCAGATTGTAATGGTTGCCCAAACCGAGTTCCGCAGCAATGGAAACCGCATCTATCGTGTAAAGCTGTGCCGCTTTTTCCGCAAGCGCACGCTTGGCAGCTGCAGGAATGAGTTTTTCCAGTCCGGCAGCATCAAGAGAAGTATTCAACAGCAGAATACCGCCTTTTTTCAACTCCCCTGCCACATCGTACTGACGGATGTATGTTTCATTATGACAACCGATAAAATCGGCTGATTTCACATAATATGATGAACGGATCGGCTGATCTCCGAAACGCAGATGCGACTTGGTGACACCGAAAGATTTCTTGGCATCATATTCAAAATACGCCTGCGCAAATTTCGGAGTATGCGCGTTGATAATCTCCACTGTACTTTTATTCGCACCGACAGTTCCATCTGACCCCAATCCCCAGAATTTACAGCACACCTGATGTTCGTCATCCGGGTAAAGGCTGCCGGCAAGCGGCAACGAAAGATGGGTAACATCATCTTCGATACCGATGGTAAAGTTGCCGAAAGGTGATTCATTGTCAAGGTGTTTATACACTGCCGCGATCTGGGCAGGATCAACGTCTTTGCTGGATAATCCGTATCTGCCGCCGATAACCTTTATGCCCTTACCGGCATTGGCAATAACCGTACAAACATCCTGATAAAGCGGTTCACCGGCACTGCCCATCTCTTTGCAGCGGTCAAGCACCGCGATCTTGCGGACACTTGACGGCAATGCAGCAAGAAAATGCTCCGCAGAGAACGGACGGAAAAGACGGACTTGCAGGAATCCGCATTTTTCACCTTTACTGTTGAGGTAATCCACGGTTTCTTTCACCACCCCGGAAACCGATCCCATCGCGATGATGACCTTTTCGGCATCCGCAGCTCCATAATAATCAAAAAGATGATAACTTCTGCCGGTCAAAGCAGAAATCTTATCCATGTATTCCTGAACGATCGCCGGCAGTTCTGTATAAAAACGGTTGTTCGCTTCACGCACCTGAAAGAAGATGTCGCCATTCTGAACCGTCGCCCGCAAACGCGGATGTTCCGGGTTGAGTGCCTGCGCGCGGAACGCATCCACCGCCTCAAAATCCAGCAGCTTGGCGTAATCCTCATAGTCGATCAACTCCACCTTGCTCATTTCGTGAGAAGTACGGAACCCGTCAAAGAAATGCAGAAACGGGATGCGTCCTTTCACCGCAGCCAAATGCGCCACCGGAGCCAGATCAATAATCTCCTGCGAATTTGCAGTGGAAAGCAATGCGAAACCGGTCTGACGGCAGTTCATCACATCAGAGTGATCGCCGAAAATGGAAAGCGCATGCGTTCCCACCGTCCGCGATGCCACATGCAGCACCCCCGGCAAACGCTCGCCGGCAATACGGTGCATCACCGGTATCATAAGCAGCAATCCCTGACTGGAGGTGAAAGTCGTAGACAATGCCCCGGTTTCCAGTGAACCGTGAATGGCTCCGGCAGCACCGGCTTCGGATTCCATTTCCACCAGTGTTACCGTCTGATCGAAAACATTCTTTCTACCCTTTGCCGACCAGGCGTCAGTCTTTCCTGCCATCGGACTGGAGGGTGTTATCGGATAGATCGCGGCAACCTCGGTAAAAGCATACGCCGCATAAGCACACGCCTCATTGCCGTCCATCGTTGCAAAAGTTTTTTCCTTATTCATTGGAATACCTTTATATGTTTGTCAGTCAGCCACGATGCCGTCCACTTTGGCAATATTCAAACGTTTGGCGGCATCTTCGCGCATCTTATATTTAAGGATCTTACCGGCAGCATTCTGCGGGAACGCCTCCACAAAGTCAACGTAACGGGGAACTTTATGTTTCGCCATATTCTGACGTACGTACGCCTGCAGTTCTTCTGCGGTCATGCTTTCACCGGGTTTCAGAATGACTGCAGCCAGAATCTCTTCACCCAGCTGTTTATCCGGAATACCGATGACCTGCACGTCCTCAACTTTGCTGTGCGTATAGATAAACTCCTCGATCTCTTTGGGATAAATATTTTCTCCGCCACGGATGATCATATCTTTCAACCGCCCGGTGATCTTGTAGTTTCCTTCCGGAGTCCGCAATGCCAGATCGCCAGTGTGCAGCCAACCGTCTGCATCAATCGCCGCCGCAGTTTCTTTGGGCATCTTATAATACCCTTTCATCACATGATAACCGCGGGTGACGAATTCTCCGATCTCATTATCAGGCAGATCTTTGCCGGTTTCCGGATCAATGATGCGGTTCTCTATTTCCGGCAAATCACGTCCCACCGTTGACACGCGGTCTTCTATAGGATCACTGGTCGTTGACATCGTACATCCGGGAGAAGCCTCGGTCTGACCGTACACGATCGTGATCTCGGTCATGTGCATCTTGTTTATCACATCCTGCATCACCGAAATCGGACACGGTGAACCTGCCATAATACCGGTTCGCATACAGGAGAAATCGGTATTCGGAAAATCCGGATGTCCCAAAAGCGCGATGAACATCGTCGGTACTCCGTGGAAACAAGTGATCTTCTCCTGATTGATACAGGCAAGTGCCGGTTTCGCTGAAAAATACGGCAGCGGCAGCAGTGTCGCTCCGTGGGTCATGCTGGCAGTCATCGCCAGAACCATTCCGAAGCAGTGGAACATCGGTACTTCGATCATCATCCGGTCTGCAGTGGAAAGATCCATCCGGTCGCCAATACATTTACCGTTATTCACCACTCCATAGTGCGTAAGCATCACCCCTTTCGGGAACCCGGTCGTTCCGGACGTATACTGCATATTGCACACATCATGGATATCCACCGCATCCGCGCGGCGATGCAGTTCCTCGACCGGAACACTCTTTGCACGCGACAAAGCATCTTCCCAGGTGATCGCCCCTTTCTGGCGGTAGCCTACGGTGATGACATTGCGCAGAAACGGCAGACGGCTGGCATGCAGCGGCATTCCGGGACGGGTCTTTTCCAGTTCCGGGCAGAGCCGGGCGATGATTCCGGCATAATCGGAGTCACGCCACCCTTTTTCCAAAATCAGCGTATGTGTATCTGACTGTTTGAGCAAATACTCCACTTCAGCGATCTTGTATGCGGTATTCACCGTAACCAGCACCGCTCCGATCTTGGTCGTCGCCCAGAATGCGATATACCACTGGGGCAAATTGGTCATCCAGACCGCAACATGACTGCCGGGTTTCACCCCCAGCGCGATCAGCGAACGGGCAAACTGGTCAACATCATCACGGAATTCAGAGTACGTTCGCGTGTAATCCAATGTCGTATATTTGAATGCCAGATGATCAGGGAACTCCCGTACCATCGTATCCAGCACCTGTGAAAAAGTCTTTTCAATCAAAGTTTCTTTTTTCCAGACATACTTGCCGGTCTTGGCATTGTTGTCATAAAGCGGCGAACGCATCCGCGCCAGCTCGTACCTGCTCATGTAGCTGATAAAGTGCGGGAAAATAATATCAATATCGCTGACCTCGTCCCATGCCGGATCCCATTCAATGGAGATGAATCCGTCATAGTTGACTGATTTCAACGCGTTCATAATTGATTCAATTGGCAGCGACCCTTCACCTACCAGCGTGGGTTTATCGGCACTTTCAGAGTCTTTCATATGAACATGACGAACGTAAGCCCCCAGATTGCGGATGGTCACTTCCGGAGCTTCACCCTGAATACGGAATGGATAATGCAAATCCCACAACGCCGCCAGATTGTCACTGATAAAGGACTCAAAAAGGGCCCGGAGCTTGGCAGTATCGGCGAAAGGACCGACCGTTTCCACCAGCAGCGCAGTCTGGGCTTTTTCCGCCATTGGCAAAGCCGCGGTCAGAAATTCCGCAACCATCTCCGAAACATTTTCATCACAGCAGACAGTTTTGATACGCACTGCCGGAACATGCAGACGGCGGGCGGCATCCAGAACCGTCGCCAGCTCTTCCAATGCAGCTTCTTTGGCAAAAGCAATATCCGAAACCAGATCAATACAGGAAACGACAAGACGTTTTTCCATCAGTTTCCGGTAAAGTGCCGTGATCCTGCCCGGTTCTGCGGCATCAAAAACCGCACGGACATCGTGGATCTCAATACCCTGAAAACGATACTCATCTGCGATATCTATGAACTGGTCAAAACTGTAGTTGTTCCAACGATTGGTAGAAAAGGAGAGTTTCATCAGTTGTTCTCCTCATGGCAGATTTTGTTGAGAGCATCCACATAGGCCCGGATACCGGCACCGATCACATCGGTGGATATACCTTTGCCTGAATAAAGTTTGCCGTTGGAACGCAGCCGGACGATACCGGAACCGACCGCCTCCCTGCCCTCGGTGACAGCAGTGATCTGGAAATCATCCAGCTCAAAGTGTCTGCCGATGATATTTTCAATGGAAAGGAACGCGGCATCAATGGGACCGTCGCCCATGCTGAACCCCTGTACTTCCTCTCCGTTTTTCAAAAGTACGACATGCGCCATGGAAGTTATGACATTGCCGCTGTTGATGACAAAACTTTTCAGAGTGTAAGTCGGCGGCACCTGCATCGCCACAGTCGCAACAATAGCATCAAGATCTTTTGCTCCCAACTCTTTTTTCCGGGCTATCCGCTGGAACTCGTTAAAAACGTTCGTTAAATCCTCGGCAGAAAGTTCGTAACCGAGCTTTTTCACCGCTTCACCGATCGCCGCCATATCATCAGTACTGGCAAGTTTCCAGTCACCATGCGGTACGGAAGCGATATCACCGGCAGACACAGCCGGAACTGTTTTGCCGGAAACGATATTTTGGATATTGCTGATAATACTCGCACAGGCAGTCCGGTTCAAACCGGTGGTTATACCAAGCGCATCGCCTTTTACTTTCAAAAGATCAGCGATAGCCTGCAGTTCCAATTTTCCGGGAACGCCGATGGCTGTTTTTACCTGGCTTGCTCCGGCACGGATGCAAGCCAGCGCACTGGCAGGAGCCAGATGCAGATCATCGGTACACTCGACAGAGAGCGTCAATCCATCCAGTTCCGGCACGTCCTTGCGTATGGCAGTAACAAAATCGGACATCTCCCCCGGGAGCATGATCCCGGCAGAGTCACAGAGCGTAATAATTTTCGCTCCGGCAGAAACTGCACTTTTCACTGCAGAAGCAAGGAAATCTTTTTCTGCCCGGGTGGAATCGGCAAAAGAGACCTCCGCCTCGATCCCCGCAGCAACGACTTGCGCTGTAACAGCGGCGATCTTCTCAAGAACTGCTGCCGGTTTCTGGTGGCAATGGTACTCCATTTGCACAGTGGATACCGGAGCGATGATATTCAAGCGCGGCTTGGCGGCTTTGGCAACAGCTTTACAGCTCAACTCCACCATCGCTTCATCCAGCGGAACCGCACAACTGATCGTACAGCTGCGGGTAAGCGGAGCTATGGTATGCAGAAAAAGCACATCAGATTTGCCATTAAGCAGCGGAGCCGTCTCAATAACGTCGACACACAGTCGGTCGAGCTGCTTGACGATCTCAATTTTTTCTTTGAACCCCAGCGTACATCCGGCGTTTTCACACACCCGCAATGTCGCATCGGCCACAGCTGCTTTTTTCATCTTTGACAAACCTTTCTGAACTTGTTCCGGACGGAACTCTCCCCGTTCTTCCGCCCACATCATTAAAAACATCAGTCTCCTCAACGAAACTGAACGAGGGTTATATAATATAAACTCAAAAAAAGTGCTTTGCAAGGTTGTCAATCAGCTCTTACATAATTTTTTCTTTGATTTTTTGCGATATATGCGTTCCGGAAATAAAAAACGGCATTACCGCCTGATCAAAGCAGACAACAATGCCGTTTTTCAATAATTTTTCAGTGTTTATTCTGCCACTTTTCCAGCATTCCGGCTGCGAACTCCCTGCCGCCCAGACCGAATGCCAATGCGAATGCCACACTCAATGCTCCGAGAATCATGGCAAAAGCAGTTTCAACTATCACTTCGCCGGTATTAAGATTGCTCAACGCGATCGCCGCAGCGAAGACCAGCACAGCACTTTTGACCGCAAAAGTCAGCACTTTACCAAGTTTGTCCCGGCATATTCCGGCGGCAAAATCTGCCAATACCGCTCCGGCAAGCAGAATGATCACGCTCAAAATCAGATTTCCTCCGAAGACTGCGAACCGGTGGATTACTGCTGCAATGGAATCCAGATAGAGCAATTCACATGCACCGAGAATACCGAGAACTATCACACACAATCCGGCGATTTTTCCGGTAACAGAAGAAAGTTTGAATTCCGCAAAGCGTTCATTGTCCACCCCGGCATGCTGCATCAGCTTATCCATTCCAGCGTGCTGTGCCAGTGTTTCCGCTCCACGGGCAACGATTTTTGCAATAACCGCAGCCGCGATCAAAACCAATACCGCAGCGATGATATTTCCCGCGCCGGCAAGCAGCAGTTCAAAAAATGCCGACACCGGAGCAGACAGCATCTCAATACCCAATGCAGTCAACGCTCCGATCATCACCGGTATAACCACTAATATCCAGGCTACGCACCCGAGAAAACGGGCGGGAAGTTCAGGAGAAAAATCCTTGAATCCGCACCACTTGCCCAAAACATCCACCCGGGAAAGCATCACCGCTCCGGCAACTGCCTTGCGGGCAATTTTCGCCGCCCACATGCCGGCAAAAAACACCACCAGTGCGGCCGCTATGCGCGGCAGGTAAATCAGAATAACTCCAAACATCGCCTGCAATGGAGCTGTGATTCCGAATATACCCAACGCATTGAGGATCGCCGGCAGGAAGAAGAGATAAACCAGAAATGCAGCACTGTCTGCAGCGTATTCCTGAATATTGTTTTTCGCAGATGGAAATTTTTTGGACAACTGCTCCTGAAGCTCTTCGCGGTTCACATATTTGCCGACCGCCATCCTGACTCCGCCTGCGATGATCCGGGCGACCGCCCACAGCAATAATGCTCCGGCGATATTCGGCAGATATCCGACAATCACAGAAACAAATTCCCGCAGCGGAACAGCCGCATACTCCAGTTTCAGCAAAGACATCGCCGCCAGCAGGGCAAGGATCATCACTATCCAGTAAGTGATTCTTCCTGCGAAACGTCCGGTATTATCCGGCAGAGAGATATTTTCTCCCCCGCTCAGGCGGTGCCGCAGTTCCATACATGCCCGGATCCCGGCAGTAGCCTTATGCGAAAGCCAGAGTGCAATAAACCACCCGGCAAGCAATACCAATACCGCTCCGATAATCCCCGGCAGATTGCCTGCCACGATCATTTGCCAGACCTGTTCAAAAAATTTCTGCATTTTTCTCTCCTCTTTATTATTATGCAGAGAATCACCATGCGGAAAAAGCCTCCTCCTGCATTCTTCCGCGCCTCACAAAAAACTATAAGATAACGGAGAAATATTTCAAGACTGTACAAAATAAAAATCCATAAAAAATCATATCCTCCGTTGAAAAAACATTACCGCAATGCTATTTTAATTCCGGAGAAACGTTTTCAACAGGTGACAGACTATGAGTTTACAGAAATTTTTCGATGCGGCGGTAAAATTCAACGCCACCGACCTTTTTTTAAGCAGCGGCAAAGCCCCGGGATTCCGGGTCAACGGCGCGATTTCCCCGGCGGAAAACATTCCTCCTGTACCGGCTGAAGATATCACTCTTTTCCGTAAAGAGTGCCTCTCTGCCGCCGCAGAAGAGTCTTACTGCGAAACCGGCGGTGCCGACTGTTCATACATCTGCAATCAGAACCGCTTCAGAATCAACTTTTTTGAATCCATAAACGGTCCGTGTCTGGTCGCCCGTCCGATAAAAGACGGCAGCAGCTGTTCTTTTTCATCTCTGAATCTGCCGGAAGAAACCATGAAAAAAATTGCCTCCACCCAACGGGGCATCATCATCGTCACCGGAACCACCGGCAGCGGTAAATCCACCACCATGAGTGCGATAATCAACTTCATCAACGAGAATATGAATAAACATATCCTCACGCTGGAAGATCCTATCGAATTCATCCATCACGACAAACGATCTCTGATCTCCCAGCGGGAAGTCGGCACCGTCAAAGGCGGATTCAATGAAGCTCTGCGAAACGCCATGCGGGAAAACCCCGACGTGATCGTCATCGGCGAAGTCCGGGATCCGGAAACAGTCAACACTGCGGTTTCAGCAGCTCTCACCGGACATCTGGTTCTCTGTACCATGCACACATCCGATGCAGCCAGTGCCGTCGAACGCATGTTGGAAATGTTCCCGGAACAGCAGCGTGAAACCGTTGCCGGCAGCATTTCCGTATCCCTGGAAGCTGTCATCGCCCAACGGCTCATCCCCGTCATCGGCAATACCGGCATGATACCGGCAATGGATATCCTGATCGCCACCGGAACTATCCGCAAACAGATCGCACGACAGCAATTTGAAGAGCTGGAACAATCCATGCGCATGGGATCGCACTTCGGCATGATCACTTTCAACAACAGTCTGATCGAACTGATCCGCCGCAATATGATCTCCAAAGAAAACGCCTTGAAAGCTACCGATTCACCGGACGAATTGAACATGCTTATGCGCGGATTGTCTTCCGATGCGCCTCAAATGCAGAATGTCTACGCAGGAGATGCCATAAGCAAAGGGCAGATCGATATGCGCGATCTTTTCAAAGCTGCTGTCAAAGCCGGAGCCAATGATCTTTTAATAACTGTCGGTGTTCCGCCGCAATTGCATATCAACGGGCAATTTGCCCCTCTGGATCTGCCGCCGCTGGCGGGCGCAGATGTCCAGCGTCTGGTCTACAGTCTGCTGAACCGCCGCCAACGGATCACGCTGGAGGAAAAACGTGATCTTGACCTTGCCATGACGATACACCTTGATAATGACCTCTCCCGCAGGTTCCGTCTGAACGCCTTTTTCCAACGGGGAAATGTTGCGTTGGTCGGCAGGCTGATATCAGAAACCATCCCGACTCCGGAGATGATCGGTCTGCCGCCGGTGCTTTCAACTCTGATGCAGAAAAAACAGGGACTGATCCTGATTACCGGACCGACCGGCAGCGGTAAATCAACCACGCTTGCCAGTCTGCTGGATCAGGTAAACCACAGTGACTCCCGCCACGTCATCACCATTGAGGATCCCATAGAATATGTTTACCGGCATGACCGCTGCGTTATCGAACAACGGGAAATCGGCATGGATGCCGTAAGTTTCGCTTCCGGTTTGCGCAGTGCCATGCGGCAGGCTCCGGATATCATCATGGTCGGTGAATTGCGGGATATGGAAACTATCCGGGCCGCGATATCAGCAGCCGAAACCGGACACCTCGTCCTGGGCACACTGCACAGCAACAACACCTGTCAGACCGTGGAACGGATAATCGACTCCTTCCCCGCCGGTCAGCAGAACCAGATACGTCAACAGTTTGCAGGCTGTATCCTCGCCATCGTCGCCCAGCGGCTCATACCGAGGATAGATGTTCCCGGCAAGCGTATCGGTGCTTTTGAAGTGATGGTCGGCAATATGGCTGTCAGGGCATTGATCCGGGACAATAAAACCCATCAGTTGATGTCAGTCATCGAAAGTTCGGCAAAAGACGGTATGCTCTCCATGAACGCCTGTTTGAATTCCTACATGGAACACGGCATCATCTCCCCCGAAGACCGGGCAAACTTCGATTCCGGGAACTGATAAAACAGAGTAAAAAAAAGGCTCTATTATGTAAAAGTCAAGGGCTGATTCCCTTGTTTTAGTTAATTTCCTTAAATTTTCTGTTCACAAGCAACAAAAAACCTGTCTGCATAGAGTTTTCTATGCAGTATTATTTTCACAGT
>SUWK01000062.1 GCA_015061525.1 Lentisphaerota bacterium
CGGCTTATTGCTCGTCCTCCGCTCATCCTCGCAACATTTGTTGCGTCGGCTTTGCTCGCATGGAAATGCTCGCAAAGTTCATTCGCATGCGGACTGCGCGCTCGGCGGCAACCGCCTCGCACCCGTGCGTTGAACGTTCCACGGAGGGCATCAACCAATATCAGGAACAGAGCCTTTTTTTAATAACCAGCATCAAAAAGAAAAACCAGCGAGTGTTACTCCACTGAGTTTTTTGCAAAGCTTTTTTCCAAAAAAGCGTCGATCAAGCACGCCCAACGAGGCGTGCGCGACAGTTCGCTTTCTTTGCCAAGCTTTCTTTCTCGCGAAAGAAAGCGGAGAGGGGCGAGTGCCGTCGGCACTCTTTCCGGTCGCTCGCGGCTTATTGCTCGTCCTCCGCTCATCCTCGCAACTTTTGTTGCATCGGCTTTGCTCGCATGGTTTTGCTCGCAAAGTTCATTCGCATGCGGACTGCGCTCTCGGCGGCAACCGCCTCGCACCCGTGTGTTGAACATGCCACAGAGGGCATCAACCAATATCAGGAACAGAGCTTTGCAAAAATAATGAATCTTCACGCCCATGCGCTGCGCATGGGCTTTGAACAACGGTAAATGCTGCAATAAAGCAGGTACAGATACGGCTGTGTACGGAACAATCAGACGTTATATTTTTCCGTATTCATCCGTATCTGTCCGTCCGACTCCGTCTGCAGCAGTATTCCACATGTCGGGCGGAGTTTGTGACCCGCCATAACGCTGCCCCACTGCGGATATTCAATACACGCACTGCGGGGCGGTTGTCATCATTACGCGTTTTTTCAGAGTAATCTTTTCTCTTTAGAGAAAAAGAGCTTGAAAATCGGTAAAACATGGTGTATTGTAAGAGCGAGTAAAAATTTTTTAAAAACCATTCAAACGAAAGAGAAAATTTTAATGAGCGAAAACACCACCCCCCCCCCTTCCAATGCCGCTGAATACAGCGCAAGTAAAATCACCGTTCTGGAGGGTTTGGAAGCTGTCCGTGTCCGTCCGTCCATGTATATCGGCGACGTCGGCGAACGCGGTCTGCACCATCTGGTCTACGAAGTCGTTGACAACTCCATTGATGAAGCTCTCGCCGGTTACGCCAGCGATATCCGGGTCACCATCCACGAAGACAACTCTATTTCCGTAGAGGATGACGGCCGCGGTATCCCGGTGGATATCCACGAAGGTGAAGGCAAACCCGCTGTGGAGGTGGTTCTGACCGTTCTCCATGCCGGCGGTAAATTCGACCACAACAGCTACAAAGTTTCCGGCGGTCTTCACGGTGTCGGTGTTTCCTGCGTAAATGCTTTGAGCGACTGGCTCAATGTGGAAGTCCACCGTGACGGCAGAAAGCATCTGATCGGTTTCCAGCGCGGTATAACCACCAGCAAACTTGCCGATATGGGACCGACCGATAAACGCGGTACCAAAGTTTCTTTCAAACCGGACGGCACTATCTTCCAGACGACCATCTACGTCCGGCAGATCCTCGCCAACCGCCTGCGGGAACTGGCATTTCTCAATCAGGGGATCCATATCACGCTCTGCGATGAACGCGAAACCACCGAAGAGGGCATCTGGTCGGAAGAGTTCTACTTTGAGGGCGGTATCAAAGAGTTTGTCGCCCTGCTCAATACCGACCGTAACGTGCTGAATCCGGAAGTCCTCTATTTCCACCGCGAAAAAGACGGTATCGACGTGGAAGTGGCACTGCAGTACATCGACGGCATCGCCCAGCAGATCCGCTCCTACACCAACAACATCAACACCATTGAGGGTGGAACTCACCTTTCCGGGTTCCTTTCTGCATTGACCCGTACCATCAACAACTATGGTCACGAGTTTATGAAAAAAGAGTTCGGCAATGACAACGTGAAACAATCCGACGTCTGTGAAGGACTTTCCGCAGTAGTCAGTGTCAAAGTTCCCGACCCGCAGTTTGAGGGTCAGACCAAGACCAAACTCGGCAACCCGGAAGTCAGCGGTATCGTCGGCTCCGTTATCACCGAGGAACTCGGTTCTTTCCTTGAAGAACACCCGGAACTTGCCAAACGCATCGTCGGCAACGCCATACTTGCTTCCCAGGCACGTGAAGCCGCCCGCAAAGCACGTGAAAGCGTCCGTAAAAAAGGTGCTACTCTCATCAAAGGCAAATTGACCGACTGTTCCAGCCGCGATCCGGAAAAGTGCGAACTCTACATCGTAGAGGGTGACTCTGCAGGCGGTTCCGCAAAACTTGGACGTGACAGCCGTTTTCAGGCGATCCTCCCGATCCGCGGTAAACTGCTCAACGTGGAAAAAGTCCGGCTCGACCGTATTTTCGACAACAAAGAGATCCAGTCGCTCTTTTACGCCATCGGCTGCGGTACCGGCGAAGAATTTGATGTCAGCAAAGCGCGTTACCACCGCGTGGTGATCATGACAGATGCTGACGTGGACGGTTCGCACATCCGTACATTGCTGCTGACGTTCTTCTTCCGCCAGATGAAACCGCTTCTGGAAGCCGGTTACGTCTACATTGCCAAACCGCCTTTGTACCGGGTCAGCAAGGGCAAAAAGGCCAGTTACATCGACACTGACGATCAGCTCAACCGTTATCTGGTGGAGCTTGGTCTGGAAGATATGACCGTCAAAATGAACGGCAGAGAGCTTTCTCTGGAAGAGACCCGCGAGATCATTGCCATCTACAACCGGGCGGCACAGGCTGGCAACGGTCTTTCCCGCTGCGGTCTGGAACCGGCGGATTATTTCGCCGTCGTCCGCGAAGACGGCAGATGTCCGGTAGCGCACATCACGGTGCGTGAACAGCACGGTTCGACTTCAGCGTTTTTCGCCTACACCGGCGATGAACAGCATGAGATCATCGCGCAGGCAGAAGCCCGTCTGAAAGCGATCGGTATCGACGATGCCGCCATCGCCGGAAGAATCGACAGCACCAGCATCTTTGAAGCGGAAAACTGCGTGGGTATCGTCGCTGACCTTGCCAAATTCGGAATTGCTCCGGCGCAAATATTCGGAACTTCGGAAGAGGTACTTTTTGAAGTTTCCGGTAAAGACGGTAAAAATCCGAAAAATTCCGGTTCTCTCAAGGAGCTTTTCCAGATTATCCGCAACAGCGGTCAGAGCGGCAGCGGTCTGCGTATCAACCGCTACAAAGGTCTCGGTGAAATGAATGCCGACCAGCTTTGGGAAACAACGATGGATCCCAGCACGCGTACCATGATCCGGGTAACGATGGAAGATGCGATCAATGCCGACCGGATCTTCAATTTGCTCATGGGTGATGTGGTTGAACCGCGGCGTGAATACATTGAAAAACACGCCGCCAAAGTAAGAGACTTGGACATTTAACGATAAGGATATAAAACTATTATGGCAGATAAAGATATGAATGTGATCGACAGAGACCGGAGTTTGCTCCTTGCCATCAGTCAGATCGAAAAGGAGTTCGGCAAAGGCACGATCATGCGTCTGGGAGCCGATGCGGCAGTCACCGATGTGCCGGTCATCAGTACCGGCAGCATGTCACTGGATATTGCGCTTGGCGTTTACGGTCTGCCCAAAGGCCGTATCGTTGAGATCTACGGTCCGGAATCAAGCGGTAAAACCACACTGTGTCTGCACGTCATCGCCAATGCCCAGTTGAATGGAGGCAATGCCGCCATCATCGACGTGGAACATGCCCTTGACCCGTCATACGCCGCCAAGATCGGTGTGGATGTGGATAAACTGGTGGTTTCCCAGCCGGATTGCGGTGAAGACGCGCTCAACATTGCCGATACGCTCATCCGGAGCAATGCGCTGGATGTGCTGGTCATCGACTCGGTTGCGGCGCTGGTTCCGAAAGCGGAGATCGAAGGTCAGATGGGTGATTCCCACGTCGGTCTGCAGGCGCGGCTCATGTCTCAGGCACTCCGCAAGATTACGGGGGCTGCGAGCAAGAGCAAAACCTGTGTTATTTTCACCAACCAAATCCGTGAAAAGATCGGTGTGATGTACGGAAATCCGGAAACTACTCCCGGCGGAAATGCGTTGAAGTTCTACGCTTCAGTGCGTATGGATATCCGCAAAGCCACTGCGATCAAGGTCGGTGATTCGGTCATCGGCAACCGCGCAAGGGTGAAAGTGGTCAAAAACAAGATGGCACCCCCGTTCAAAATCGCGGAATTTGATATCATGTATAACGAAGGTATCAGCAAAACCGGTTCCATCCTTGATGTGGCAACCGATATGGGCATTGTGGAAAAACGCGGTTCATGGTTCAGTTTTGAGGGTGAACAGCTCGGGCAGGGCAGAGATCAGACCAAGCAGGTTCTGGCGGATAATCCGGAACTGCAGCAAAAGATCAATGAGTGCATCAAAGCAAAAATCAATGCCGATAAGGCTGCTGCCATGGGTAAACAGCAGAATGATAACGCTCCGGCAGTGGAACCCGCCGGTAATTGAGGATTTCCGCAGTGAAAAATCTCCTGCCCCGGACAGTTTTAGCGATCATCCTTGCCGCCGTGCCGGTCTTTGCCGCTGATGAGGCAATACCGCGGCGGCTCGGTGATGCGGCATTTTATGCCGGAGATTACCGCAATGCAGTTTCCAGTTACAAAACTGCGCTGGAAATAGCCGGGTACACCGGCAATGATGACGATTGGGCGGCATGTGCGCTCAATCTGGCATCGTCATATCTGCATTTGGATGATATTGCCGGGGCACGGAAGATATTTGATGAATTCCGCAAACGTTTTCCTCTGCGCTCAAGCGGTACACTGCATGGAGATCTGCTGGCAGCGGAGGGCAAATACGCCCAGGCGGAAAAGTTCTACAATGCGCTTGTGACAGAAGATCCGGCGATGGAAGATGCCCGGCTTTTCAGTCTGGCATCACTGTACATGAAGACCGGCAGACTTGAAGAGGCGTGCCGCATATTCACACTGCTTTCCGGCAGACAGCCGCAGGCATGGAACGCCGGAGAAAGTGCAAAGATCGGCTTGGAACTCAATTCCGGCAACAACACCGGAGCGTACCGTCAGCTTGGCAAACTGATAATCCGTCCGGAAACTCCGTGGCACCACTATGCAGCCTGCGAAGCATCCTATGTTATGATCCGTTTGAACCGGATTGCCGATGCCAGAGAGATGCTGAAGCAGATCCCGGCAGACAGAAGAAACGCCCAGGTAATGCTTCTGGAGTATCTTGCTGATGCCGGAGAAGGCAGGATAGATGCATTGAAAAGAGATTTTCAGGCGTTTCTGGAAAAGCTTCCTCCCACTCCTCATTTGCGTTTGATGGAGCTGTTTTCTGTTGCGGCGGAAACGGCGTTGAAGCAGCAGGACAGTGCTTTTGCGGCGGCATTGCTGGAACAGGCATTGAATTTTGCCGTTGATACAAAGGTAAAGATGCGGCTTTCGAGGCAGTTTATTGATGTCCAGTTGAGTAATCTGCCGGCAAAAGCTGCAGAGTATGCGATAAAATATTGCCGTGAATTTCCGCAGGATCCGGAGAAGTTCGAAGTGGCCTTGAATGCTGCCGGAAAATTGCTGGAGAGCAGGAATATCCGGGATGCGCTGAAAGTTTACGATTTTCTCCAGACGTATTCTGCAATTGACCGCAACCGGCGTCTGCAGGCAGCCGAAGGAGCGTTGCTGGCGGCGGAAAAATTGACGGATTTTGCCGCATTGGCAAAGACCAATGAGCTGATAATCAAGCATGTTTCCCGTGAAGAGAGCATCTTTTACCGTGGCAGGTATGCGGCATTTCTGGAGAAGAACGGCAAGATACAGTCAGCGGAAAAAGAGTTGTCTGCTGCATTGAAAAGTGCGGAAGCAACCGGTGATGATAAAATGTATGAGAGTGTGATGTTCCATATCATGCAGTTTCATTTACGCAACCGGAACTCAGTGGGAGTATTGGATGCGGCAGTCAAACTGGAAAAATCTTCTGATGCCAATTATGCAGCCGGAGCGAAGTATGCTTTGGGAGTACTGCAGGAACTCTCTTACAACCATCAGAAAGCGAGGGAGTATTTTCTGTCGGTCAGTAAACTGCCGGCCAATGAATTCAGTGCGGCATCGGCATTCAAAGCGGCGTTGATGGCGAACAAGGAAAGTGATTTTACCACAGCTGCCAATGAATATCTTGCATTTGCGGTAAAATTTCCTGATTACGTGAAAACACCGGAAGCACTTTTTATGGCGGTCGATCTCTTTGATCCGGCTAATGACGAGGCAAAAGTCCGTCAGGCAGAAGAATTGCTGCGCGAAAAGTATCCTGACAGTCAGGCATTTGCGGTATTGGTTCTGCGCCAGACAGTTGCCCGCAGTCACGACAACAAAAACATATCTGCCATAATCGGTGATCTGAAGATGGTGGAGAAGAATTTTGCCGGAACTCCTTACGTTGCGGAAGCGATGCTTTTGCGGGCGGTATTCACAGATAAACAGGGAGATTTCGCCGACGCGCTGAAGATACTTGAAACTC
The DNA here is from genome assembly GCA_015061525.1 of Lentisphaerota bacterium. Lineage (GTDB taxonomy): Bacteria > Verrucomicrobiota > Lentisphaeria > Victivallales > Victivallaceae > UBA1784. Next base: position 6,495 of record SUWK01000062.1, read on the forward strand.
TTCATGGTACCAAAGATACCCGGATAGCGGCAGAAAGTCTGTTGCGGTCAGGAGAGATATATTTCCGCCGCAATGAGTTTGGCAAAGCGAAGGAGTATTTTGACCGGGCGGCGGCGATGGTTCCGGAATTGCGAAGCGGGAATATAGCTCTTCTGCGGGCGGTGGATTGCCGGATGGCGGAGAAAGCTCCTTTGGACAGCGGGATCCTCAAAGAGTGTGAAAGCAAGCTGAACGAGCTGATAAAAAACACCAAATTCCCGCAGCTCCGACTGGAATCGGCTCATAAACTTGGTATTGTGATGGAGCTGCAAAACCGGAAGGCTGAAGCACTTTCCGGGTACGAAAAAACCATTTATGTGGCGATGGACATGGATCAGCAGGGGTTAAATCCTGACAGATCATGGTGTATGCGCAGTTGCGAATCGGCGTTGCGGCTGCTTGGAGAAACTCCGGTGGAGCCGGGTGCGCTGCAGCGTGGGATGCAGTTGATCGACCGTTGTGCGCGGGTTTTCGGCAATGACAGTACGATCGCACTGATGCGTGACATGTTCCGCAAGCAGATAAATAAAAATAAAAAATTGAAAAAATAACCGGGCGGAAACAGAGTGCCGCAAGGCACAAACCGCCGGAGGCAAAAATGCCGTAAGGCATAAACCGCCGGAGGCATAAAATGCCGTAAGGCACAAACCGCCGGAGGCAAAGTGCCGCAAGGCACAAAAACCGCCGGAGGCATAAAAAAGTTGCCGTAAGGCAACAGTATCGCACCGGGTCGTACCCGGACGTGATCCAGCGGCGGAACGCTGGTCGCCGTAAGGCGAAAGTGCCGCAAGGCACAAAAACCGCCGGAGGCATAAAAAAGTTGCCGTAAGGCAACAGTATCGCACCGGGTCGTACCCGGACGTGATCCATCCGTCTTCGTCAAGGCTTCGCCGGGACAAGGCGGCGGAACGCTGGTCGCCGTAAGGCGAAACAACCGCCGGAGGCAAAGATGCCGTAAGGCATAAAAAAGCCGCCGTCAGGCGGCAGTATCGCGCCGGGTCGTACCCGGACGTGATCAAGCGGCGGAACGCTTGCCGCCGGAGGCAAAAGTGCCGTAAGGCACAAACCGCCGGAGGCAAAAATGCCGTAAGGCACAAACCGCCGGAGGCAAAAGTGCCGTAAGGCACAAACCGCCGGAGGCAAAAATGCCGTAAGGCACAAACCGCCGGAGGCAAAAGTGCCGCAAGGCACAAACCGCCGGAGGCAAAGTGCCGCAAGGCAAGTAAAAAAGCCGTGAAACGGCAATACAGTATGAGAGAAGAAACGTTGATTTAAGATATCGGCAAACGCCGTAAACTATTTACCGGCATAATATAATGGAGAATAAAAGATTATGTTTCTGATAAAATTGATGAATGATGGCGGCCCGGTGATGTGGGTCATCATGGCGTGTTCAGTGCTGGCACTTTTTATTTTTCTGATCAAGGTGTTCCAGTTTCACCGGGATGAGATCAGTGTGAGAGAGCTGATGCGTGGTCTTTTCAATGTTCTCAAACGCAATGGAGTGGTAGAGGCATTAACGTTGTGTGACAATACCCCCGGCCCGGTGGCGCGGCTGTTGAGTGCCGGTATCCTCGCCCGTCAGCGCGGCGACCGCAATATCCGCAGTGCCATTGACAATGCCGCCATGGATGAATTGCCTAAACTGGAACGTCACATCCGTCTGCTGGGTGTTCTTGGTTACGTTCTTCTGCTGCTGGGACTGCTTGGTACAGTTATCGGTATGCTCAATGCATTTGAAGCGATCAGTGCCAGTGAATACTTTTCTGCCGGCGATATTGGCGGTCCGCTTGCCGAAGCACTGCTGACTACAGCGGCAGGTCTGACCGCCGCCATTCCGTGCTATATTGCGTACTCCTATCTGGTAATGCGTGTGGAAGCTCTTACTCTGGATATGGAAAAAGCCGCTCTGGAACTGACCGCGTTTTTTGAACGTCAGGATGCCGGAGAATCCGCGGAGGATCACGAATGATTTCCCCTGCTGAAAAACTGGGTACCAAACGCTACAAGACCCGTCTCCGCCCACTGTGGCGCATCGGTCAATACATCGCTCTGGCAGATCTTTTCTTTCTGCTGGTGTTTTTTCTGCTTCTGGCATCGTCAGTCGTGCGTATTTCGGGGATCCGGGTGAACCTGCCGCAGGCGGAAAAAGTTCCGCAGGCAGTTGGACTTGGCAAAGCGATCGTATCAGTTACACCTCCGGAAGTTCCCGGCGGTCAGTGCCGCATATATTTCCGTGACAAACAGGTGGATGCTTCCGGTCTGCGCCGGGAACTGCTGATGGATGACAATCGGGAGCAGGTGTTGGTAATCCGGGCAGATAAGGATGTACCATCCGGAGTGCTGTATGAGATCATGAATATAGCAGAATTGGCGCAGATGGAAAGTTTCATCGCAGTTCAACCGTTGAAAAAACACTCGGAGACCCGTTTCGTTGAGTAAGCAGAAAATCCGCCGCAAATGGTCCTTTGAAAAGGGCAGAAATTCCAGCAGTATCTTTCTCGCAGCTCTGGCGACACTCCTGACGGTACTGGTACTGGCAGGGTTCCGCTATGACTTCCAGTCACCGGATTCCCAGCGTCAGACAACTGAGGTTGAACTGTTTTCCGGCGATAATGACTTTTTCACTGCTCTGCTGGATCAATATGATCCGGCGCATACTTACGGCATCAACAATGGTGGAGTTCCTTTCTGTTTAAGCTGCCGCCGGAGTCATCATCATGATGAGTGTCAGGGAAACAGTTTCACAGTTGAACAGAATGTTTCCGTGAAACACGCAATCCCGGATTACCCGGTAAAAGTGCGTATTCCGGAAGTGAAAAAAGATAATTTCCCGATATCAGCTGCTTACGCCGCGAAACTGCCGGTTCCGGCAAAAACTGCCGTTCTGCCGCGTTCGCACAAGATCACCGGAGAAAACGGCAGGAGTGTCACACTGCCGAAACTGGAAAACCTGCCGGTTACAGGTGTGACTGCTCCCAGTATCATCCGTCTGACCGGCAAAGGCTTGCTTGCACGCATCGAAGTTATCAGCTCCTGCGGAAACAGAGAGCTTGACCGGCAGGCAGGAAATATGCTCAAGGCGCACGAAGCAGCTTCCGGAGTCTATACGGTCAATTGGGTGGACAATGGAGGTGGAAAGTGATCGGAATAAGTTTTGCAGAATTTTTCACCATGTTGCTGATCATATTTCTGATCTATATCGCATGGTTGTGGCAGAGAGAGATCCGCCGCCAGAAACGCAATGAGTGGCAGTTGAGCAACCGTCAGCTTTTCCATTGCAATACCTGTCATCTTTCATTCATCCCGAAGCATCCGGCATCACTGTGCCGCTGCCCGAGATGCAATACCGTCTGTATACGCCGCAGGGACAGCGGTGAAACTGTGGTCAAAAGCGTCAGAAAGAAATAACCGTTTATGAAAAAATTACTGTTTGCAGCACTGTTGACAACTGTATTGAGCGGATGTACGTGGTTTCTACCGGCAGGAGATCCGCCGCAGGGAAATATTCTTGAAAACCCGCGCGGCAATGAAGTCAAACGCAGTTACACCTTACGCGAGGCAGTGGATTATCTGACCTCGATGCTGACGCTGCAGCTTATGGAAAAGTGTCCCGGGGAAACGATCGGCATCGATGCAGGGAATAACCCGGCAGCGTATGAAATTGCCTGGATCGTTCTGCAGCAGAGCGGGAAAATTTCCGGCAACCGTCCGGGCAGCCGTGATTCAGCGTGGCAGCTCAAAGTATCCTGCGGCGATATGGCTCTGGCAATGCGCCTTGAACATCACGGCAAAGTGGTTTGGCATGAAGATGTGGATGTGACTTTCACCGGGAAGTGACCGCTTGCGAACCAGATGATCAGCAATCCGGCAAACAGCAGATAGACTATCAGATTTTCATACCGTACAGCGAAAGTGAGCTGCGGATGCTTTTCCAGTTCTACAGTCACGATACCGGCAGCACTTTCCCGGAGCAGTTCCGGGCGGTCGGCAGCCGTACCGATGTATTGGGTAAAAACGCCTTTTTCCGTTACCACGCCGGATCCGCCGTTGTTGCCGCTGCGCACCATCGGCAATCCGGTTTCCACGCAACGCATAACCGCATTGGCAAGGTGCTGTTCCGGTTCACTGCTTTGCGGATACCACACATCGTTGGAAATCGCCGTCAGTACGTTTGCCCCCTCACGGGCAAATGCCGCACTCATATATGAGAAGACGCCCTCGTAACACACGGCGGTTCCTGCAGATACGTTTTCATTAATCCGCAGCGGCAGGATATTTTTTCCTCCGGTAAGATCCCTGCCCATGTCAAAGGCTTTGATCCAGGAAGCCGGCAACAAACTGCGGAACGGCACATATTCACCGAATGGTACGCGGTGATATTTGTCATATTTTCCGATTATCCATGAGGTTCCGGGTTTTATCAGCAGTGCGCTGTTGGTCATGCCGCCTTCTTCAGAAAAATCCAGCGAACCGATCAGCATCCGGGAGTCAAGTTTTTTGACCGCTTCCCGGTAAACTTGAGCCAGCGGGATATTGCTCCGCAGAGGAATGGGAACTGCACACTCCGGCCAGATGATCGTATCCGGATCGAATTTTTTCATCTGCAATGACAACTGGAAATAGCGCATGATCGAATTCAGTATCTGTTCTTCACCGGCACGCCGCTGCTGCGGCAGATCCCCCTGGATAAGTGCGCATTTCCATATCACTTTTTTCCCGGAATCCTCCATGCCCGGATAATTCATCCGGATGATTCCGTATATCAGCACCAATGCCGGATAAATCAGCATTATTCCCACCGGAATAAAGCGGCGTTTTTTGAAATAGATCAGCGAAAAGATCGCCGCATTGAGCGACGTGATAAATAAACTTACCCCATACCTGCCGGTGATCCGGGCGATCTGCATCAACAGTGGCACCCGCCAGAGTGTAACGCTCAGATCATTCCAGACAAATAAGTAATAGCGTGTCCACTCCAGAACAGTAAACAGTGCCGCTGCAGATACCGCGAAAAGAACTCCGCGCCAGAGAGTGAATTCCGGGAAGGTGCCTTTATAAAGCCTTTCAGCGAAAAACCCCAGCAGCATGGTGTACAATGCCGGCCACAGCGAGATCACCGGAGCCAGCAGCCACGGAATTGCCGGATGGATCTCGCGCAGAAAACTGTAGGCAAACAGTGACCATCCCAATCCCCAGACCCAGCCGCAAAGCAGCCGGAAATACCACTTGCCCTGCAGAGCGCAGTACATCAAAGGCAGCAAAGTAAAAAACGCAGCAAAAAACCAGTTCAATGGCGGCAGTGCTGCCGCGTAGAGCATTCCACCGGCGAAACACACCGGCAGCAGCAGCCATTTTTTCCGTAATATCTGCCGGGATCCGGCAACATCTGTCCCCTGACTCATATCTGCTCCACTTCTGCGCCGAGCGCGCGGAGTTTGGCTTCCAGATGTTCATAACCGCGGTAGATCACATCGGCACGGTCGATCCGGCTTTCACCTTTGGCACAGCAGGCGGCGATCACCATCGCCATACCCGCCCGGATATCCGGACTGGAAAGCGATACACCATACAGCTGTGTCCGACCGGTGATCACCACCCGGTGCGGATCGCATACGATGGCGTTGGCCCCCATACTGATCAAGCGGTCGACGAAGTAAATGCGGCTTTCAAACATCTTTTCAAAAAACATTACTGTACCGCTGCTCTGGGTGGCGGCAACGATGGTGCAGCTCATCATATCCGAAGGGTACTGCGGCCAGGTACCGTCAGATATCTGAGGAGTATAGCCACCGAAATCTGTTTCAATGACCGGCTGCTGATTCCCCGGCATGATGATGTGATCCGCGTGCAGAGTCATCTGCCAGCCGAGCCTTTCAAAAACCCGCCGGAGCATCCAGTAGTGGCGCGGAGTGGTTCCGCGCAGAGTTACCGGAGTACCGGTGGCAGCGGCAAGAGCGAGGAAACTGCCGGCTTCGATATGATCGCCGATAACAGTATGAGTGCATCCGGAAAGTTTCTCCACCCCTTCAATGGTGATGGTGTTGCTGCCGGCTCCGGTAATTTTTGCCCCCATACTGTTGAGCATCGCAGCCAGGTCGCTGACATGCGGTTCGCAGGCGGCGTTGTAAAGAGTGGTAGTACCGCGGGCAGTGGCGGCGGCAATGATGATCTGCTCCGTAGCGGTAACACTTGCTTCATCGAGGAAAAGATCCCTTCCTGCCAAGCCTTTGAGAGCGGTGAAACTGTAGGAGTTCGGAGTCGGAGCCATCACAGCTCCGAGTTTGGTCAAACCGTAGAAGTGTCCATCCAGCCGCCGTCTGCCGATAACATCGCCGCCCGGTGGATAAAGTTCAGCTTTGCCGCATCTGGCAAGCAGCGGAGCAGCAAAAAGGATACTGGTACGGTTGTGCGAACAGAGTTCACGGGAAATGAGATGAGTTCTGACATTTTTGCAGCAGAAACGCAAGGTGTTGTTTTCAAAAGTGTATTCTGCACCGAGTTCACCGGCGATATCCAGCATGGTGTGGACATCAAGAATATCCGGCACATTGTACAGGACAGATTCTTCATCAGTCAGCAGCAAAGCCGCGATCATCGGGAGAACTGCGTTTTTATTTCCGGAAACAGTTACTTCGCCGCCGCGAACGGTACCGCCTTTTACGATCAGAGAACTCATCTATATCACCCTTTGATTAATGATTTATATTTTCACGGTGATACAGTACCATTAAAAGTGAATATTTTCAAGTGTGGAACTTGTATTTTTTTCAATGATGTACTATATTTTCCTCCATTATGGAAAACCGTGGATTCAAGAAGCTCTGCCGCCTTGCCGGAGAAACCTGTGTAAAGTACCGCCTGACTGCCGATGGCGACCGTATTCTGGTCGGCTTATCCGGCGGTAAGGACAGTTTTGTGCTGCTGCATACGCTGCTCCACCTGCGGAACCACGCTCCGGTAAAGTTTGAGATAATGACCGCCACATTTGACCCGGGGTTTGAGGATTTCGGAGTGGCAGAGATCGCTGAATATGCCGCATCACTGAATGTGGAACACCACATTGTGAAGCTGGATATTCCGGGGATCATTGAGGAAAAAAATATGCACTCCTCTCCCTGTGTTCTCTGTTCCCGTCTGCGGCGCGGCAAACTTTACGGTCTGGCGCAGGAGCTGAAATGCAATAAACTTGCCCTCGGACAACATCTGGATGATGTGATCAACAGCTTTTTTATGAGTTTGTGCCGGGGGCAGGGTCTGACCTCCATGGCTCCACTGGTAAAACCGCAGGATCCGGCGCACCCGGCGGTGATCCGTCCGCTGGCACTGGTTCCGGAAGAACTGATCCGGCAGTGTGCGGCAAACTTTGAGTTTCCAATCAAAACCGGCAAGTGCCGTTATGAAAAAATCTTGCGCTCCGGAGACCGGGTAAAATTTGCCGCATTGGTGGAGAAACTTGCCGCTGAAATTCCTGACCTGCGGGAAAACATCGCCCATTCGCTGACTAAAGTGGAAATAGATCACCTGCTCTGTCTGCCGGAAAACAAATAAACCAAACAAAGGAACATATACCATGAAAATCTCTCTGGAAAATAAGGTTGCCATCCTGACCGGCGGAGGAGGAGGCATAGGCAGAGCCGCCGCAGAAAAACTTGCCCGACTGAAAATGCATGTCGTTCTGCTCGGCGGCAACCGGCAGGAAACACTGGCAGAAACCGGGAAACTGGTGGAAAAATATTCCTCATGTACCATTATTCCGGGAAATCTCACCGATGTTACTTTTCTGGATACAGCAGTAAAAGAAATCATTGACCGCTGCGGCAAGGCGGATGTACTTATCAATAACGCCGGAGTTGCCCAGAATACTCCATTTGAACAAATTTCCATTGAAGAATTCGACCGGATAATGGCGATCAATGCCAAAGTGCCATTCTTTCTCACGCAAAAACTTCTGCCGTATCTGAAGAAGTCTGATCACGCGACCGTAATAAATATCGCCTCTGTAGTCAGTCACGCAGGTTACCCTCTGCAAAGTGCTTATACAGCGTCCAAACATGCACTGCTCGGTTTTACCAAAAGCCTTGCCAGAGAGTATTTCAAAGACAACATCCGCGTCCATGCCATCTGTCCCGGCGGAGTGTATACCGATATGGTGAAAATCTCCCGGCCAGACCTCACATCCGAAGGCATGATCCGGCCGGAAGAGATCGCAGATATCATCGCTTTCTTTCTGGAAAACCGCGGCAACGCGATCATTGATGAGATCCTTGTCCACCGGAGCAGTAAAGAACCGTTTTCAGTATAAAAATCACTTACAATAAAAGGAGTATTATTATGGACTTTCTTGAAATCATGCGTTCACGCAAAAGCTGCCGTGCCTACGACCCGTCAAAAAAAGTTTCCCGCGAAGATCTGCTGAAGATCGTGGAGGCAGGACGCCTCTCCCCCAGCGGATGCAACTCCCAGCCGTGGAAATTTATCGTGGTCGACTCCCCGGAAGCCAAAGCTAAACTTTGCGATGCCATAGTCGTCGGCAATGGAGTTACCGGTGCCCCGTGGCGCGATCAGGTGTCAGCATTCATCATCTTTGTGGAACAGCACGCCAAAGTGATGCAGAGCGTGCTGAATCACTATAAAGATTCCCAACGTTTCGCGCAGGGAGATATCGGGGCGGCATGTATGAATATGTGCCATGAAGCGTACAGCCTCGGACTTGCCACCTGCATGATCGGCATGAATGATCAGGCGAAAATGGAGGAGTATTTCGGTATTCCGCACGGCTGTGAAGCGCGTCTGGTTCTGGCGGTCGGCTACGCACTGGATAATACTCCGGTGAATAAAGTGCGCAAACCGCTCTCTGAAGTCTGTTCATTCAACAGTTTCACAGGTGAACTCTGATCACCGTATTTTCCTTCTGATGCGGCAGCCGAACCGGATGTAACTACAGGAGATCTTCCTGCCGTTCAAGTACGTGAGCATCGATCAACGCACTTGCTTCACGGTAGAATTTTGTCGGTATCCGGTGATCGAGTTCCGGTTCGGCACGTAAAGTTTTGTTCTCTGAACGGATAACATTGTAAAGAGCAGTTACGGAACTTGGCAGGCACTGCTGATCCAGATATCCGGCAGTCATATACACCGTGGCGTTCCGGATCCTCATTCCGAAAAAGCAGATATCCACATGATCGACCACGCCGAGGACTTTATCGGTCTGTTCCGGATAAATTTCCGTATCCAGATGATACTGCGGCCAGCCGGATTCCCCACCGTTATCATAGCCGCCGTGGTTACACAGAGCAGGAGCAAATGCCGCGCACATGGAAACCTGCGGGTCAAATCCGGCGGCAGCGACTGCCTGCGCTCCGCCGACACGTGTGCCGTAAGTTATCAGTGTCCGCTGATCCCATTCCGGCATGGTTTTGATAAACTGCACCGCCCGGAACGCTCTTGCGAACATACCGGCAAAGATATTTTCCTTTATATCCGCCATTCCGGAGTACATGCTGTTGAAAAACTGTCCGTTTTCAAGGAACGTTTCCCCCATTTTGCCCTCATTTTTCACCGGAACAGGGTTGACGGTCAGGATCATCATATTCTTACGGTAAACCGGGGAAACCTTGTCCACGCCGAATCCGTAAAACATCACCATCGCCGGAACTCTGCCGGGAATCGCATCAAGCGGCATGGTCAGAATTGCATAAACATTCTGCATCCGGTCAGGCATTTGGATACGCACATCGTAAGCTTTGAAACCGCTTTTTGCACCGGACAATTCACTGATTTCATATTGAACCGGATGCAGATCCAGTTCCCGGCGCACTTTATTCCAGTAACGGTTGAAAGATTTCGGCATTCTTCTGCCGGGACGGAGCAGTTCCGGAGTTACTGCGATCGTACAAACAGCTCTTTTATTCAAATCGACAGCCTCCACAAATATAAATCCCGGACGCGTGGGAAAAAGATCTATCACCGCTTCACCATTTAAGTCGGCAGCAAGCTGATGTTCCCCTGAAAGATAACGGTCAGCTTTGACCAGCACTTTGAATTTTGCATTCGCCCGCTCTTTACCGAGAACGATCCGGAACGAAACTTTATCCCCGATCTCACGGACAAATTCACCATCGGCAGGTTTTATTTCCAATGCCGGCAGCATAAAAATCATGCCGGTCCAAAACAGTATCATCAACTTTTTCATCAAACGCATTTCTCCTTTTGCGAAAGTGCCCTGCTTTTTTATTCAAACAGTACACCGGAGATAAGATACAACTCAACAGCTTTTTTTACAAGCAGCTCTTGACAAAAAAGCATTGAAATGTTACATTAAGCAGAATATTTTCAATATAAACAATATGGGTGTCAATGATGAGTCTGGCTTTATTTTATGCTTTCTGCTGTTTGGGATGTACGGCGGTGAATGATCTTCTTTTTAAATTTTTTGCCCGTAAACCGCGATCCCGCGGATTGTTCGTGACTACCGTCGGTCTTGCCGGGACAGTGTTATTCTCCTTTCTGCCGGACAAAATCGGAGAAAATTGGCAGTTGACACTTTTCTGGGGAGTGATTTGCGGAATATTTTCAGCCGTGGGCAATATCATGCTCATTGAAAGTATGGCAACTTTGAGTGCCGGAGTATGTTCTACTGTGTACCGGCTCAATCTGGCATTGGTAGTACCGCTTTCTGTGGTCATATTCAAAGAGAAACTGCACTGGCAGCAGTATCTCGGCATCATCTTTGCCCTTGCCGCGGTGCTGGCATTTCTGCCATCCGGAAATGCGGATAAAAAAGAAAACGGTAAAAAACGTTTTCTGCCTGTTATAATGATCATCACCGCCTGCATTTTCCGCGCCGGGCTGGGGATCGCCTGCAAATACGGCCCGGAAGCCGGTGCGTCAAAGAACGGGATCAACCTTATTATTGAAATCATCTGGATCATCAGCGGTCTGCTGTACTGGCTGCTTATGGAGCGCAAACACTGCAAATTTGATCTGAAGGTAGTAAAATACGGTCTCTCTTCCGGGGTTCTGGTTGCGGGGATCTTATTCTTTATGGTGCTGGCACTCAGTGTCGGCAGTGCCAGCGTGGTGCTGCCGATAGCCCAGATGAGTTTTCTGGCAACGTTTATTTTGAGTGTGATATTCCTGCATGAGAAGATCACATTCTGGAAAGGTACGGCACTGGTATGCGGATGTGCCGCAATGCTGCTGCTGACCTGCTGAAGATGTGCTTTTCAAGCTGCCGCATGTATTAAATTTGCTCTGTTCCCAATATAGGTTGACAACATATTGCGCACACAAGTTGTGGAGGGTGTTACTCTATTGAGTTTTTTTGCAAAACTTTCTTTCTTGTGAAAGAAACATTCACGCGGGTGTTACTCTATTGAGTTTTTTTGCCAAGCTTTTTTCCAAAAAAGCGTCGATCAAGCCGCGACAGCGGAGCGGCGCGACAATCCGCTTTCTTTGCTAAGCTTTCTTTCTTGCGAAAGAAAGCGGAGAGGGGCGGGACACTGCGTTTCCCTCCCCTCAAACTCCCCTCCCTCAAGAGCCTTCCCGTGACTGTTGCGGGGCATTGGGTTCTTCCATTAAGTTATT
>SUWK01000063.1 GCA_015061525.1 Lentisphaerota bacterium
ATTTATGTTGGTTGGCGAACCAAACATAACATAGCATGGGGTTTACTTTTTGTAAACTTGAAGCTGAAGCTATTCGGCAACATACCGGCGCAGCCGGTAGTTTTTTTACGCTGAAGCGATATAAAAAGAGGCACATTCCGAAGAAGTGCCCATTCCTCCGCCTACCACAGCGTAATAAATCCACACTTGACCGAAATGTGCCATGCTATCTGCATGGACACACCGATTCTAAAAATGGATTTATTTACGTCTTTTTTGAAGTGGTAGTTCAGGAATGGACGTTTACAATCAGTTTGCCAAATTTTTTATTCAGTGATCTTTATTTTTGTTTATACCTCTATTGTTTGCCGGAAATGCAACACGCACTCCGTTAACTATAATTTATCATGCAGAATAATGAAATGCAAGAACAGAAATTCAAAAAAGGAATGTTTTTATTAAAAATGCCGCTTGATGAATGCTCTGCCGCAATGAGTTTTCAAGTAGGCTTCAAAAGCGTAGGCTTTTTCTTTGTTTTCAAAAGCAATGGCGTTTTTAATGCGTCAGGGTTTGAATTTGGAGGTATACGAGACATCACCTTTATTGTGTTTTTCAAGGCGAGATTTCAGGTCTTCGGTACAGCCGATGTAGAAATGGTTTCCGGTGGCTTCATCAACGAGTATGTAAACGTAATGAAAGTTGGACATAATCTGGAAGTTTTCAGAAAGATGTTTGCGGTGGTGCTGTGCCGTATTGCCCGGCTTCATCTGCTTCGCAGATTACGCCGCGGCAGTCTTCCCCGCTGGGTTCGCTCGTCAATCCATTTGCTGCGCAACTGGCTTGCCGAGGCGAAATCTCGCCTTCGGCGAGATGAAGACTGGTGGGCGATGAGGGACTCGAACCCCCGACATTTTGCGTGTAAAGCAAACGCTCTAACCAACTGAGCTAATCGCCCGAACGGGATATACTTTCTTAATATAACCCGTATTTGCCGAAATATCAAGTCCGACTGCTGAAATAAAACAATTTTCCATCAGTTCCGGTTCGTGCCATGAATTTCATTATCAATACATGCACCCCGGTGACAGATGGCGAAAATTCCCATGACGGCAGCAGACGGCACTCCGGAAAACGCAGTTCATGAACCCGTTTAATAAAAGTATTGCGCAAACACAATTCCCCCGGAATACTCAGATCCCCATCCAGTAACTCCAATGCTGTTTCCACCATCTTTACCGGCAATTTCACCGTCGCATACAATTCCGCAGCTCCCTCACAGGTACGGCTCAAAAACTCCTGGGTCTGTACCACAAAGTTTTCCGCATCATACCCGGCTTTGATCTCCGGAGTATCCGCCAGTTCACCCAGATCGATCCCTTTGTAGACCGCCCGGTAACCGCCGCGCCGGGTATTCAAAAGTTCCTGCAATGTGCTCATTGTTATCTTCTCCTTTCTGAAAAATCAACCCCCTCTATATATACGTGCCATTGTCAACACATTTTAATTTGATTTCTTTCAGATTGATTTGCCGTCCTTCACGGTGTATATTATGTCCCGGAATTTAAAAGGATGATTCTTATGAAAAAATTTTTGCATTTCGGCAGATATGATTTTGCCGGTTTTTCCGCCTTCGCCATGTATTCAATTTGTTCACTCTCCATTCCACTGATGATCGTGGCCATCGGCAAATCACTGAACTTCCCCATTGATGACGGCGGCATGGCGGCAGGCGGTGTACTTCACATGGTCCGCAGTATCGGCATGGTCGTCACCCTGCTGCTCTGCGGATGGATCGCCGGAATTTTCGGCAAACGTCTCACCATGGGAGTAAGTGTCATCATGATCGGTGCCGGAATTCTCTGCTGTGCATTCGCACCTGTTTACTGGATATTGATCCCATGTCTGCTGGTAGCTGGTCTCGGTGAAGGTATATGTGAAGGTATTGCCACACCATTTGTACAGGATTTGCACCCCGATGCTCCGGAACGTTACGTCAATATCGCACACGCGTTCTGGCCGGTAGGAACTGTCATCACCGTGCTGCTCGCAGGCGGTCTGCTCACTTGCGGAGTCAACTGGCGGATCATCCTCGCCACTGTCGGACTGCTGACCATCCTCGCCAGCTTGCTCTTTCTCTGGAAACAGAATCCATCGCACCCGTATCCGGAATCTTCCGGCAGAATCGACTTCAACGTCGTCTGGCGCAAAAGTGCCGATATCATCAAAGTTCCCCGTTTCTGGCGGTGCTGTCTGGCGATGTTCTTCGGTGCCGGTGCTGAGTTCGGCTTGACTTTCTGGTCGGCTTCATACATTGAACTTACCTTTAAAACCGGAGCATGGGTCGCCAGTTTGGGTACCGGCATGATCGCTCTCGGTATGTTCATCGGCAGAATGGTTTCCGGCTGGATTGCCAAAAAGGAATATTTGCGTTACATCCTGCTTTTTTCCATTGCAGGCACGATTCCGATCACCCTTTTTCTGGTTCTGCTCAAACCGGGTTCAATGCCTGATATCATGCTCTTTTCACTGCTCTTTTTCCTGCTTTTCCTTGCCGGTATCGGTATCGCCCCCTACTGGCCGACCACGCAGGTCTACGGAGTAAGTACCATGCCGGAACTTGATTCCACCATGCTCTACGTCTACTTTTCCGCTATGGGCATTCCCGGATGCGGTTTTTTCACCTGGCTGATGGGAGTTGTCGGTGACCGTTATGGTTTATCCGGTACTCTGCTGGTCGTTCCCTGCTGTCTGGTTATCTATCTGCTGATCGTCATTCTTGAGTGTTGGGTATTGAAAGAAAAAAATAAAAATCAGGAGAATTGATCATGCTTGGGCTCAACTTTCCCGGCGCAGGAGCCGGTTTTTCCTGCCATAATCACAGCAATTGGAGCGATGGGGCAAACTCTCTGGAAGAGATGTGCCGCCGCGGGAAAGCTGACGGCATCAGAGTACTCGGCATTTCCGATCACTGGGTTGAACCGCCTTATGACGGTTTTGACTCCGACACCTGGGCCATGAAACTTGACCGTCTGGATGAGTATATGGAAACTCTTTTAAGGCTGCGCAAAGAACTGGAAGATGATGATTTTTCTCTGAAAATCGGTTTGGAAGTGGACTTTTTCTTTGAAAATATCTCTTCTGTTCTGGCGCGTTTGAAAAATTATCCGCTGGACTATCTCATCGGTTCCGTCCACTACTCCGGAACATTTCCGATTGATCATATCATTGACGAGTGGCTCCCGCTTACTCCGGAAGAAAAAGAGCAGATTTGTGAAACGTACTGGGAAAAAGTTGCCGGAGCCGCTGCGGTCAGAGAGTTCGATTTTATCGGTCACCTTGATCTGCCTAAAAAATTCGGCATGATCGACAACAACAAATATCTGCCGCACGCACTCCGGGTGCTGGATATCATCAAAGAAAACGGCGGTGCGATCGAATTGAATACCGCCGGATTCTTCAAAGAGTGCGGCGAACCGTACCCATCTCCGGAAATTCTGAAAGCGGCTGCGGATCGCAAAATCCCGGTAATCATCAACGCCGATGCCCACCATGAGTCACATTTGACCAGACATTTTGAAGCGGCACGTGAACTGCTCAGACAGGCTGGTTTTCCGGAATTTTGACGGTTACACGGTCAGGTCAGTCACGGGTCAGATTGCGCACCCACTTGTAACTGCGGTGATGGATAAGTACCCAGGGGATCTTACCGATCTCATCCAGACAGGTGCAGGCGTAGATGACCAGAACCGGCCAATGGAAGTAAAACGCTCCGGAAAAAGCGCACGGCAGCGCGATTCCCCACATACATACCGTCAGACTCACCACATCAAAGATTGCATCCCCGCCGGAGTAGAAGACCCCGTTGATGGTCACGGTACATACACAACGTCCTATCATGTAAAACGCCATGATGATGAGCATTCCGGTCATATACTCTTTAGCCTGTGCCGTCAGCGGCAGAAGCGAGGTCAACAGCGGAGTCAATGCGAGAATGATGACCGTAGTGGATATACCGATAATGAAACTGATCACCACCAGACGGTCGCCGTATTTTTTACCGAGTTCCAGATTTCCTGCTCCCAATTCATTACCGATGATGATACTGCACGCCCCGGCGATACCGTTGCAGACACAACAGAGCAGATCGCGAACCACTGCCGCGACAGCGTTGGCAGCGGCAGCATCGGCACCGAGCTGCCCCATGATGGCAGTATAACTGGTGAAACCCACGCCCCAGATCATGAAACTGCCGGTTATCGGCAAACAGCACTTCCAGAAATCCAATTCCAACAGCCACTTGATATGAAAGAGCATCCGAAGTTTAAGCTGAAAAAATCCGGCTTTGAAACTTATAAGGATACACCAGAAAAGTTCCACTACTCTGGCGATGATCGTCGCCACTGCCGCTCCGGCGATACCCATTGCCGGACAACCGGCCAGACCGTAAATGAATACAGCATTGAAAATAATGTTCAGCACCACCGCACCGGAACTTATCCACGCTGACATACGCTGTTGCTCACTGATACGCATGACCGCCAGATAACACTGGGAAATACCGGTTATGAGATATGACCAGCTGGCGACGCGGAGATATCCGGCACCGAGCTGGATGAGCCGGGGATCTTCGGCGAAAATGCGCATGAGTTTTTCCGGAAAAAAGAAGCACCCTGCAAAGAACGGCAGGGAAATGAGCAGGGATTCACGGATGCTCAACCCGAAAAGTTCATCCAGCACTTTTTTATCATTTTTTCCCCAGTACTGTGCGCCCAACACTCCGACTCCCCAGGCGATCGCTGCCAGGAACATATTCTGGATGAACTGTACCTGCGTGGCAAGTGAAACTGCCGCCATGGAATACTGGTCAAGTCTTCCCAGCATCAGTGCATCGGCGGCGGCGACCAGTGCAAGCATGAGCTGCTGCAAAGTTATCGGCAGAGTCAGTGCGAGAAGTTTCCGGTTGAACCGGCGGTCGTGAAATATATCATGCAGAATCATAAAAATCCCCTTGAAAAAGTTTTCAAAAACATCTGCATAAAATAGCACATTTTCAACTTTATTCAAGCAGGAATGAAAAAAATACTCCGGGGCTGCGGCAAAACGACTGCAGCACCCCCGGAGGATATCAGGAAATATTCTTACTTGAAAACGAGTTCCCCGTTTTCCACCGTCACATGGATAGTGGAGTTTTCGGCGATATTGCCGGAAATTATCTGACGGGAAAGCGGCGTTTCCAGCAGCCGGATCACTGCCCGTTTGAGCGGACGCGCTCCGAAATCCGGATCGTAACCGGCTTGAGCGATGAAATTGCAGGCGGCATCATCGATATTCAGAGTGATACCGTTTTCCTGCAGCCGTGCCGCCAGTTTACGGATCTGGATACGGGCGATATCAGCCAGTTCATCTTTGCTCAATGACTTGAAGATCAGCGTTTCATCTATCCGGTTGAGAAACTCCGGACGGAAGTGCCGGCGCAGTTCAAGATTGAGAGCCTCTTTGAGTTTTCCCTCATCCTTTGTACCGTTTTCCAGTATCATGGAACTGCCCAGATTGCTGGTCATGATAATAATGGTGTTTTTGAAGTTCACCGTACGCCCCTGCGAATCAGTAACCCTGCCGTCATCAAGGATCTGCAGAAGGATGTTGAAAACATCTCCATGCGCTTTCTCGATCTCGTCAAACAGCACTACCGCATAAGGACGGCGGCGGACGGCCTCGGTCAACTGACCGCCTTCCTCATAGCCGACATATCCCGGAGGCGCACCGATCAGACGCGACACACTGAATTTTTCCATATACTCAGACATATCGATCCGGATCATGGCTCTTTCATCATCAAAGAGCTGCCGCGCCAGAGCCCGGGCAAGTTCGGTTTTTCCCACGCCGGTCGGTCCGAGGAAGATGAAACTTGCGATCGGGCGTGCCGGGTCGTGCAGTCCGGCACGTGCCCGCAGGACGGCATCGCTGACGGCTGTGACCGCTTCATCCTGACCGATGACACTTTCATGGAGCGTATCGGCAAGAGAAAGGAGTTTTTCCTTTTCACTCTGCACAAGTTTGGTAACAGGAATATGTGTCCAGCGGCTGATGATAGCGGCGATATCCTCTTCATCGACCTCCTCTTTGAGCATTCTGGAAGCGTTGGAAGTGTTGATTTTTTCTTCGGCATCGGCAAGCTGTTTTTCCAGTTTGGGGATCGTGCCGTGACGCAGTTCAGCGGCACGTTCCAGATCGTAGGAGCGTTCAGCTTTTTCCAGTTGGCTTCTGGCAAGATCCAGAGCCTCACGGCAGTCGCGCAGCTGGGTGATGGCATGTTTTTCATTATCGTAACGCGCCTGCAGAGCTTTGCCGGCTTCGCGCAGTTCGGCGGCCTCTTTTTCCAGAAGTTCCCGGCGGCGGATACCGGCGGCATCTTTTTCATTGCGCAAACTGGTCAACTCGATCTCCATCTGCATGAGTTTGCGCCGGTTCTCGTCCAGCTCCAGCGGGCTGCTGTCAATGCCGGTACGCAGTGCGGCGGCAGCTTCATCCACCAGGTCGATGGCTTTATCCGGCAGGAACCGTTCAGAAATGTATTTGTCTGAAAGTACCGCAGCTGCCACCAGCGCACTGTCTTTAAGCCGTACGCCGTGATGAAGTTCATACCGCTCTTTCAGACCGCGCAGAATGGAGATGGTATCCTCCACACTTGGCGGATTGACCAGTACTGACTGGAAACGCCGTTCCAAAGCGGCATCCTTTTCAATATATTTACGGTACTCATCCAGCGTGGTTGCGCCGATACAGTGCAGTTCACCGCGGGCGAGCATGGGTTTCAGCAGGTTTCCGGCATCCATGGAACCTTCTGAAGCTCCGGCACCGACGACAGTATGCAATTCGTCGATGAAAAGGATGATTTTTCCTTCACTGGAAGTAACTTCTTTGAGGACAGCTTTCAGACGTTCCTCAAATTCGCCGCGGTATTTGGCACCGGCGATCAAAGCCCCCATATCCAGAGCTACCACCCGGCGGTCTTTCAGACTCTCCGGCACATCACCGCGCACCACGCGGCGGGCAAGTCCCTCGACGATAGCGGTTTTGCCGACACCGGGTTCACCGATGAGAACCGGATTGTTCTTGGTACGGCGTGAAAGGATCTGGATGACCCGGCGGATCTCCTCGTCCCTGCCGATGACCGGATCAAGTTTGTCCTGCATTGCCATGAGTGTCAGATCGCGCGAATATTTTTTCAACGCTTCAAAAGTCGCTTCCGGATCAGGAGTCGTGACGCGCTGATTGCCGCGCAAAGTCTGCAGAGCTTCCATGATGCGCCCGGGGGTAAGTCCGGAATCATTCAGAAGCTTGGCAGTATTGCCGCTGCCGGAGGCAAGAGCGAGGAGCAGATGCTCGGCACTGACGTACTCATCACCCATTTCACCGGCTTTTTTCATGGCGTTTGAAAGGGTGTTGTTGAACTCTCTTGAGAAGACAACTTCCTGCTGATTGTGACCGGATATATGGGGGAGTTCCGCCAGCGCGGAAGCAACTTTGCCCTGAAAAAGTTCGCGGTTGACGCCGAGTTTTTCCAGAATGGAGTTGACAAGATTTTCCGGATCATCCAGCAAAGCGGACAATAAATGCAGCGGATGAAGTTCGGTATGGTTGGAATTTTCTGCGAGGCTTTTGGCGTTGAGCAGAGCTTCGCGGCTTTTGTTGGTGAATTTTTCAATGTTCATAACAGTGTTCCTCCTCGTTATTCGGTTTCGTCCGTCTTGAGATCAGCAATTTCCGTGCCGCAAGCGGTTTTGTGCTTAACTGACTTGACAACTGCCATGTGCCAGTGTATATTTATGACACGTCAGCGTGTCATAATTATACAGCATTACCCTGAATACAGAAAGAATTTTTATGGAATACATCACCATTACCAGCGCGCAGAATCCGGCGGTGAAACATCTGGTCAAACTCCGTGACCGCCGGACGCGGGACAAAGAGAATCTTACCATCCTTGAGGGCTACCGTGAATTGACCCGTTCCCGGGAGTACGGCATGGAACTGGTGGAGTGTTATTTTTCCCCGGAACATTTTCTCGGCAGCAACGAGTACCCGCTTCTGGAAGAGATCGCCGCTTCGGGGGTGAAAGTTACCCGGCTCGCGCCGTTTCTGCTGGAAAAAGTGACCTACCGCGACCGTCCGGAAGGTTTGCTGGCGGTGGCAAAAATGCGCTCTCACGGTTTGGAAAAACTTCCGGAATTCGATGCTCCGCTCTATCTGGTTGCTGAAACGATCGAAAAACCCGGCAACCTCGGTTCGATGCTCCGCAGTGCCGATGCCGCCGGAGCCGATGCCCTGATCGTCTGCGAACGCAAAACCGACCTTTACAATCCCAACGTCATCCGTGCCAGTACCGGAGCGATTTTTTCGGTGCCGGTGGCAGTTTGCGATAATGAGTCGGCATTGAAGTATCTGCGCGAAAGGAACGTCAAGATCCTTGCTGCGACTCCGCATACGGATTTCAAATATACCGACGTTGATCTCACTCAGCCGGTGGCGATCGTCGTCGGCGCGGAACAGACCGGGTTGACTGACTTCTGGATGGATCAGGCGGATCTCAAAGTGAATATTCCGATGCTCGGCAAGATCGATTCACTCAATGTGGCATCTGCCGCCACCATTTTGCTTTACGAAGCCGCCCGGCAGCGCGATTTCAAAAAACGCTCCTGATAAATCATAACGGCGTATGCCCGCTGTACACTGTACCGCGGGCGTAAAAAAACGGCTTTTTTTTACGTCAGCTCTTGACATTTAAGGTGTTTTTGTGTATAATATACGCAAGTGTTTATACACCCTGAAACATTATTATAAACAAAAAGGAACAGAAAATGTCGAATTTACCCTCACATGTGAGGGTAAACCATGCATGGTTTACCCTTATTGAACTCCTCGTTGTCATCGCGATCATCGCGATCCTTGCAGCAATTTTGCTCCCGGCTCTCAACTCCGCCCGTGAACGCGGACGCAGTGCCAGCTGTATCAACAACCTCAAACAGATCGGCAACGGCGCGGCGATGTATATCGGTGATTACGGCTATTTGCCTTCCGGAACAGCATGGGGAGATTCATGGAGTGCCAGAATCATCCCTTATATCGGCGGCCCCGCTCCGGTGTCATATTCTTCAGGTCACCCGATTTACGATAAAACTGTGGACATCCCGGTTCTCCGCTGTCCTTCCATGACCTGGCAGGGAACCGTCGGTCATGGCACGATCGCCCAGGCTGCCGGCGGCGGCGGTCTTTCCTACAACGCTTCAACTCTGCTGGTTCGCCGTTATCCGGAAGCGACCTCGATCTATCCGGTAAATGAGTCCAAAGCCGGCAGTGCATCATCACGGATGTTCGCGGTCGATGCCGGTGAAGAGTGGAACGGCAATGATTCCTTCACTCTGTCTATCAGTATCAATTCCGGGCAGTATGCCAAACTCGCCTACCGTCACCCCGGCGGCAACAAAGGTATGTGGACGAACGAAGCCGGAGCAGCATCATTTTCCGGCGGCGGCATCAACATGGTAATGCTTGACGGACATGCTGAATCATCCAAAAACACCATCAAACCTTATGATGCAAACGACAACAACAGCAAAATATTCTGGAGTTCTGATGTATATACGGCTTTGAAATAATCATTTCAGTACGAATAGATATAAGGAAACACAAAAGATGTCAAACAAAAAATTCACCCTTATCGAATTGCTTGTCGTCATCGCGATCATCGCGATCCTCGCGGCAATTTTGCTCCCGGCTCTCAACTCCGCCCGTGAACGCGGCCGCACCGCCAGCTGCGTGAACAATGTCAAGCAGATCAGTACCGCGATCCAGATGTATGGCAACGATACCAACTATCTGCCCATGGGCAGCGGCTGGGGAATTGCCTGGACAAGAAAAGTCGCCCATTATTGGGGTGCCACCATGGATGGTGACAAAATCAGCGGATATTGCGATGTCATGCACTGTCCCAGTGACGTTGCTCCCGCCATTGGAGGTTCAGATGTCCATGCCGCCACCAGCAAAAGCGGTTTGAGCTATCTGCTCCCTCTGTATGCCATTCACCCCAATGCCGACAGCAGTACCGCTGCTCCGCGTACCATGAGTTCACTGAAAAATCCCAGTTCCCGCTATATCATTGTTGAAGGCAACGCCGCTGTTGTTGAAGGTAAAACCAACGGTGCCCGTTGGCTTTGCACTTATGGTCTGGATGACCACTCTTTCAAACAGCTCCGTTTCTCACACCCGGTCTCCGGCAGCGGTACCGAGTCTGTGGCTAAAGCTGCTGACGTGAAAGGCGGCGGTATGGTCGTCGGTTTTATGGATGGTCACGCCCAGCACAAAATTGATATCGGTTCGTCTACTACAGATCCGTATTCATGGTATAAACAAGAAAATCCCTGATATTTCGTCAGAGATCAAACAAATACTGAAAATAGTATCCAAGGTTTCTTAAATGCGTAAATTTTTCACTCTGTTGGCTCTTTTTTCTGCCGTCCTGCTCGGTGCGGCAGAAAACCTTATCAAAAACGCTGATTTCAAAAATGTCAGTTCCGCCGGATTGCCCCTGCAGTGGCAGGTGCGCGGCAATGCTGACGGTATCCGTCCCTTTGACGGAGGCGTGACCCTCGGTAAAGAAGATCAGGATATCTGGCTTATCCAGTATATGCCCAAAGATATCGCCCGCGATACCGCTTATGAGTACAGTTTCACTGTCACCGGCAAAGGCAAATTCCGCCCCTATGCCGAATGGAGCTACATCGCTGACGGTAAAAAACAACTCAGATCCACCGGAGCGAGATTCCGCAATTTGAGCAGTACCCCGGAAAATATCAAAATCCGGTTCACTCTCCCTGCCAATGCTCAAAATTGCTACGTCGTTCTCAATGTCACTAAAGGCAACGAGGTCACGATCAAAGATCTGAAAATGGTCAAATACATCGAACCCCTGCTCGCCAATGCCGACTTTACCGAGAAAACTCCCAACGGCAAAATCGCCGAATGGGCGACGCGCAACAGTGACAAGCAGTACACTTTCGCCCCCGGCAAAGTCACTCTGCGCTCCACCAAAGGTACCAATGCCTACGTCATTCAGGATGTAAAAAAACGTCTGCTCCCCGGTGCAACCTACCGCTGCACCGCCAAAGTTTCCGGCAAACCCGGTACCCGCTACCGCCACTACATTGAAAGCCACTTTGTGCAGAATGGTCAGCGTACCTCCAAAGCTTTCAACGCCCAGTGGCTCTCTTTGAGCAAACCGGAAGAAACCCTTGACTACAAATTCACCATGGGCAATACCGCCATCGGCGCGCTCTTTGTCCTCAATATCATGGATGATGCCGAAGTTACTTTCAGTGATCTTACTCTGGAACTTGTTTCCGCCCCCAATCCGCCCATCGTCGTTCCCGCCCAGCCGCTTTTCGCCGGCACATGGAGCGGCAAAAATCTGACTGTCAAAGGCAATCAGCTGACCATCCCCCGCGGTTCCAAAGCCACACGCTGGATGGTGGAACTCGTTCCCGGCAAAGATTACATGATCACCCACTCCTCTCGCGGCGAGGGCAAAAGTGACAGCGATTCCGGATTTTACTTCTACGATACCAATATCCGTTTCACCAACGGCAAAACCGTAAAAGTCGCCCATGAGGATACCGGCAGCCTTTTGCAGAACAAAAGCTACATTTTTACCGCTCTCACTCCGACCGCCGTTCTGGAGATCGCTCCCTGCGGCGTGGATAAACTCTTTATCCGTGAAATGCAGCTGCGCAACGCCCCCGCCAAAGCAGAGATCAAACCGGAACTGGTCTTCTATCTTCAGCGCAACAACATCTACAGCAAACTCCCGATGGATAAAGTTGACGGTTATATTACCAATGTCAAGGGCATCGTTTCTGCAACTGTCACTTTCAACGGTGAAACCGTCAAAGCTGTAAAAGACAAAAAAGTTTTCCGTTTTACCATCAAAACTGCCGGTCTGAAAGTCGGTTCCTATAAAGTCACCGCCGATTTGACCGATGCCAAAGGCGGCAAATCCACCGCCGAAAGCACCATCAATGTTCTGAAACCCGCCGCCACCGAAGTCACCGTCGGTCCCAACCGTCTGCTCTACGTCAACGGCGAAGCATTTCTTCCCATCGGTCCGTGGGCAATGCCCAACAGCCATTCCGAGCGCAATATAAAATTTGCTGCCGAACGGGGTGTAAATTTCCTCAAAACCCGTTTCGCGGATGCGGAAACTTTCAAAGCATACCTTGACCATGCCCACAAATACGGCATGAAAGTCTGTTTCAATACCGGTCATCCCTCTGATGCCAGCGACGGTGCGTTCCGCACCTGGCTGCATGGCGTGGAATCCGTACTCACTCCGGAAATCCTCGCCCATCCAGCTCTGCTCTGCTATTTTTTCACCGATGAGCCGTTCTGGGTCGGTTATCCCCTCGAAGTCATCGCCCGCTGCTATCAGGCTCTGCAGAAACATGACCCCTACCGTCCGGTGTGGATCAACGCCGCTCCGCGCGGTACTTACGCCGATCAGATGCCTTACGCCAAACTCTGCGATATCTACGGTGTGGATATTTACCCGGTGCCGGCAACTTCCGGTCACAGCCATCTGGAAGATACCACCATCGCCTGTGTCGGCAAATATGCCTTGCGTAAAGCGGAGATCGCCGGAGATACCAAACCCATCTTTATGGCTCTGCAGGGATTCAGCTGGAAAGCCATGGGTGAGAAAAAAGAATCCCCGCGTTCCATCTACCCGACCGCTCACGAAAACCGTTTTATGGCGTTTGACTCCCTCATCTGCGAAGCTGCCTCGATCGGCTGGTGGGGAACCGGGTACATCCTCGTGCCGGAATTCTACGACGTAATGTATAAACAGTTTGACGAATTCCGCCGCCTGTACCCCATTCTGCTGAACAACGCTTCCCGCCGCATGGAAAACAAAGACGGCATCGAATACCGTATCTATTACGGCAAAGGTTACACCGTTGTTATCGCCGCCAATACCAAAAATGCCAAAGTCACCTCCAGCTTGACAGGATTGCCTTTCAAAAACGGTAACGCCACCGAGTGGACTTTCAACAAAAATACCGCCGTCAGCAATGGTAAACTCGCCGATACTTTCGGCGCATACGATGTGCGTATCTATTATCAGGGAAAACTCCCCGCTGTCGCTATGAGCAAATCCAACGATATGAAGCGTAACCCCTTCAAAGAAGACGTCATGCTCCGTGTCAACGGCAGAATTTACGACGGCAAAGGTTCATGGATCTGGGAAGCTTCCGGTATCCGCAAGATCGGCAGCACCGCCGTGCTGCGCAAGGAGTTTGAGTACTCCGGTAAGGGTTCTGCTGTGATCCACATCGCAGCCGATGACCGTGCGGAAGTTTTCTGCAACGGCAAAAAAGCCGGTGAAGTTTCCGACTGGACCTTCATGCACATGATCGAACTTGATTCTCTGGTCAAACCCGGAAAAAATATTCTGGAGATCCGCGCTGCTGATGGCGGTGTCCTCCCCTGCGGTGTGCTGGCAGAGATCCACTCCGGCGATAAAGTTTATGCCACCGACACCACCTGGCAGGCGGCAGTGACCGCTGATGGTGCCTTTGCTCCGGCAGGTATCGTTGCGCCCTTCGGCAAAGAAGCCTGGGGCAAAGGTGTTCGTTTCTGCCCCATTACCTTCAAGTAATAAAAAAGGTTTGTTTATAAGTTTCTGTTTGGATTTCACAAAATTCGGGACATTAACAATAAAAAACAGAACCGGGGGCTGTTGCAAAAGTTCTTGCAGTAGCCCCCGTTTTTTTGTACCGTACGATAACACCGGTCTATCGGTCACGACCACGAAGAATCATCTGTCAGGTACTGGTTGGCAAGGTTGGCAAGCTGCAGTTGATGCAGCTCATTTTCCGGCACGAAGCGGGCGGGAATATCCAGATTACAGACATTTCCGCCGTTGATCCGTGCAAATATCTGTTCCACTGCACTGATCACAGCAGTACGGGCGTTTTCCAGAATCATTCCGCGCAAAGCAAAATCCTGCGCCGCCGCCGCCGTCCACTCATTGTAAATACCGATGATATCCGGCTGCCACTTCAGTTTGGTACAACGGTCAAGATAACGCCGCATGGAATATTTACCGTAAAGGATCACCGCCGGGATTTTCTCATTTGCAAGCTGTTCAGCCTGCAGCATATTTTCATGGATACGCAGATCCGGTTCAATGCCAAGTTTTGCACAGCTGTCAGTAAATATCCTGCCGGTACGCTCATTATCCCTCTCTTTACCTTTGAAAAGTGCCAGAGTCACCTTGCGGTGTCCCAATGAAACCAGATATTGCAGAGCCTGCGGCAAAGCTGCGGAATAATCCGGCGATGCCGAACTGATATCGAAACAACTTCTTTCACACAGAGAAAAGAGCGGATAGTTCCGCCTGACCAGCGAATTTATCAAATCCTGCGGAAGCTGACTGGAAGTACACGAGGTGATTATCCCCTCGGCTCCGGATGCCAGCAAAGTTTGGATGGCTTCGCGGGTTTGTTCCGGGGAAAATCTGACTATCTGCAAAGTTATTTTATATCCGGCTTTTGCGGTTTCCGTCACCGCAGTTTCCACCGCCGCAGCCAGAAACTGGTCGGTCAGGATGTCCACCACCATGCCGACAGCTCCACTTCTCCCGCGGCGCAGAGCCAGAGCCAGTTCGCTTGGCATATACCCATGTTCGCGGGCGATTTTCCGTACTCTTTCCGCCCGCTCACGGGCATCGCTGCGTTTATCTTTGGTAACCCCGGATAATGCCCTTTCGGCGGTTTTTTCGGAAACGCCCGCCATTTTTGCAATCTCTTTGATGGTAATCATGGTACAAACTGCCTGCGATATTTACGGCGGTATGCCAAAGGCAGCATGCCGCAATTTTTTTCAAAAGATCTGGTGAAATGCGATGAATCAAAAAATCCGGTATGATAGGCGATCTCCGTAATGGTCAATCTGGAGTTGCGCAGCAGTTCCTGCGCCTTGCCGAGACGGTAACGCAAAAGATATTTACTGAAACAGCAGCGGGTGACCTGATGAAAAAGTTTGCCGGTATAAACTGCCGAACGCCCGATCAATTCCCCCAGAAGCTGCAGAGAGATTTTTCCCTGATAGTGTTCGCGGATGTAATCCAGAATTATCTCCATCTCATCATTACCGCTGATACCTGCCATATCCGGCATATCGTTGATGCGCCGGTAGATGCTGGTCAGGAAAAACTGCATTACCGCCCCGGTATAGCAGCGGTAGCCCTCGGTTTTTTCCGTCAGTTCCCGCTCCATACCGGCGAGCATGGCAAGCAGTTGATCGAAGTTGTTTTCCGTAAAGATCCGGAAGACACCGGACGGGATCAATTTCAGTAGTTTCTGCCCGGCTTTACAGAGAATCTCCGGCTTGAACATGATGTTGCCGATGCTGTTGCCGACCGGCATGATAAAGGAGTGACTGTCTTCGGGTTTGCAGAGAAAGATGCTTCCGGCATGAACCGGATAACTCACACCACCGACAGCACAGCTGCCGCCGTCGGAAAGCGCGATCATAATTTCATAGCAGTCGTGATAATGCTCCTCTTCCTGCGGGATGAGCCGCATTTCCCGGGTGACACTCAATGGCCAATCCGGAGTGCAATAGTCCTTTATAAAGTAAACTTTCACTTATCAACGTTCCTTTCGTAAAAGTAAATATAGCTTAAAAAATTGATTTTGCAAGTTTAATGAAAAAAATAAGTGTGTTCGACGCGATTTTACAAAAAAAATAATTTTTTGTACAATTATTTTTGCTGTTGTTGTGATATAATATATCAGTGGCACAAGGTCATTACATAAATCAGGGAGAAAAATCATGAATGTACTGCCGTCAAAGGAAATATTGAGAGATAAGATCCACGGCTGCTGGATCGGTAAAAACATCGGCGGAACCCTCGGCGGTCCGCTGGAATGCGATACAAGTATGCACGATATCAGCTGGTTCGTCAAAGATCCGGGCGGCAATCCGCTGCCGAATGATGATCTCGACCTGCAGCTGGCATGGCTTCTGATGGCGGAATTTTACGGATTTGAAAAGATTACGTTCCGCCACTTCGGAGAGATGTGGAACCATGCTATTATCGGTCCGTGGGGCGAATACGCCAACTGCCGTCTCAACTGCCAGCAGGGCTTTTTCCCGCCGCTTTCGGGTTCCTGCGACAACTACGGCCTGGAACGCAGCAACGGCGCATGGATCCGGGCGGAGATCTGGGCATGTCTGTGTGCCGGTAAACCGGATGATGCCATCCGCTACGCCTACATGGACTCCAGCTGCGACCATGTTTCCGACGGGGTGTATGCGGAAATGTTCATCGCAGCGATGGAAGCTGCCGCATTCTGCGAATCCGACATCCGCAAAATCATTGAGATCGGCTTGTGCAAGATTCCGGACAAGTGCCGTCTGCGTGAAAGTATCGACCTTGCCATCAAATATTACGATACCGGCAAAACCTGGCAGGAAGCGCGTACCGCTGTAGTGGAACTCAACGCCGATATGGGCTGGTTCCACGCACCTGCCAACGTCGCATTTGCTGTGATCGGTCTGCTCTACGGCGAAGGTGACTTCGGCAAATCAATCTGCACTGCGGTAAACTGCGGAGACGATACCGACTGTACCGCCGCGACAGTGGGTGCGCTGCTGGGTATCATTCAGGGAGAGAAAGCGATCCCGGAAAAATGGAAAGCTGCTATCGGTGATGCCATCGTCCAACATTCACTTAACGGATTCTCTGTTCAGGCGCGTATTCCGCGCACTATTACCGAATTGACCGACCGGGTCATCCGTCTGCGCGAGATAGGTGAATTGAACAACCCGGACTTTGTTGTTGCCGATGAGGATTTCTGCAGCCGTGAAGCCGCTGAAGCGATCTGGAAGAAGTCACCGTATTATCAGGATTACGATCTGATTTTCGGTAAAATCACCGTGGAATATCTGGATAAACCCTATCTGACACCGGGAGTCCCCAACCGTCTGCGCATCCGGATCAATGGTTCGATCGCCGGAATAACGCTTTTCCGTTTTGCATGGCAGCTGCCCGAAGGTTACACCTCGGATACAGAAAAATTTGTTGTCGGCGTACGCAACTATTGCCAGACCGAGTTTGATACCAGCATCACACCGCCGGAAAACATTTCCGATAACATGGTATTCATCAATCTCGCCGTCAGTTCCACAGAACACGGTTCGCCGGAAATGGTAACGGTTCCGTTCCGCAAAGCCGGTTCCACTCATGTACCGTTTTTTGTGATGAACCGCAATACCGACAGCTGCCGTCAGATGTTTGCTATCGATAAACGCTGCAGCAGATAAAAAAAGCTCACAAGAGTTTGATTCGCCCCTTTGCTGTACCGGTGATGTACCGCAAAGGGGATTTTTTGCAGGTTTTTCCGGGATGGGAAACACAGTATGCTCCTTTGCTTGCTCCTTGCAAAACCCGGGCTTGCCGCATACTGCTGTGCAAAAAATAAATCGATCAAGCCGCGACAGCGGAGCGGCGCGACAATCCGCTTTCTTTGCCAAGCTTTCTTTCTTGCGAAAGAAAAACCCCAGTGAAACTTCTTCCACAGGGGTTTTGCAAAGCTTTTTTCAAAAGCGTCGATCAAGCCGCGACAACGGAGCGGCGCGACAGTTCACTTTCTTTGCCAAGCTTTCTTTCTTGCGAAAGAAAGCGGGCTTGAGGGTAGGGACACTTCGTTTCCCTCCCCTCAAACTCCCCACCCTCAAGGGTCTTCCCGTGACTCCTCAAAGCCACTGGGTTCTTCCATTAAGTTATTGCGCCTGCGCTCCCGGGGCGAGTGCCTTTGGCACTC
>SUWK01000064.1 GCA_015061525.1 Lentisphaerota bacterium
TTGCTCGCATGGAAATGCTCGCAAAGTACATTCGCATGCGGACTGCGCGCTCGGCGGCAACCGCCTCGCACCCGTGCGTTGAACGTTCCACGGAGGGCATCAACCAATATCGGGAACAGAGCTAAAAGAAAACCCCAGCGGGTGTTACTCCCCTGGGGTTTTACCAAACTTTCTTTGTCTAACTGACTTTTCTCGCGAAAGAAAGTTGGTCAGGCAAGACGAGCTTCCAGAGCTTCGAGCTGTTTGACCAGCTCAGCAGGCAGACGGTCGCCGAATTTGGCATAATGCTCTTTGATCATCGCCAGTTCGTTCTTCCAACCGGCAACATCAACTTTGAGCAGTTCTTCCAGATCGGCGGCGGAAACTTCGCCTTCCAAACCGGCGATGTCGATGGCATCGGTGGTGGGCAGGAAACCGATTTCGGTCTCTTTGGCAGCACCGGTTCCGGCGCAGCGGGCGAATACCCAAGCCAGCACACGGCTGTTATCACCAAAGCCCGGCCACATGAATTTGCCTTCGGCACTCTTGCGGAACCAGTTGACACAGAAGATTTTCGGCAGATTGCCTTTGGCGGCACCTTTTTTGCCGATCTCCAGCCAGTGTTTGAAGTAATCGCCCATGTGGTAGCCGCAGAAGGGCAGCATGGCGAAGGGGTCACGACGGACAGTACCGGCCTTCACGTCCAGAGCGGCAGCGGTAACTTCGGAACCGACGGTGGAACCGATGAAGACACCGTGTTCCCAATCTTTGGCCTGATAGACCAGCGGCAGAGTGGTCGGACGACGACCGCCGAAAAGGAACGCGCTGATGGGCACACCGGCAGGATCTTCCCATTCCGGAGCGATCGCCGGACAGTTGGAAGCACAAGCGGTGAAACGGGCATTCGGGTGAGCGGCCTTGACGGGTTTACCGTCGGCATCGACCATATCAGGAGTCCAATCGTTACCCTTCCAGTCGATCAGGTGAGCCGGAGCGGGGGTACCGATGCCTTCCCACCAGACGTCACCATCATCGGTGAGAGCCACGTTGGTGAAGATGGTGTCTTTGGCGCAGGAGAGCATGGCGTTGGGGTTGGATTTCATGCTGGTACCGGGAGCAACACCGAAGAAACCGGCTTCCGGGTTGATGGCGCGGAGTTTGCCTTCGTCATCAAACTTCATCCAGGAGATATCGTCACCGATGGTTTCAACTTTCCAGCCGGGCAGAGTCGGGATAAGCATCGCGAGGTTGGTTTTGCCGCAGGCGGAGGGGAACGCGCCGGTAACGTATTTGCTTTCACCCTGGGGATTGGTCAGCTTGAGGATGAGCATGTGTTCAGCCAGCCAGCCTTCATCGCGGGCCTGGACAGAAGCGATACGCAGAGCAAGGCATTTTTTACCGAGCAGAGCGTTACCGCCGTAACCGGAACCGTAAGACCAGATCTCGCGGGTTTCGGGGAAGTGAGCAATGTATTTCTGATCCAACGGAGCGCAGGGCCAGATACCGTTGTCAGACTCACCGGCGGCAAGCGGTTTACCGACGGAGTGGACGCAGGGAACAAATTCACCGTTGCCGAGGACTTCCAGAACTTTGGTGCCGACGCGGGTCATCACGTGCATGTTGATAACAACGTAGGGAGAGTCGGTGATCTCAATACCGATTTTGGCGATCGGAGAACCGACCGGGCCCATGCTGAAGGGGATGATGTACATGGTACGGCCGTGCATACAGCCTTTGTACAGACCGAGCATGGTGGTTTTCAATTCTTTGGGATCGATCCAGTTATTGGTCGGGCCGGCATCTTCCTTCTTCTCAGAAGCGATGAAAGTACGGGCCTCGACACGCGCCACGTCGGACGGATCGGAGCGGAAAAGCAAGCTGTTGGGGCGTTTTGCAGGATTCAAACGGGTGGCAAGACCGGATTCGACCATCTCGTTGCAGAGGCGGTCATATTCGGCTTTGGAGCCATCACACCAGTAAACGGCATCGGGTTCGCAGATTTCGACCCAGCTGTTGACCCATGCCAGCAGTTTGGCATTGGCAGTCGGAGCCTGATTGAGCATCTTTGTCATCATCTCGTCCTTTCTTGTTATGTTTTGACAAAAGTGTATTTTTTGATTTTACACGCGGCAGATTTTCCGCCCCGTGACAAAAACCGAAATTAACACTTAATATAGCATGCGGCAATGGATTTTTCAATGCGTAAAAAACACAAAAAGGATGGATTTTTTGTCAAACGCCGCAAAAGAGTTCAATGTTTCCGCGCACTGGCAGCGACCATGCCGGAAAGTGCCGCCAGTGCGATCACGTTGGGCAGCACCATAAGTTGATTGAACATATCCTGCAATTCCCAGACCAGATCATTTTTGACCAGCGTTCCCAGATAAATGGATCCGAGAGCCAGCAATATGTAAACCCACGCGGATCTTTTACCGAAAAGGCTGTTCCAGTTGATCCTGCCGAAAAAGTTCCAACTGACTATCGTGGAAAATGCGAAAAACAGCAGGCATACCGCCACAAAAATATTGCCGGCATTGACCGAGCTTACTGAAGCGACTGCGATCTGCACCAGATTTGTTTTGGTCAGACCGGCACGCTGAATAACTCCGGCATAGTTTGTCCCGTCGGCACCGGCAAGCACTCCATCACCGGTATAAAGTGTGGAGATAACGATCAACGCCGTCATCGTAAGCACGATCCCGGTGTCAATAAATACCCCGATCATGGCAACAACTCCCTGATCGTGAGGAGTTTTCACATTGGCAAGCGCATGAGCATGCGGAGTTGATCCCATGCCGGCTTCATTGGAAAACAATCCGCGTTTGACTCCCTGAGTGACCGCAGTTTTCAACGCCGCACCGAATGAGCCGCCGATGAGAGCTTCCGGAATAAACGCATATTTGAAAATCACACCGAAAGTTTCCGGCAGACAATCTATCCGGCAGATAAGCACGATCACTCCTCCGGCAAGATAGATCAGAGCCATTACCGGAACCAGCTTTTCAGTGACCCGGGCAATACGGGAAACTCCGCCTGTAAAAATCATTCCGGCGGCAGCGACGATCAATATCCCGATCCCCCACGCCGGAATACCGAACGCTGTCTGACAGGTCTCACCGATGGAGTTAGCCTGCACCATACATCCCATTATACCCAAAGACACGATGACTGCAACCGAAAAAAATCCCGCCAGAATTTTACCGAAAACATTAGGAAAAGCACTCTTTATATAGTAACACGGCCCGCCGTGAAACCTGCCATGTTCATCAACGACCCGGCTCTGCACCGCAAGAACCGCTTCAGCATAACTGGTCGCCATACTGAAAAATGCGATGACCCACATCCAGAAGATCGCTCCGGGTCCGCCGGTCAGGATCGCCCCGGAAGCTCCGACGATATTGCCGGTTCCTACCTGCGCCGCCACCGCCGTGGACAATGCCTGAAATGAACTGAATCCGGAGTCGGATTTTTTCCCGTGCAAAGAAAAATTACCGAAAACTTTTTTCCACCCCTCTGCAAAACAGCGCACCTGAACGAAGCGGGTGCGGAGAGTAAAATAGATACCGGTTCCGACAAGCAGAAATGTCAATACATAATCGGAAAGATGTCCGTTGATGAAAGAAACTGTTTCCAGTAATTTTTCCATGATTCCCCACAATATTTTACATCATTGCATGTCTGTACGGTTGCTGAAAGCCGCAGCGATCGTCGCTCCGTCAGCGTAAGAGAGGTTCGCTCCGGCAGGCAATCCGAGAGCCGGACGGGAAAGTTTCACCGGAAAACCGGCGAGCAATTCAGCCAGAAATGCGGCTGTGGCACGCCCCTCCACATCGGAACTCAATGCGAGGATCACTTCCTTCGTCTCCGGCTGCGAAGCACGTTCCCGGAGCAAGGGGATATTCAGTGAAGACCCATCCTCTCCATCCAGCGGTGAAAGTCTGCCGCCCAGCACCAGATAAACTCCCCGGAAATAGTTGCCCTTTTCCACTGCGGCAAGCTGAGTCATGTTCTCCACCACGCATATTTGCGAAACATCCCGCCGGGGATCTGAACAAATACGGCACAATTCACCGCCATCAGCCAATGCTCCGCACCGGGGGCATTTGCCGATACGCTCCGGCAATCCGGCAAGCAGCTCACCGAAAGAGCGCAGCTGTCCGCCATCCCACTCGATCATAGCAAGGGCAATCCTTTCCGCTCCGCGTCTGCCGACGCCGGGAAGCAGTTTCAGATACTCGACCAATTCGCTGAATGATTCCGGATAGTGCATGATATTTTCCCGTGTTAAAAAATTACCATATAATATATACGCGGAACAGACACTCTGCAAGCACTGAAAATAGTGAAAGATATGTTTTTTCACTTGCAATTTAAAAAATCAGTGTTATATTCATCAAAAGTATATTTATGAGGAAAATAAACTGATGTCTTTGCAAAAAATTCTCGTGCTGTTATGTGTGATCGCCGGTATCCACATTCTGGTGATCTACGGCTGTATGCACTCCGGAAAAAGCGATACTCCGGAAAAAAAAGCCGCTGAACCGGATTTTGCGGCAGTATTTGAACAGCTCTTTCCGGCAAATGCCCCGGAAAGAGGTGAACAGCAGCAGTCACCGGATAAATTCCAGAAGCTTTTCCGCAAACGTACCGTCAGTAAAGTTAAACCATGGGTCTACGGAAAATCTTTCTCCCTGCCGCCCAATATCCAGAAGCAGTCCAAACGCGCCGTCAGTGCGATCATTGTGGATCTGAATACCCGGCAGGTGCTGTGGGAGAAAAACTCCCGCACCCCGGTGGCGATCGCCAGTTTGACCAAACTCATGACTGCGCTGCTGGTCGCAGAAAAACTTGACAGTGACCCTTCGTTCAATCCGGATACCGAGGTGACTTTCTCACCGACGGCAGCAGCTGCTGCTTACCGGAAATTCAACGCCGGTGACAAACTGACCATCCGCGATTTGATCATGGCATTGATGGTCGGCAGTGCCAACGATGCCGCCGTGCAGCTGGCAGAGTGTGTCAACGGAAGCAACGCGGAATTTATCAGACAGATGAATCTGCGGGCAGAAAAAATGGGGTTGACATCCGCCAACTTCAACTCACCCAACGGTCTGCCGCAAGGCAAAGCTAAAATAAACTCAAAAGCCTCCGCCGCCGATGTGCTTCATCTCTGCGAAGCAGTTATGAAATACAAGATCATCATGGATGCCTGCGGAGAAAACCATGCCCGCTTATCCAACGGCAAAGAATTTTTCACAACCAACGGTCTTTTGCTCCATCCGCGCAAAAACCGTTCTTATTACCGCAAAGTCCCCGGTTTGATCGGTTTCAAGACCGGATTCACCAACGCCGCAGGTTTCTGTCTGGCGTTCGGTGCGACCCGCAACGGCAGAACCATCCTCGGCTGCGTTACCGGATTTCCCAGTGCTGCTGACCGGGAACGCTTCTGCAGTGACCTGATCGAATGGGCATACTCCAACGCACAGGTAAAAAAATGAAAATTTGTCACGTCATCACCCGCATGATCGTAGGCGGAGCCCAGGAAAACACGCTGTTGACGATCAAAGGCCATCTGGAAAAAGGCCATGAAGTGGAGCTTGCCACCGGATACTCCCCCGGCAGAGAGGGAAAGCTGCTGGAAAATGCCCAATATGGTTCTTTTCCGGTGGTGGAATTTCCCGATCTGGTGAGGGAAATATCCCCGCTGCATGATTTCAAAGCCTACTGTGCGCTGAAAAAATATTTCAAAGACAATCGTTTCGATGTCGTTCACACTCACAGTTCCAAGGCCGGGATCATCGGCAGGCTGGCGGCCCGGGCTGCCGGGGTGCCGGTCGTAGTGCATACTGTCCACGGTCAGGCGTTCCATCCGTATCAGAGCAAATTGAAAAACAAACTTTTCATCGCTCTGGAAAGATTCGCCGCTGCCAGATGTGACAAGATCTACGCCGTGGCACAAGCGATGATCGACCAGTGCGTTGCCGCCAAAGTAGCTCCGGAAGAAAAGTATATGGTCGTTTACAGCGGCATGGATACCGCCGCATTCGATCAGGCGGAAAGAAGTGCGTTTTTGCGGGAAAAGCTGGGGATCCCGGCTGATTCCCCGACGGTCGTCACCGTAGCAAGACTTTTTGCCCAGAAAGGTTATGAATACGTCATTCCGGCAGCAAAAAAAGTGCTTGAAAAACGCCCTGATACCCATTTCCTCTTTGTCGGTGACGGTCCGATGTACGATCAGCTGCAAAATGAACTGCGCGAAGCAAACATTCTTGACAATTTCCACTTCGCCGGTCTGGTCCCCCCTGCGGAAGTGGCATCATATATAGCGCAGGCGGATATGCTGTGGCATCTTTCGCTCCACGAAGGTTTGCCGCGTGCTGTGGTTCAGGCACTGGCAGTAGGGATCCCGGCGATCGGCTTTGCTCTGGACGGCACGCCGGAAGTTATCATCGACGGCGAAACCGGTTATCTGACCTGTGCCGAGGATGTGGGACGTGTGGCTTTGAGAACGGTTGAACTGCTGGACGATCCGGAACTGCGCCAGGAACTCGGGGCGAACGGCAAAGCCAGAGTTCTCGAACAATTCGCCTGGCAGAAAATGGCGGATATCCTTGAAAAAGAGTATCTTGAACTGATTGAAAAAGCTAAAGGCAAGACGCTCTGAAGAAGATCTTTTTCCGGTAACAAACCGGTTTTATTGTTTCACTGCAAGATATTCAGGAGTTTTTCATGAGCGATCCCGAAGAAATACGTCCCGGTTTTGCGACGTTGATACCGTTTTTTGTATTCATATTTTTCTATGCCGGACTATCTGTCTGGGCGCAGGATTTTTATAAAGTTCCGATGCCTGCCGCATTTGCTGCAGCATCCGCAGCAGCATTTTTTCTGAACCGCAAAAAAACGATCGAGGAAAAGGTCAGCGTCTATACCTCCGGCATGGGCGACAGCAATATCATGCTGATGTGCCTGATATTCATCCTCGCCGGAGCATTCGCCGCAGTGGCAAAGATGATGGGAGCGGTCGATGCCGCAGTACTGATAACCCGCAGTCTGATACCCGCCCGTTTTCTGCTGGCGGGAATTTTTGTAATTTCAGCACTTATATCACTGGCTATCGGAACCAGCTGCGGTACGATCGCCGCACTGACACCGATCGCCGCCGAATTGATCGCTCCGATGGGCATCCGTCCGGAATTGATGCTTGGAGCAGTCATTGGAGGAGCGATGTTCGGTGACAACTTATCCATGATCTCCGACACGACCATCGCCGCCACCCGTACCCAGAATGTTCCGATGCAGGAGAAATTTTATGCAAATTTGCTCATGGTTCTGCCGGCGGCACTCGCAGTGATCGTGATATACTTATTTGCCGGAAACAGCGAATATACCGGAAGTGAGACCATCTCAATCACATGGAAACATATCATGCTCGTCATTCCCTACATACTGATCCTCGCGCTGGCACTGTTGGGAATGAATGTGATGATACTGCTTTTTTTCGGGATACTCCTCTCAAGCATACTTGGCATCTGTGCCGGTTCATTGGATCTCTGGGGGGTATTAAGTGCTTGCAAAGAGGGTACTCTCGGCATGTCGGAAACATTGATCGTCGCCATTCTTGCCGGGGGGTTGTTGAAACTTATCCGCTGGAACGGCGGTATCACCTTTATCATGGAAAAGATCCGCAACGCCATCCATACAACCAGAGGCTGCGAAGCCGGTATATTCCTGCTGGTTTCTGTAATCAATCTTTTTACCGCCAACAACACAGTGGCAATCGTGATCGCCGGACCGATAGCCAGAGAATTGAGCATCCGTTACGGTTGTTCCCCGCGCCGGATCGCCAGTATACTGGATACTGCATCCTGTTTTGTACAGGGTTTGATCCCGTACGGAGCGCAAATGCTGATTGCTGTCGGACTTGCCGGAAGTACCGGGATTACCGTTTCCACCCCTGCCCTGCTGAGCGCGCAGTATTATCAATATTTGATGTTCGCGGCGATCATCATCGCCTTTTTCTGCCGCAAAACAAAAAATAACGTTGCAATGCCAAAATAACAACTTCCCAATTTGTTACATAAGGAGTAAAAAATTATGACTGCAACCCCCCAAAATCCCTTAAAGTGTGCACGTTTGCTGGCAGATTGGTA
Source organism: Lentisphaerota bacterium (assembly GCA_015061525.1). Taxonomy (GTDB): domain Bacteria; phylum Verrucomicrobiota; class Lentisphaeria; order Victivallales; family Victivallaceae; genus UBA1784. The sequence continues at coordinate 8,130 of SUWK01000064.1, forward strand.
TGTAAACAACCAACTCAATCCCGATCCGCATACTGCCGTTGCGGGAGAAATCATCTCATACCGGGCAAAAAATGATCCAGGTATATATCTCGCCTGCCAGTGGCATCTTGCTTTTGCGGTGATGGGAATGCTCTCTGCCGGAAAGGTTTTTCAGGATGAAAAATATCTGAATGCCGCAGACAAGATGATGCAGTATTTGAAAACTCTTCAGGTCTTTGATCCGTTCGTTCCGGATTTTTACGGAGCCATCCGCGAATCCAATCCGCAGTTGGGCACCTTCTACGTCCGCGATTCCCTCTCGGCGGCGTGGGCGTTTGTGGAATACTATGAAGTCACCGGCAAAGAGGAGTTTCTGCAGCGTGCCATCCTCTGGGCGAAGTGGTTCCTCAAATACGGCATGGATGAAACCGGCTGGCCGCTCTGGGGGTATGATATTGATATCGCCATCCACGATAAGCAGCTGGATATGCACAACGATATCCACGGCTGTTTCCACGGCGGCAGTCTGAACTTTTTTGCAAAATTGGCGAAAGCCACCGGTGACAAATCATGGACCGGATCATTCTTTGAACACATGGCAGACTATTTCTGCTCGACCATCCAGCAGGAGGACGGGTACTTCCGGTCAGTGGAAAAAGCCACCGGCAAAGTCCCTGCAAAAGACCCGCAAAGAGGGCTTCACCGCGGCAACGATGATCTGGGCACTCTGGGACTGCTCAATGCGTGGAACGTCTATAAAAAGCCCGAATATCTTGAGGCGATCCGGAAATTTCTGACCGCTGTTTTCAAAACCCAGTCCACCCGCGAAGACCACCTTTTTGAAGTGAGTTGCGCCGCAGTTCCTGTCGTACTGAATATTGTGGAGGAATCCCGCGGCATCGTGGATTTTCAGGCTTCCGAAGAGGCGTGTTTACTGGCAGAGCAGGCTCTGCTCGGCCGCCAGTTCCCGGCAACCGAATCCATTGAATATGCCGGAGCTTTGGATGAACTCAATGACGGCGCGCTCTGTGTCCGCAGTATGGGTTACACCCTGATCTGGCTGTTGAAAAAATACGGCAATGACAGACGTTTTCTTAACGCGGCAAAGTAAATAACCTGTTTTCCGTCACAGCAATGAAAAAAGTTATTCAGGAAATAATCTGCCGGAGTATGAGAGAAATACTCCGGCGTTTTGAGGCAAATTCAGAAAAATATCCCTATATCGACACCAAATTTGACATCGTGTCAAACCGGGATTTCGGTATGGTTGATGAGCCGTTCCGCCGCAGGGAGTGCATTTATTCATGGATCCAGGGCAGAGGCCTTGAAAGCATTGCCAAACATATCGGCTTTTTCCGGAAAAACGGCGACGGTGATCTTGCCGACCGTCTGCAGGAGATGCTCCGTACCGTGGCGATGCAGATGGAAAAACTGCGCAGACAAAATTGCGGCAGACTGCCTTTTGCGATGACTCCGCAAGGAATATCATTTTTCGCGCAGGAAAGCAGTCACGCAAACTACAGCGATCTCTTTTACAGCAAGGGATTGTTTGCCGCCTCGCAGATACTTGACGATCCGGATCTGGAACGTGAGGCGGAAAAGCTTTTTTCATTTGTACTTGAAGAGATCAGACAGGGACTCTTCCACACGGATCAGCAGTGTTTTGATCCGAAAAACAAAGTTGCCTACATCCCCGGCAAGTTTCCACAGGGACCGAAAATGATCGCGCTCGGTGGACTTGCCGACTGGATAAGTGCCAAACCGGAAGAAACGCGTTGGGCGGATACGGCGGAGCAATTCATCCGTTTTATCTTTGAACACCACATCAATCGCGGACAGTACCGCTCTTGTCAATTGTGGGATTTCATTGAATCAGTCGATGCTGAAAAAAAGCCGTGGTATGATAAAGATCAGCTTTTCTGCGATCCGGGACATGCTCTGGAATTTACCGGACTTGCGGGAAAATGTCTGTCTGTCCTGAAACAGCAGGGCAGAAAAAGTGACCTGATAAAAGAAGCCGGAAATATTCTGCCGCAGGTGTTCATCCACATTTTTGATCGCGGATTCAACAATTTTGCCGGAGGCATCTGCAAAGGTTTTGATCTGGCTTCAGGAACTGTTCTGAACAGTGACATGCCGTGGTGGAGCCTGCCGGAAACGGTGAGAGCAGGAGCAAAGATCGCAGAACTTTATCCGGGAAACCACACGCCGCAGGTGCTTATCCGTACCGGTCAGGCGTTTCAGGCATTTGTGCAGGGATTTCTGCAGCCGAACGGATTCGGCTGCCAAACCCGTGACAAAGACGGCAGGATCATCAACGTGATCCCGGCAGTTTCCGATGCCGACCCGGGGTATCATACCAACTTGTCTTTACTGGATGTGCTGGAAATACTTTGACGGGGTTCCGGTCGGTAACTGCAGCAATCATTTTCCGCGCTTTTCACCGGTGTCCGGCTGCGCCGTAAAAACGATACCGCGTGACAAAAAAAACAAAAAACTGCCGCATCGTCTGTTATAAAAATGCTCTGTTCCCAATATAGGTTGACAACATATTGCGCACACAAGTTGTGGAGGGTGTTCGCAGCGTTCAGTTTGCTTGAGGGGCGGGACACTGCGTTTCCCTCCCCTCAAACTCCCCTCCCTCAAGAGCCTTCCCGTGACTGTTGCGGGGCATTGGGTTCTCCCATTAAGTTATTGCGCCTGCGCTCCCGGGGCGAGTGCCTTTAGCACTCTTTCCGGTCGCTCGCGGCTTATTGCTCGTCCTCCGCTCATCCTCGCAACATTTGTTGCGTCGGCTTTGCTCGCATGGAAATGCTCGCAAAGTACATTCGCATGCGGACTGCGCGCTCGGCGGCAACCGCCTCGCACCCGTGTGTTGAATATGCCACAGAGGGCATCAACCAATATCGGGAACAGAGCAAAAAACAAAAAACTGCCGCATCGTCTGTTATAAAAATGCGGCAGCCTTCAGAACCAAATTTTTGTCAGTTGAGTAATGATTTATGGATTTTGATAACCGCTTTGACCACGGGAGTACCGTCACCGCATCCGGGCATATGCCCTTCTCCGGGAAGATATACCGTAAAGTTGCCCGGCTGCAGTTTAAGCATGGAAACTTTCTCTGCTGCCGGTTCATAAAGCGCGTAATCTCCGGCAGCATCGTAGGCTGAAAGCTCTTCCAACTGTTCCACCGGAGCATAACCGATCAGTTCGCTGCCATCAAGCAGCATTTGCAGATCAGCAAATTCCGCGTGAGTTTCCACTTTGCTTTCCGCAACCGGACGGGTATTGTACCGCTGGATGAGAATAAAAAGTTTATCCTCGATCAGAACCGTTTTGCCGTTGGGGGAATCCGCAGAGAACCCCGGCAATGCTTCAAGCAGCAGTTCAACTGCCTGCGGAGCCAGATTCCGGTACGCCGGAAGATTTTTCAGAGTATCAAAAATCATTGCAACGCCTCTTTACTTTGCACCGTACTGCTCATAGTAAGCGTTGATCGCCGCCATCAAGGTATCATCAATGATGACTTTACCTTTATAAGGACGGTTGTAAAGGTGTTCGATAACCTCTTTCATCGTGACGATCGCACAGGTTTTGAAACCATATTTTTCCGAAATTTCATTGAGCGCACTCTTTTCGCCCTGACCGCGTTCCATACGGTCAACGCTGACTACCAGACCGAGAACATCGACATTGCCCTGGGCAGCAAGAATGGGAAGTGTTTCACCGATGGAAGTTCCGGCAGTGGTCACGTCTTCAATAATCACTACTTTGTCGCCGTCATTGATCGGGGATCCCAGCAGAATACCTTTATCGCCGTGATCCTTGACCTCTTTGCGGTTGGAACAGTAACGGATATCGGCACCGTATTTTTCCGACAGCGCGATCGTGGCAGCTACGGAGAGCGGAATACCCTTGTACGCAGGCCCGAAAAGCACATCAAACTCCAAGCCGAAAGTGTTTTTGATCGCCTGAGCATAGTATTCACCGAGCTTGCGCAGCTGCGCTCCGGTACGGTAAAAACCGGTGTTGACGAAAAACGGGGTCTTTCTGCCGCTTTTGGTTACGAAATCACCAAATTTCAACACCTGGCAATCAATCATAAACTCAATAAATTCCTGCTTGTACTGTTCCATTTTTTACACCTTTCCAAGTTAAAGCGTTCTCCGTACCTTAATATATCACTTTTCCCGCCGGAAAACAAGTTTTTTACAAAAGAAAACAGCCCGGTTGTCTGAACCGGGCTGAAAATTGCAGCTGATTTTTATTCGTCAAGGAACACCCGCTGTCCCCAGGCTCCGAAACCGAGCGGTGCAAGAACTTTTACCGGAGTAAAAGGCTTGCCTTTGACCGGAGTTCCCTGCCATGAAGCATCGGTAACAATCTTATGAGTTTTGCCGTAAGCATCTTCGTACTGCAATTCCGCGATGAAACCGCAGGGCAGATGACCGCTGTCAGAAACTTCCGCCTCAATGACGTTTTCACCGGCTTTGAGCAGTGCGGTCACATCAAGGCTTTTGATCAGGTTCCACGTACTGTGACTGCCGGCACGTTTACCGTTGACAAAAACATCAGCATGGTCATCCGCACCGATAAGCAGAACCGCTTTGCGGGGAGCAGAATCCAGTGAAAAGCGTTTCTGCACCGTGGCGCGGCTGCCCTGCGCTGAAGCGGTCGCAGCATCCCAGATCCATGCGGCTTGGCTGACAAAGCGTTTTCTGCCGACTGTCCGCAGATGACAGAGTTTATCAAAGGGATCCTGCGCGAACTGGAACTCCGGCAGTTTCTCTGTTTCCGGCAGCACGTCAGCACTATACCAGTGACAGGCAAAAGGTTCAAATTTATCCGTGATAACACCGCCGGCAGCAGTGATGGTACGCTCTTCAAACAAAACGGTAAAATCCCCGTCTTTGCCCGGTTTCAACGTTATCTCCCGGGTTTCCGGAGAATCGTTGAACGCGATAAAGTAACTTTTGCCGTCAAGATCAACCCGGATGAGCCGCGCTTTTGCCGGAGCAGGCAAAGTGGTACGTTTACCGTCAAGCAGCACCGGAGAAAGCAGATAGATCTCTTTGACCGCCTGGCGCAGATCGCGGAAAAACTTCGCACTTTTGGTGTAGGCGGTTCCCCAGTAGACAAGACCGTTTGAACCGTTGAAAATGGCATCGTAATTCATGAAACGCAGTTCGTTGAGCGTGGGATAAGTACCTTTGCGGTTGCCGCCCATTTCGTGCCAGCTGGTTCCCTGCAGCACCATCCAGATGCTTTTTCTGCCGTAAGTTGTCTCATACATGGTCTGCGTGTATTTGCCGACGCAGGTCGGGTATTTGTCATCCAGAGAAGAGTGACCGGAAGGATACGGAATGGGATAGATGTCAATGCCGTTGATATCCACCACATCGCAGTATGGACGGTTCTCTTCGATGGTGCTTAACGGAGCAGAGTTCATCCACACCGGGTGGAACGGGTCGATGGTACGCAGATATTCTGCGGACTTGGTGAACCAGTTGATATTTGCCCCCACCCAGAGCGGTTCATCGGCAAGGAAGTAACCCAGAAGCGCGCAGTGAGCTTTTACCCGGTCGGAGAGAATACTGTTGACACGTGTTTTCCATGCCTCAAGGCTGCCGTCTTCACAATAGCGGATCCCGAGGATCAGTTTCTGACGGCTGTTTTTCGCCTGTTCCAGCGAACGCCACGCGGCAGCTTCGGAACCGGCAAGCTGCAGATATCCGGTAAATCCGGCATTCGCCGCCGCCTTGATGCATTCCGCGCCCCCCGGATTGGTCATAAAAAGCACCGGGAAAAGCGGTTTGCCGTCCATGTAAAAATTGCGGTTTTCCCCCTGAATAAACTCATGGGGAGCTTGAGCGTAGCGGTAAAGCGGAGCAGTAAGGGTGGTCAGAATTTTGCCGTCACTTCCTCGCACAACGGCTTCAAGTTTATATTCTCCGTTTTCTGCAGGAATTACCGGAATGACAAATTTGCCGTCTTTACCGAAAGAACTTTTGCCAAGTTCTTTACCGTTATCCAACAGACGGATCGTGCCGGAAGCAGCTCTGCCGTCGGAGGTAATGAATCCGGAAATCTCTTTTACCGGCATGGAGCTGTAGAGTGCATTCCTGTAACCGGGAGAGGTGAGAACGATACCGTATTTTTCAAATGGATCAGGAACAAAGGTGGAAAGTTTGAAGTTACGGAACGCCACGAAACCTTTGGCACTGGCATAGAGCCGCAGAGAAATTTTGGAAGTGCCTTGCGGAACGAAATCCATACGGACAGTTTTTTTCTGCCATGAACCGTTCCAGACATCCTGCCACGGAACCCGGTACAGACTTTTGCCGCTGCTGTTCATAAATTCCAAACGGTAGCCATGGAATCCGGTAGTGGTTCCGGATTCACCTTTGCCGATGACTTCAAACTCCAGCTGATATTTTTTTGCCGGATCAAGTTTGATATTTTCCAGAACTGCGCCGGGAACGTGGATGGAGATTTCCGGAACTTCAGGGTATTTGTTTTTTGGGTCGTCTTTATCAAAGCCGACCTTGGTTTTGGTGTTGAGAACCCAAGTGCCGCCGAGAGCAGGAGAGGGTTTTTCTTCAGGTGGAAGTTCCACAAGCATCCAGTTGCGTACCTCGACACTCCCCTCTCGTACAGTGAGGCTCAAATAGGGATAGCGGATGGCATTTTCCGGAAATTTGATAATCGTCTCAAAACGGTGCCACGCAGTACCCACGCGGAGCCACCGCCAGTTATCCGAACATTGGCTGACGGTTTTGCCGTTGACTTTGGCGGGCCAGTAGCCGCAGAAACGGAAACTGTTATCGCCGTCACTGCGCAATTCGGCACTCATCAGATAACGTTTGCCGCCTTTGGCGGTGGTAAAGGGCTGCCACAAACTGCAATTTTTACCGTTCTCTGCGGCAACGACCGCGAAACCATCGCGGATATCAAATTTTTCACTGCGCCACTGAACCGGCGGATTGCCGCGCCATGTGGGATTTGCCATCAGGTTTTTGGTGAAAAATTCCGCTTCTTCTCCGGTCAATTCAAGCAGCTGCCAGTTGCGAACTTCCACCGAACCATTGCGTACCGCGACGGAAATATATGGGCAACGGGTGGCGTTTTTGGGGAATTTGATGATGGTTTCAAATTTTTTCCATTGTTTGTCCGCACTGATCCACTGCCAGTTGTCCGAGCATTGGCTGACGGTTTTGCCGTCAACTTTGGCGGGCCAGTAACCGCAGAAACGCAAACTGTTGGCACTATTGCTGCGGATCTCTGCCGTCATCCGGTACACTTTGCCCGGTTTGGCTTTTTCAAAAGGCTGCCACAGGCTGCCGAGTTTACCATTGACAGAAGAGATGACGGCAACGCCGCTGCGGATGCTGAAGTTTTCTCCGCGCCACGGCCGGGGATTGGCTCCCTGCCATGCCGGGTTGACTATCAAATTGGTATTGGCAAAAATCTCTGCACTTGTCAAAAGTACCGCGAAACCAATAAGCTTTTTGAGAGAAAACATCGTTGAAAATCCTTTTTCAAAGATCACCAGTACTGGCGGCCCCATTTTTCAGTTTTTTTGTACGTCGATGACCAGAGCGGTTCACCCTCAACGTCGCCGCCGACGGCATAGAGCTTGGTCGCCCAACTGACATCGCGTTCATGAGCGGCGGCAGTTGAACTGGTGGAAACATGGGCATCGGCCCAGATGATATTGCATCTGCCGGTATGAGCTCCGTAAACCAGCGGCTGATCGGCGCGGTAACCGGGGTAGACCATCGGACGTCCTTTGGCAGCAACGTCGGAGGTATAGAAGTTGGAAACTACACTTTCTGCAAAAGTTACGACAGAAGAGGCTGATGCGATACGGGAAAGTTTCTGTGTATGGTCATTGGCACTTTTATTCTGATCGCTGCCGACCAGCCACAAATTGTAACCGTAATCGATGTATGACCAGCGGTCTTCCGGAAGCGGATTGTTTTCATCCGGACAAATTCCTTCAGCAGTCTTTGCATAGTTTGCTCCGCTGTTGGCAATACCGAAGCCGACACGGGTTGGACAGGTGTAAATGGAAACGGTTCCGGCATATCCGCCCTGATACAGCAAACCGCACCAGCTGCGTTTTCCGTCTTTAAAACGGCCATGCGGGAAAAAATCATCACTGCTGGCGGTATATTGCTGCACGGCGAGAGCGATTTGTTTCATATTGTTGATACAGCTGGCGGCGCGGCCGCGTTCACGCGCGCTGTTCAATGCGGGCAGCAGGATCGCCGCCAGAATGGCGATTATCGCGATTACGACAAGCAGCTCAATAAGAGTGAACTGCACGGATTTTGCGTTGTGTTTCTTTGAAAACATGGTATTTTTTCCTTTCTGGTTCAAAACATTTGTAATATAAGAGCGTAATCATCTGCATATAAATATACACATAAAAAAAATAAAAACCTTGATTATTCGGAAAAATTATAGTATAATCACGCCAAATAAAAAGATTGTTTTCTTTACAACATCCCGGAACTGATAATCGTTCCTCAAACCGGGTAAGAGAACACAAAATTTAAGCTGGGAGGAACAGTTGAATCAGCTCGGAATAGCAGTAGAATAAAATCTTTCTCCTTATTTCAGCCCTCGGAAACGGGGGCTTTTTTTTGTTTTTTAATTAGTTGACTTGCTAATTGAATTTTTTGTGATATATTATATTGCAGGAGGCAATTATGGAAATATCACAAGTTCTCAAGGCAATGAGTCACCCTATACGGTTGCAGATGGTGGAACTTCTGCTGCAAAAACGGATGTGTGTCCGCAGTCTGGCACGCCATTTTGAAGTAACAGAACCAACTATTTCGGTACATTTGAAGGTGCTGAAAAATGCCGGTCTCATCGTTGGCGAAAAGAAAAGTTACTATATGCACTATCGGGTCATCCGGGAAAATATTGAAGAATTATCGCAATTCTTTTCCGCATTATCCGCAACGCCTGCCTTGCCGCAGCAATGCTGCCAGAAATCCGGTTCCTGTTACTGCAAATGTCACTCAAAAAAGGATTGAAATCCCATGAAACGCCATATAAAAACTATCATCAAACTCATTGCGGTTATCGTTATTGCGGCAATCGCTTTTTATTTCTGGAAACTTGCTCCGGTAAGTGTTCCAACTTTTGAAGTAAAGTCTTCGCCCATTGTGCAAACGGTTTTCGGAACCGGCACACTTGAGGGCAAAACCCGCCTTGCTGTCAGCCCACGGGAAACCGGAGCGATTCAAAAACTTTATGCCGATCAGGGCGATATGGTCAAAGCCGGAACTTTACTGGTCGAAATGGATGCCGATGATATTCTTCAGCAAAAACGCGTTGCCGAAGCGGAACTTGCAGTGGCACAAGCGGCATTGCAGCGGATCGATGCCGAGATCCGTTCAGCCAAAGCCAATTTGGAATACGCCAACTTAATGTTTCAACGCAGTGAAAAACTTTTATCCAGTAACGCCGAATCCCGTTCTACTTACGATAAAAACCGCCAAAATATGCTCGTTGCCGCCGCCGATTTTGAACAGGCAGG
>SUWK01000065.1 GCA_015061525.1 Lentisphaerota bacterium
TCAAGCAGCAGCTCTTCACCTTTGGTTCCGACGAGTTAAAAATACCCATTCTCACCAAAGGGAGCTGCTGCTGTCTGATAACCGGGAAATAATATACACGGGAACAGAGCTTTTCAAAAAAAATAAACCGATCAAGCCGCGACAGCGGAGCGGCGCGACAGTTCATTTTCTTTGCCAAGCTTTCTTTTTTGCAAAAGAAAAACCCCAGTGAAACTTCTTCCACAGGGGTTTTGCAAAGCTTTTTTCAAAAGCGTCGATCAAGCCGCGACAGCGGAGCGGCGCGACAATCCGCTTTCTTTGCCAAGCTTTCTTTCTCGCGAAAGAAAGCGGAGAGGGGCGAGTGCCTTTGGCACTCTTTCCGGTCGCTCGCGGCTTATTGCTCGTCCTCCGCTCATCCTCGCAACATTTGTTGCGTCGGCTTTGCTCGCATGGTTTTGCTCGCAAAGTTCATTCACATGCGGACTGCGCGCTCGGCGGCAACCGCCTCGCCCCCGAGCGTTGAACGTGCCACGGAGGGCATCAAAAAGAAAAACCCCAAAGAAACTTTTTTCTTTGAGGTTTTGCCAAGCTTCTTTTCAAAAGCGTTTTTTGCTTTGCATTATGGTCAATCCCGCGCCTTGCTGGCGTTGCTCGCGCAGTCACATACATAGTATGCTCCTTTGCTTGCTCCTTGCAAAACCCGGGCTTGCCGCATACTGCTGTGCAAAAAATAAATCGGTCAAGCCCCGGCAACCTGCCGGGGCGCGCCTTATCGCTTTTCTTTTGCTGACTTTTCTTTTCCCGTGAAAAGAAAAGTCAGTCGAGTTTCAGAGCGTCCATTGCGCCGGACTCAAAAACTTCACCGACGTTGACCATGGCTTCGCCGGGTTTGAGAGCAGCGGTGTACTCTTCTTCAGCAGCTTTGAGGTCGGCTTCGGAGAAGTCGCCGTCAACAGCTTTGATGGAAAGACCGATACGACGTTCATCGGTATCGACTTTGATCACGCGGGCTTCGACATCATCGCCGACTTTGAGGACGTCTTTGACTTTGTCAACGCGCTCATTGCTCAGCTGGGAGATATGGATCAGACCGTCGATCTTGTTGCTCAATTCAACAAAAGCACCGAAAGTGGTAATTTTGGTGACGTTGCCTTTGACGATATCGCCGACTTTGTAGAGGTCATTGATATTGCTCCAGGGATCGTTTTCAGCCTGTTTCAGACCCAGAGAGATGCGCTGATGTTCGGGATCGATTTCCAGAATGACGACTTCGATTTCCTGTCCGGGGGTGAGGACTTCGCTGGGTTTGTTGATTTTGCGGGTCCAGGACATATCGGAAACGTGGATCATACCATCGATATCGTTTTCGATTTCGACGAAAGCACCGTAGTTGGTCATATTGCGGACTTTACCGACGATGTGTTTGCCGACGGGGTATTTTTCAGCGAGGACTTCCCAGGGGTTGCGTTCTTTCTGACGCAGACCGAGGGAGATCTTGCGGCTGTCGCGGTTGATTTCGAGGACGACGGCTTCGACGATGTCATCTTTGTTGAGGACATCGCTGGCTTTGTTGACGCGTTTGGTCCAGGACATTTCGGAAACGTGGATCAGACCCTCGATACCGGTTTCGATTTCAACGAAAGCACCATAGGGCATGAGGTTGACGACTTTACCGGTGACTTTGCTGCCCTGGGGATATTTGGCGACGACGTCGTCCCAGGGATTGCGGGTTTTCTGTTTCAGACCGAGAGAAACGCGTTCTTTGTCTTTGTCGATGCCGATGACGATAACTTCGATCTCCTGACCGACAGTGAGGACTTCACCCGGATGGTTGATGCGGCCCCATGAGATATCGGTGATGTGCAGCAGACCGTCAATACCGCCGAGGTCGATGAATGCGCCGAAGTCGGTGATGTTTTTGACGATACCTTTGACGACGGAGTCGACCTGCATATCGGACATGAGGGTGGCACGCTGTTCACGCAGGGATTCTTCCAGCAGTTCGCGGCGTGAAACGACGATATTGTGACGTTCAACATTGATTTTGATGATTTTGACATCATACTCTTTGTTGAGGTAGTCATCCATATTGCGGACGGGGCTGACATCAAGCTGGCTGCCGGGCAGGAAAGCGGGGAAGCCTTCGACATCGACCATGATACCGCCTTTGACACGGTGACGCATGATACCTTTGACGATATGTCCTTCGCCGTATTCGGTGGTGATGCGTTCCCAGGCTTTGATGGAGTTGGCTTTTTCCAGACTCAAAGTGGGCATATTCTGACGGTTTTCGATTTCTTCCAGGAAGACATCGATATCATCACCGACGTTGACTGCTTCAAAATTGAGAAATTCAGATGCCGGGACAAAGCCTTCTGCTTTGTAACCGATATCAATGCGTGCGCCTTCGGAGGATTTGGCGACAACTTTACCGGGGACGATTTTGCCTTTGCTGATGGTACCGACTTCTTCCTTGCCTTTCAGCAGCTCTTCCATGCTCTCGGGCATGCCGCTGAAATCAAGAAAGCTCTCCGCGAATTTGTTTTCTTCCATGTTGGTTGGTTTCTTGTTGTTTTGTTGATTATACTGAAACTTCACATTTATCCCGGCACCGTGCCGGAATAAACCGTACAAATATTTAATATAGCACCTTTTTTATTGCATTACAAGGAGTTTTGCAATTTTTTCGGAATTTTGTCCGGAGAGTTTTTCTCAATGGAGCAAATCCAGCAGTTTTTCCACGATCGGAGCAGGTCCTGCGACGATGCCGTCGGCAGGATAATTATCTTTGCCGTTGTAGTCGCAAACTTTACCTCCGGCTTCCTGAACAATGAGGACACCGGCAGCAACATCGTAGAGCTGCAGTCCTTCTTCCCAGTAGCCGTCGTAGATCCCGGCGCCGGTCAGTGCCAGATCGGATGCGGCGGAACCGCACCGCTGTATGGAGCGCAATTCAGGGACGATGCGGTTGAATTTTTCCAGAACTTTTTCCACTTTGTTTTCCCGCAGCCGTGCGAAACCGGTGGCACAGGCAGCTTCGTCAAGTTCGGTGCAGTCGGAAATACGGATAGGTTCACCGTTTTCAAAAGCCCCTTTCCCGAGCTGAGCGGTATAGAGCCTGCCGAGGGCGGGGATATTTACTGCGGCGGCATAAGGTTTGCCGTTTTTGTAAAGAGCGATAGAAACAGCGTAGTACGGGTGATGTTTAACGAAAGACTGTGTGCCGTCAATGGGATCGATTATCCAGCAGTATTCGGAAGTTTTTCCGGCATGACCGGTCTCTTCGCCGAAAACATCGTGACCGGGGAAACGTTCATTGATTTTGGAAATGATGAGTTTTTCAACGGCTTTATCAGCGATGGAAACCAGATCTTTGCTGGTAGCTTTGCCGCTGATGTCGCCTTTGGTAATTTTGCCGAAATATTTGAGTGATTCCTCGCCGGCAAGGACGGCAAGTTCATTTATAAAGTCAAGCATTGGTATTTTTCTCCCAGAGATTTTGTAAGATTCCAAGGTTATCGCAGCTCCAGTCCGGATTAACGGGGGCAAAACTGGCGAGGTCGGCACCCGGTCCGGTGATCCGGCAAGTAAAACTGCCCGCATTGGTTCCGGCGGCGATATCAGTGGCAAGCCGGTCACCGATCATCAGAGTTTGTGAAGCATCCAGACCGAGTCTGGCGGCGGCACAGCGCAAAAATCCGGCATCGGGTTTGCCGAGCTGGCGCAAAGTTGCCCCGCTTGCCAGTTCCACACAGCGTGAAATGGCTCCGCAGTCCACGAGACAGGTCGGCTGATCGCTGGGGCAGAAGACATCGGGGTGGGTGGAAAAACCGGGGACTTTTTCCCGGACGAAGTAAGCAGCTTTGCAAAGTCTTTCATAGCAGAGCAGTTTGTCAAAAGATACGATCACTGCTTCGGGGTCGTCATCGACGATTTCATAACCGTGTGAACGCAGTTCATCGGCCATGGCGGGCATGCCGAGCAGAAACAATCTTTTCCATTGCGGATGATCTTTTTTCAAAGTATCGACCAGAAAGTCAGTGGCGGTGTAGAAGTTTTTTTCAGTGGCGGCAAGTCCGAATTTTGCCAGACGCTCAACATATTGATCTTTGCTGTAAGAGGTGTTGTTGGAGCAGTAGGCATAGGGGATATTGCGCTCTTCCAGAAAATGGATGAAAGGCATCGTCGTCGGATAGAGCGTACCGCCGTGGTAAATCGTACCATCCATATCCAGAAAAACGGCTTTGATACTGGAAAATTTTTCTTGATCGGTCATATTGAAATGTCTCCTTGAAACAATTTGGATAATATAACACTCCGGCAACTGAAATACAAGTTTGATTTATCACACTTTGCAGTATATATTATAGGAAATATAAACATTATTCAGTATTTGGAGAAGTCATTATGAGTATGCCGATCGTTCCGGTTCCCGCCGGACTGGACAGTGAATTGTTCTGCCTTGGAAAAGGTGCGTTGAAATATCTGCCGGAGGTTCTGGAAAAAGCGTTTCCCGGTCAGGCGGCATTTCTGGTCGCAGATGAAAATACCTGGCGCGCAGCGGGAGAAAACGCCTTTGAAATTCTGAAGAACGCCGGAACTGCTGTAGCCGGGAAGTATATTTTTCCCGGTTCGCCGCGTCTGCATCCGGATTTCAGTTATTGCGAAATGCTTGCGGAAAAGTTTCCGGCAGGATGTGTGCCGGTGGCGGTCGGTTCCGGTGTGATCAACGATCTGGTCAAGTGCGGTTCTTCATTGAAATCTCTGCGTTACTGCTGCGTGCCGACGGCGTGTTCAGTGGATGGCTTCACCGCTGCCGGAGCGGCATTGGTGGTCAATGGAACCAAGAAGACGGTCAAGTGTCCGGCTCCCAAAGCGTTGTGTGCCGATGTGGATATTCTGGCGACGGCTCCGGCGGAGATGCTGGCTTCCGGTTATGCTGATCTTTTGACCAAGATCCCTGCCGGAGCGGACTGGGTGATCGCCGATGCATTCGGGGAGGAACCTATCCGGCAGGATGTCTGGGATATGATCCAGGGCAATATCCGCCGCTGGGTGGCAGATAAGAACGATATGCTGGCGGTCTTTGACGGTCTGGCGGCGACCGGATACAGTATGCAGATGTATCAGGAGAGCCGTCCGGCAAGCGGAGCTGAACATCTTTTCAGTCATGTCTGGGAGATGGAGGGTCTGACCAAAGATGGAGAGGATGTGTCGCACGGATTCAAAGTCGGTGTCGGACTGCTGGCATCCACACTGCTTATGGAATACGTTCTTGAACACAGCTTTGAAGAAGTTGAGCCTCTGATGAAGCCGGGATTGAGTGTGGCAGAACGCACTGCCGAGATCGACGGGCTGCTCAAACTCGGCTGTTACGGGGCAGCTCCGAAAGAAACGGCACTTTCCAAGCATCTCTGCGGGGAAAAACTTGCGCTTCGCCGTAAGGAAATCAAAGATTTGTGGAGCCGGCTGCAGGATGGTATCAGAGCGCAGATAATGCCGTACCATGAGGCGGTCGAAGTTTTGAAAAATGCCGGTTGTCCGGTGCGTGCTTCAGAGATCGGTTTGAGCGCGGAACAATTCCTGCATGGTATCCGTACCGCCCAGCTCATCCGCCGCCGTTATACAGTCATTGATCTGCTCTATGAGGCAGGTTTGCTGGATGAGGCGTTGAAAAAATTGGATGTGATGTTTTAAGTCATTCACTTGCAAAAATTCCCGGCAGATGTTATATTAAATCGATCATAAGGAGGTTTGAATGCTGAAAAAGGTACTTATTGCAGTTGTCGCTCTTGCGGTTGTCGCGGCGGCAGCGTGGTTTTTCGGGCGGTCATATATCGTGCAGTACAATCAGGACTGGTTGTCAGAATATGCAGCCGATGCAGTTGCCAAGGATGATTCTGAAGCGTTGTGGGAGTGTCTGACTCCGGCGATGCAGGAAGAGTCGCTGCGTGCTGGCGGCAATGATGTGAAAAATGCCCGCCAGTTGATCCTTAAAGAGATGAAAGATTATGCCGCCGAGTGTGATATTGATCCGGAAGAGCTGGTGAATAATCCTGACTTGCGTTCCAAATTTGCCAACCGTCTGAAGAGCAAGTCGGTTTTTGTCAAAGTAAACGGCAAATGGTATCTGGGAAAAAAGGATTGAGATGCAATGTCAAAAAAGCTGATTTTTGCCGTATTGCTGGGGATTCTGTGCGGTTGTTCCGGTATAGATCACGATTCCCGGAAGGAGCTTTCTGAAACATTTGTTGCCGCCATTGCTCAGGGGGATGAGGATCAGGTGTGGGATGCGTTTGCTCCGTCGATCCGGGAAAATCTGCTGGCAATGTATGGTGATGATGAGGAAAAAGCAAAAAGTGAACTGTTGAAAAATTTGCAGCAGGGTTTGAAAACGCGGTATGAAATCAGTGATTTTGAAGATTTTACGGAAAGCAAAAAATTCAAAACCGCAGTGAAAACGCTTATGAGCAGCGGTTCAGAAAATTTTATTCAGCAGGACGACAAGTGGTATTTGAGCGTTGATTTGAGTAAGTGACTTGTCAATACCGGATTAATTTTGCAGAATCACTTGAAAACACCGTGTTACGGAAGTATATTATACTGCCCGCCAGAGGACAAAAATAATTTTAAGGAGAACGAAAAATGAGTGATTGCCCCGATTGCGAAAACAAAGTTGTTGAAGCAGAAGTGAAAGCTGCCGAGGAAAAAGCTGAAGAAGTGAAAGCTGAAGTCGCTGAAGAAGTGAAAGCTGAAGTCGCTGAAGAAGTGAAAGCTGAAGTCGCTGAAGAAGCCAAAGAAGTGAAAGCCGTTTCACCTGCGGTGAAAGTTTTCAAAAGTATTTTCCGTATCGTTGCTGCGACCATCATCGTTGCCGGTATCCTTTTCCTGATCTACAAACAGATCATTTTCCGCTGGTACTATGAAAACTATGAATCAGCTGCCGTCAAACAGAAAATTGCCACCATGGTCAATGGCGGTTTGGGTGAAAACAGCGGATTTACTTACACCATCACCTACTTTGATGAGGGCGTGAATGCCGAAGGTAAAAAAGCTGATCTCAATGCTGCCAACGGTTACAAGATCACCGTCAATGACAAAGATGGCAAAGAGGTTGATTCCTTTGAAATGTATGCTCAGTATGATATTGCCAAAAAAGAGCTGAAAGTTCTTTTCTACGAGAATGGTCAGGAAAGCATCTGGCAGGGTATCATCCGCAAAGCCAACGCTTTCAAAAAAGTCAAAGCTGAAGCTGCTCCGGCCGCTCCGGCCGCTCCGGCTGAAATCAAAGCCGCTCCGGCAGCCAAGTAAGTCTTTTCCGGATTTTTCTTGCCGCATACACTCTCAAAAGTGTGTGCGGTTTTTTTGTGTCAAAATTATTTTTGCGCGGCACTGCCGGCAAGCATTCCGCTTGCAAGTGCCCATGAGATATTGAATCCGCCGCAGGGGCCGGTCACATCCAGCATCTCTCCGGCAAAGAAGAGACCGGGAAACAGCTTGCTTTCCAAAGTGTGCGGGGAAACCTCTTTCAGAGAAACCCCTCCCATGGTCACCATTGCTTTTTCCCAGTTTTCCACTCCTGATAACTGAAATACCGAACCTTTCAATTTCTGCAGAAGAGTTTCCGATGAGGCTGATTGCCAACGGGAAATTTCCGGATCATCACCGTCCAGGATCAGCAAAGCCAGTTTGCGGGGCAGGAATTTACTCAGCAGAGTGGAAATATGTTTTGTGCCGCCGGTTTTGCGCCATGCGGCAAATTCAGCTTGCAGTTCAGCAGATGTATACTGCGGCAGGAAGTCGATTTTGAGCGGAACAGAGTCGTTTTTATCCAGCAGTTGAGCAACTTTGCCTGCCAGATCCAGAATGGCAAAGGCGGAAAATCCCCGGTGGGTGAAGAGCAGTTCGCCGCGGGCGGAAAGGCGGTCTTTGCCTTTGACGGCGATTTCAGCGATGCAGTCGTCGATCGAAAGTCCTGCATATTCACCGATGCGAAGATCGGCACAGACCACGCCGGTCATCGCCGGATAAAGTGCGGTCACGGTATGTCC
The DNA here is from genome assembly GCA_015061525.1 of Lentisphaerota bacterium. Taxonomy (GTDB): domain Bacteria; phylum Verrucomicrobiota; class Lentisphaeria; order Victivallales; family Victivallaceae; genus UBA1784. The sequence continues at coordinate 8,031 of SUWK01000065.1, forward strand.
GAGGGATTTTACAAGTTCATATCCGGCACAGCTGCCGCCGAGTGCCGGATAGCCTCTGCCGCCGCAGGCACAAACGACCTGTTTTGCCCGATATGTACCCCGGTCAGTGGAGAGCTGCCAGATATCACCGGGAACAAGTTTATTGACTTTGATCCCGGTCAGGATGGTTCCGTGTCTGCGGATGATCTCTTTTGTGAAAAGTTCCAGTACATCACGCGCTTTGCCGGAAGCCGGGAAGTAATGAAAGCCGTCGGATAAAGTCAGCGGAACATGGTTGGTGTTGAAAAAATCCAGCAGAGTTCTGCCGTGAAACTTTTCCAGAGCAGGAAGCAGGAAACGCCAGTTGCGGCCGAATTTTGCGGCGAAATCTTCAAGGTCAAGAGCATTGGTAACATTGCATCTGCCGCCGCCGGAAGCGAGCAGTTTCATTCCGGGTAAAGGTTGTTTTTCCAGAACGATACACGTTTTTCCGGCGGTCAACGCCGCGTAAGCTGCTGCCAATCCGGCAGGGCCGGAACCGATAACTGCGATGTCAAACTCCATGGTATCACCGCTTACTGCAGATAGTTATTCAAGGTTTTTATCAAGAATGACCGCTCTGCGTCGTTCATTACCCGGTTGCGGGGCAAAGATGCTTCAAACAGATGGGGAAATTTATCCGGCAGCGGCGTATTGAGCAGCAGGGTATCCCGGAAGAAACGGTCGATCTTTATCCGTCTGTCAATGGCGTTTTTCAAAGTGGTCAATGCCCGGTCAAAAGCAGCATCGCTCCTGTCATTTTTTCCGAGTTCTCTGGCGGCGGCGGAAACGTCGGCACACAGACGGTTTTCCTCAACGGTGAGAAATTTGCCGAAATTCTGGTAGGCAGCGGCAAGTTTTCCGCGCAAACGATAGGCATCCGGCCGCTTTTTACGGAGTATGACTGCCAGCTGCTGCCAGTTGCATTCCTGATAATCGCCGGTAGGTTTTCCGTCGTTGTCAAGCTGTTGAACGAAAATAATATCCAGCTCTGCAAGTTTGATTTTTGCCAACGCCCCCGGCATCGGACGGTATTGGTTCCAGATCAAACGTTCTGCGGCTTTTGTGTAATATTCCACGGCGGCATCGGCAGAGGCGTGAAAGGTGACGAAAAAATCCGGTTCCCCGCCTTGAGTACTGTTTTCAAAAACTTCTTTGATCTTGCCGTCCCTGGCCAGCAGACGCAGCAGTATACGTCCCTGTTCGGCGATAAAAGCCGATAACAGAGGGTCATCGGTGCCGCCGAGACGGCACATGGCGGCAAAGTCCGGCAGAGTTCCGTAATATCCGGCAAATTCGTACAGCATCGGGAAGCTGCGGTTGGCAAAGAGATATTGTCCGGAACTTGCAGCGGCATCCAGTTCGGCATCCAGAGCTTTGGTTATCCATGGCGCGACACCATTGCTGTTGTCCGGCAGAGTAAAATTGAACCGGTGTGCCGCCAGAGCCGCATAGAGTTTGCTGCGGAAAGCAAAATCGTACTGCCACCGGGGAGCGGTTCCCGGCAGATAGAGGCGGTTTTTGGCAAAGTAACCGAAATATTTTCCGTCTCCGCAGATGATCGTGATCTCTTTGGATGCCGCTTTTATTCCTGCTTCGCGGGCATAACGGTCAAGCTGCCTGATGATGCTTTTCAGGTACGATGTCTCATGTCCGGAATAGTCTGTGCGCAACAGCAATCCCGGAGCGAGAGTGACATCTCCGGAAACGCGGAATGTGCAGGAGAGTATCCCGGCGGCAAAAAAAATTGAAATTATTTTCCTGAAACCCCGCATAACGTTTGTTTTTTTCCTTTTCAGAGTGTAAATTTTGCAGCGGATGATCGTACATGTATATAAGATAGCTTCTCAAACGGATAAAAACAAATGACAAAAAAGAACAAAAATCAATTTTACCCGTCAGCACTGACCATTACCGGCTGTGATTCCGGCGGCGGCAGCGGTATCGCCGCTGATTTGAGGACATTCAATGCGTTCGGTGTATTCGGTACCTGCGCCGTTACGGCGGCAGCCGCTCAAAATCCGGCGGCGGTCCGCAGAACCGACCGTCTGGAAGCTGACTCGGTCACTGCGCAGATCGATGCAGTTGCTGAAAAGATCGCCGTTGACTTCTGCAAGACCGGAATGCTTTTTTCTTCCGGGATCATTGAGGCGGTCGCCGCCGCGGTTGAAAAATACCGCTTTACTTTGGTATGCGACCCGGTGATGGTCACATCCGGCAACAGCAAAGTGCTGAAAAGCGATGCCGTTGAAACGCTCGTTGATAAACTTCTGCCGCTGGCGGCGTGGATAACACCCGGTATAGCGGAAGCTGAGGTGCTTGCCGGAGTCAGAATTTCATCGCCGGATGATATGTTTGAAGCGGCAAAAATATTGAGTGAGAGATTTTCCGCATCGGTTCTGCTCAAAGGCGGTACGGCGGATGATAATATGTCCGTCGATATCGTTGCCCGCAGCGGTAAACTTTTCACCCTGACGGCTCCGGCTCTTCAATTACCGCAGTTTACCGCGCACGGTGCCGATGATACGCTTTCTGCGGCACTGACAGCCATGCTGGCTCTGGATATGCCGTGGAAACAGGCAGTTTGCGGCAGCAGAGCATTCGTCTACGGTTCACTTGAGCAGTGTGTGGAGCTTGGGCGCAATCTGCAGGGAATGTATCCGCCTACGGAAGATTTCAGTCAACTGGTAAAATTGACTCCGGTGAACAGCCAATGAGATATTTCCGGAAAAAATTTTTCATTATCCTTGCCCTTTGCACCGTATTGCCTCTTGCTGCAGCCACGGTGCGGCAGAAAGTCATCAAAAAGATCAAGTACTGCAATTTGTACGATTTGATGACCGGTAATAATTTCAAAACTCTTCTGCAATCGAAAAATACGACCGCCACCGGCAGAAACGCCGTATGTGTCTTTAATCGTGACCAGCGGCGCATGAGCTGCAACAAAATCAAAATTGAGCTGCTCAATAACACGGTGTATGAGAAAAATATGCCGTGGCTGTCGACACTGGACTGGTTCAAAACTCTGCGTCCGGTGCTTTATCCGGCAACCGTTCCCCGGCAGAAGATCGATACTGTCATGATCGACATGGGGCACGGCGGAGCCGATCCGGGCGCATTGGGAAAAATATCCAAAGAGAAGATGATAACTCTGCGGGTCGGATTACGTACGGCTCAGCTGCTGCGGGCTTACGGGTTCAAGGTCAATTTGACCCGCACTGGCGATGTGCAGGTGCCGCTGGCGCAGATCGGACCGATGCAGGAACGCAGCAAAAGCGATCTTTTTGTATCCATCCATGTGAATGCCGCTGCGGATCGCAGTGTGAACGGGATGGAAACATTTTGTCTGACTCCGGCGGGAGCGGCATCCAGCAACGGCGGGAAAGTTTCCAGAACAGTTTACAAAGGCAATAAACAGGATGGTGCAAATATGCTTCTGGCGTGGAACATCCACTCCGCCATGCTCAAGCGCACCAAAGCGGTTGACCGCGGGATCAAACGGGCGCGTTTTGCCGTGTTGAGAGATATCACGGTTCCGGGGGTGCTGGTGGAGATCGGTTTTATTTCCAATGCTGCCGAGGAACTCCGGTTGAATGACCGTAATTATGTTGATAAGATCGCGTACGGGATAGTTGACGGCATTATCGGGTTTACCAGAAGCACCAAACCGCGCAAGTGAGACAGTTATGCTCTTGACAAATCCCGGCACCGGAACTATATTAAACCGATGAATGAATAATTGTTTTTTTGCAGTTGAAAATTATGAAAAAAAGCCGTGTCCGTAAACTTTATCTGGCAGATTATCTGATCACCCCGGATCATATCATTCCCAATGGCGGAGTTCTCTGTGAAAACGAGAAGATCATCGCCGTCGGCGGAGTATCCGGATTTTCCATCAATGAGGAACTGGAACTTTTCCGGTTTGACAATGCATATATCACCCCCGGATTCATTGATACGCATATTCACGGAGCGGGGGGATTTGACTGTTCGCGCGCCGGATCTTCGCGTAACGATCTGGCTGCGATGAGTTCCATTCTCGGTGAGCGCGGTGCGACCGGATTTTTCCCCACCGTCGTCGCGGATGAACCGGATGCGATGATTTGTAATCTGCAGACTCTGACCGCCGCTATGAAACAGCCGCTTCCCGGAGCTGATGCCGTTGGTATCAATATAGAAGGCCCGTTCCTCAATCCGGAAAAAGCCGGAGCGCAGCCCAAACATCTGCTGGACAAAATAGATTTGAAATTTGCCGCCGACCTCATTGATGCCGGAGAAGGATTGGTCAAAGTGATGACTTTTGCTCCGGAATTGGAAAATGCCGATAAACTTATTGAATTGCTGATTTCCCGCAATGTGATTGCCTCTATGGGACACAGCCTTGCCGGTGAGAAAGAGACATTGCGTGCCATTGATGCCGGAGCCAACCACTGTACGCATCTTTTCAACGGTATGAATCCGCTGCACCAACGCAATGTCGGATTGCCGGGGATCGTGCTGACCGATGACCGGGTCACGGTTGAATTGATTATTGACGGCCGCCATGTCCACTCGCGTATGGTCGATCTGGCGTGCCGGTGCAAAACTATGCGGCAGATAATCGGTATCAGCGATGGAACCATGGCAAGCGGTATGCCGGATGGTGCGTACCATATCGGACCGTCGGAGATTATCGTGAAAAACGGCTTCTCCCAGACCTGTGCCGGAAAACTTGCCGGAACCACTACGATGCTTGATACCGGCTGGCACAGTTTGATGAGCTGCGGTCACCTTTCTGAAACCAAATCTGCTCAGGCGGTCACCTGCAACCCTGCGGAACACTTCGGACTTTTTGACCGGGGACAGCTGCTGCCCGGGCTGCGCGCTGATCTGGCGGTCTTTGAGCGGGGAAGCAACCGTCCGCTGCTGACTGTGCGGAGCGGTGAAACTATTTCCAAGGCACAGGAGTAAGATTTCAACATGGCAAAAGATTATATTCTGCTGGACAGCGGAAACTTGAAAAAACTTGAACAGGTCGGCAAATACCGGCTGATACGTCCCGCGCTGAACGCATTCTGGAAACCGTCGTTACCCCCTGCTGAATGGAAAGCTGCTGATGCGGAGTTTATCCGTGACAGTTCCGGCCACGGCAGCTGGCTGCGGCGTGATCGTATCCCGGATATCTGGAGTGCGGATTGGGGCGGCGTGACCATGCAGATCAAACCGACCAGTTTCGGGCATTTGGGTTTTTTTGCTGAACAATTCCGCAATTGGCAGTTTTTCCGGGAAAACTGCAAAAATATGGATACGTTGAATCTTTTTGCCTACTCCGGTCTGGGGTCGCTTTCCATGGCGGCCGGCGGAGCGAAAGTCTGCCATCTGGATGCCGCCAAAGGTATGATCGACTGGGGAAAAGAGAATCTTGCACTCAATCCGGATATCCCCAATGCCATCCGCTGGATAGCCGATGATGTGAATAAATTTGTCAACCGCGAGTTGCGGCGCGGCAATAAATACGATCTTATCGCCCTTGATCCGCCGACATTCGGGCGCGGTTCATCCGGCCAGTTGTGGAAGATCGAAAGCGATCTGCCGCAGTTGTTGAAAAATTGTCTGGAGCTGCGCAAACCGGATCGGCCGTTTACGATAGTATTGAGCTGTCACTCGCCGGGATTTTCGCTGCTGGTACTGGAACGTATGGTGCGGGAGGCAGCCGGAGATCATGCGGAAGTTGATGCTGATGAAATGTACATTCCGGAAAGTACCGGCAGAAAACTGCCGTCCGGTATCGGTTTGCGCTGTTTTGTAAAGTAACTGCCGGTGCTGCTGCTGTTCCGGTACCGGATCAAAAACTTTCCTGCAAAAGCAGCATTGAGTTTATAAATTGCCGGTCTTTTGCCGTTCCCCGTTCCGCCGGACGGCGGGAGTTGTCCAGTTGAGCGCGGTAGTACCACTTGCGGAAGAGCCACAGGTTTTCTGCCGACGGCTCTTTTTTATAAGCTGCCAGTGCGGCATTCAGATACTTCAAATCCAGCAGCAAGGCGTAACTTGATGCCAGAAACTGCACTTCTTTGAGGATGCCTTCCGGAGAAAACTCCGGATCAGCCAGCATCTGGCGGCGTATTTCCACCGGCAGCAGACAGATGACTCCGGCGATTTGCAGTGCTTCTGCCGGATCCTGACTTACCGGAATGGCGGCGTTGGCGGTGAAATCTGCCGTTTCCTGCGGCATTACCAGCTTGATCGCAGATAATTCTGAAAACGGCATGTTTCCGCACAGCTGGCTCAATTCGCTGTCAACCTCACTGCTTCGCTGCTGCTGTTTTGGAGTTTTCCAGATGACTTGGTCAAGGAACTGTTTTTCTGCGATGAGCAGAGCTGTCCGGCAGCGCAGCTCACCTTCGCGGAACTCCCGGATCATCTTTTCAGGGGCAGGGGAAAATTGGGCATTGCACAGTTCCATGCACTCCCAGAGCATCTTCCGGGAAAGTATAGTCCCCTGTTCCGGCGGATTTTCCCGGACAAAACGTGCCAGATCCGGCAGTTCTTCCCGCCGTGAACTGCGGGTACTTTGCCGTGCCAACTGGCTCAATGCTGCAGCCGTTTCCCCTGCCAGATTGCGTTCAAGAGCCTGTACCTGCCATGTTTCCAGCGACGGGACAAGCGTATCCTGCTGTATGATGGCTGTTACGCAGCCGCAGATTAGCAGCGGTAAGAACAGGAAAGGAAAAAATTTCCTCATTGAAAAGTATTCTCCGGTGTCGGGAAAGTTCCGGATCTTACTTCATCAGCGTAATTTTTCAACGCCTCTGTCATCAACTGACCGATTTCAGCATAACGTTTGGCATGTTTGGGTTTGAACTCCATCATCCCCAGAAGATCGGTGATCACCTGCACCTGCCCGGAACAGTACTTGCCTGAACCGATACCTATGGTCGGAATACAAAGGGCTTCGGTGACTTTTCTGCCGAGTTCTTCCGGAATGCACTCCAGCACGATGGCGAAAACTCCGGCATCCTGCAGTGCCAGAGCATCTTCCAGGACTTTATCGGCACTTTCCGCATCTCTGCCGACGATTTTATAACCGCCGCACACCTGCACCCGCTGGGGCATCAGACCGATATGTCCCATCACCGGAATACCGGCTCCGGTCATTTTGCGAACCAGACCGGCGTACTCCGCGCCGCCCTCCAGTTTAACTGCATCTGCTCCGGTGCTTTTCAGGGCTGTTCCGGCATTTTTCATCGCTTCAGCATCGCTGGTCTGGTAACTCATGAACGGCATATCGAAAACCACAAATGCTTCCGGAGCACCGCGCCGTACTGCCGCTGTATGTGAGAGCATCTGTTCCATCGTTACCGGAAGGGTGTTGTCAAAACCCAGCTGGGTCATTGCCACTGAGTCGCCGACCAGCATGAAATCAATGCCTGCCGCCATGCAGAGACGGGATTGTATTGCATCATAAGCGGTGGACATCACCAGCTTTTCGCCGTTGTTCCGGCGTTTGAGTAAAGTTGAAACGGTAACTTTTTTCATCTTGACTAATCTCCACAAAAACAGAAGTTCTGCAATATCCATTGATATAAAATAACTCTTATTTATGGATTTTTCAACATTTGTACGGATAAAATACATTTTATGACTTGATTTCAAACAAAAAAGAGGTATTTTATCTGCGGAATAAGATTATAAAATATGGAGAAAATCATTATGCTTCACAAAAAAGATTTTGCAATTTCCACTCTCGGAGCATGTACTATTCCGTCACCTATTACCGACATGACTTTTATCAGTGATGCTGAAACTGTGTGCTACTACAATGATGTTGCCCAGTTGGAGAAATTCATCAAAGCCGGTGAAGCGATACCCGCTTTTGAAAAAGCCGGGCCACGAGCGAAAATCTACCATAATCCGGCATGGAGCCGTGCCGCCATCCTGACTGCCGGCGGTCTCTGTCCCGGTTTGAATGACGTGATAAAATTTCTCACTATTTCGCTTACCCGCGATTATGGAGTGAATGATATTTTCGGTATCCGTTACGGTTATCGCGGCTTGAATCCTGCTCACAATCTCACCCCGGTGCGGCTGACCAATGAGGTCGTTGATGATATCCACGATAAAGGCGGTTCCATTCTCGGTTCCAGCCGCGGCAGTGAAGATGTGCCGCTCATTGTGGATTCTCTCAAACAGCTCGGTATCAATCTGCTTTTTTGTATCGGCGGTGACGGAACCAGCCGCTGCGCCCATGATATAGCTGTGGAAGTCAATCGCAGACAACTGCCCATCAGCGTGGTGGCGATCCCCAAAACCATTGATAACGACATCAGTTTCATCGACCGGACATTCGGATTCAGTACCGCTGTGCGTACCGCAGGAGAGTTCGTCAGCGGAGCGCACAATGAGGCGCAGGGCGCATACAACGGTTTGGCTCTGATCAAAGTCATGGGGCGGGACAGCGGTTTCATCGCGGCGTACACCACGCTTGCCAATCCTTATATCAACTACTGCCTCATTCCGGAAGAACCTTTTTCCCTTGATGGCAGTGACGGCACCAAAGCACTGCTGCCGAATCTGGTCGAACGTATGAATAAAAAGCACCATGCAGTCATCATCGTCGCCGAAGGTGCCGGACAGAATCTTTTTGCAAGCAAAGAACGCCAGAAAGATGCTTCCGGCAACATCCTCCACAAAGATATCGGTACGCTGCTTAAAGATGAGATCAAACGTTACTTCAAAGAACAGAATATTGAATTGAACCTCAAATATTTTGATCTCGGCTACACCATACGCAGTGTCCGTGCCGAGGGGGAAGATGCGGTTTTCTGCGCCACGCTTGCCCAGAGTGCGGCACACGCTGCTATGGCAGGAAAGACGGATGTGATGGTCGGTCACTGGGGTGGAGCATTCACTCACGTGCCGATCGCTCTGGCGACCCGCCAGCGCAAAAAACTTGATCTTCACACTCCGCTTTGGAACTGCGTTCAGTCTCTGACCTGCTTCTGAAGATCAGATACAAAAATAAAACTGCTGCAAAAAACGTTTCCGGATTTTGGCAGCAGTTTTTCTGTTTGGCTCTGTTCCCGATATTGGTTGATGCCCTCTGTGGCATGTTCAACACACGGGTGCGAGGCGGTTGCCGCCGAGCGCGCAGTCCGCATGCGAATGTACTTTGCGAGCATTTCCATGCGAGCAAAGCCGACGCAACAAATGTTGCGAGGATGAGCGGAGGACGAGCAATAAGCCGCGAGCGACCGGAAAGAGTGCCAAAGGCACTCGCCCCTCTCCGCTTTCTTTCGCGAGAAAGAAAGCTTTGCAAAGAAAGCGAACTGTCGCGCCGCTCCGATGTCGCGGCTTGATCGACGCTTTTTTGGAAAAAAGCTTTGCAAAAAACTCAGTGGAGTAACACCCGCCGGGGTTTTCTTTTTACGAAAAGCTCTGTTCCCGATATTGGTTGATGTCCTCCGTGGAACGTTCAACACACGGGTGCGAGGCGGTTGCCGCCGAGCGCGCAGTCCGCATGCGAATGAACTTTGCGAGCATTTCCATGCGAGCAAAGCCGACGCAACAAATGTTGCGAGGATGAGCGGAGGACGAGCA
>SUWK01000066.1 GCA_015061525.1 Lentisphaerota bacterium
CGTTATTTAACACATCTAATATAACTCGCAATTTAAAATTTGCACTGTACTCTTGGGGATTTGCTGTTTCTTTTTCCATAAAATATGCACTCCTTTAGTTGTGTCCAACTTTTTGGGTGCATATCAAAGCCCGCTTTCTTTTACAAAAAAGAAAGCTTGGCAAAGAAAATGAATCGTCGCGCCGCTCCGATGTTGCGGCTTGATCGACGCTTTTGAAAAGAAGCTTGGCAAAACCTCAAAGAAAAAAGTTTCTTTGGGGTTTTTCTTTACCTCGGAAAAAGAAAAGTCTGCAAAAAAAAAACGATAGGGCGCGACGCCATCGGGAAGTACCGGCAGTGGACGGTAAAATCTATAACCGCAACTCTTCCCACGCCTTTTCCAATTTGGCAAGCGGAGATTTGACTGCGGTTTTGACTTCAGGAGCGAATACTGCTATGCGAACTTCTTCCAAAAGTTCCCAGAACTCCATCAATGCCGGAGAATTTTCCACTCCGCCACATGCTGTCAACGCTGAATTGAAACGATCGATCCACTGCTCCACAGCATCGTATTTTTCCAAATCTTTACCGGGAGCATCCGCCGCACGCTGGGCGCGCAATTTCAATGCCCGCAAATAACGCCGGTAGTCGCTCAACACCGCATTGCGTTTGAGAAATCCCGGAGCGAAGAGAAACTCCAAATGCTCTTCGATCAATTTTCCGGCACCTTTGGCACGGCGGGCAAACTGCCGTATTGCAGAGTATTCCACGGAAAATTTTTCCAGCATTTCCAGCAATTCATCCAACGTATTGCTCCAATTTCCGGCAATTTCCCGGCTGATGTTTTCGTAATCTGCCCGGCTGCGGACAGTTGCCAGATCTGTATCCGTCGCACCGATCAATGAGGCGCACAGCAAATCATCAGTAAATCCGTCAGCGGAACAATTCACCAGCAGAGAAAGTTTCAATTCATTGGAAAATTTTATTCCACGTTTGATAAATTTCAGCAATTGTGCATTATCCAGCATAAACAGCCGGCAAAGTGCCTGACGGTGACTCATCTCTGCCGGAGCAGATTTCAAAAACAGTTCCTTGGCAAAACTCCCGTCCTGCGTATTGAATGAAAGTGCAGGGAAAAACTTTCTTCCCGACCCCGGCGGCAGCTCCACGCTCTCCGGAATAATGCCGTCCCAGCCTTCCCACTTCGCCTGACGGTGCATATCGGCCCCGGGCAGAACCGCCGCCACGCGCGATGTCCGGCGCGATGACTCCGGTAATTCCCGTTCGATCGCTTTCAATCTCCCCTGCGGATTGAGAATACCGAGCTTCATCTGCAAATATTCCGGCAGCGTCACATTGTCAAAAACCCGGGGGTTGACCTCTATATCACAAATTGCGGCAAGATAATCCGCCATCGCCTCTCCAGGCGGCAGTTCCCGCAATGCCGGATCGCGTTTCAATTCTTCAGCAAAAAGAGCTGCACACTGCGGTATTCCTCCAAGCTGCCGCCGCAAATCTTTCGGCAATGCCCGCAGCAGTATTTCGGCAAAATCGGCACAATATCCGGGAATCGGATAGGATAACGCTTGAGCCGGCAGCAGATTCAACGATGTTTCCGGTACAAAAATGGTCACTCCATCATCAGATTCCCCCGGCTCAAAACGGTAACGCAGCTTGAATGAAATATTGGAAAAAGTGATTTTTCCCGGATAATCTGCCGGATCGAAGCTGACATCATCCGGCATCAGATCTGTTCTGGAAAATTTCCACGCCCCCGGATGGGCGGTAAGATAATCTTTCAACGCCTTTGCCGAAGCCACGTCAAGCGGCAGATTTTTACGGAAAAAATTCTCCGCTGCCAAACCGTCGTACAACGCCCCGGGACGGCGCATACGCACCTCATACTCCAGCAGTTCTGCGCGGAGAGCGTTGAATTTCTCCATCTCTTTGCCGCTGTTGACCAATCCTTCAAGCAGCCCCTCCCGGATAAAAATTTCCCGCGCTGCAGTCAGGTTGTGTTTCGCAAAATCGACCCGTTTCCCGGCATGAAGCAGCAGCGACCCCAAACTGACCTTTTCCCGCGCCCGCACATAGCCGCTGGCACTTTCAAAATGTTCTGAGTCATATGTTCTGCTGCAAAGATGCGGTGCGCACTCCACCACCCATTCCGGCTGGATAACCGCCGCATTGCGTCCGAAAAGTCTGCTGGTCTCAACCAGAGAAAAGCACACGATCCACTCGGGAAGTTTTTTCAATTTTGCAAGACCGCTGCCGGGAAAAATCACAAATTTTTTCCCATCCGTTCCACGGTAAAGCCGGGTTTCCGGATCAAGATGGGCGATATTGCGGGGAATTCCGCACAGCAGTGATTCATGAACCAGCGCATAATTGACATTTTCCAACGCAATATCACGCAGTTTTTCTCCCATTGATTCGGCAAGATCCGCTGCCAGATTGCGCCATTCGCGCACCCGGGTGAAGTTGAGAAAATTCTTTTTGCAGTATTTACGCAAGTTTCCGTTGGAAAGAAATGCTCCGGCAGTTATCATGGCGTTCCAGCAATTCAGCATCGCCGAATAATCGGATTGTTCACTTTTCCACTGGGCATGAGCCTGATCCGCCAGCTGGGGTTTCTCCGCCGGACGCTCCTTGACATCGGCAATGGAAAGTGCCGCTGTAATGACCAGCAACTCGTCCAAACATTTGCGTTTTTGCGCCTCAAGCAGCATTTTTCCCAAATGGGGATCTACAGGCATCCGGGCAAGCGTCCTGCCCACTTGCGTAATGCGTCCGGAATCGTTGACCGCCTGAATATCTGCCAGAGCTGTAAATCCCTCGCGGATAAGCTGCCCCGGCGGCGGATCGATAAAGGCAAACGTCCGGATATCCGGCAAATGCAGATTCGCCATCTGCAGAATAACTCCGGCAAGCGATGTTCGCTTGATCTCCGGATCAGTATACGCATCGGCCCGCTGCAAATCTTCTTCCGCATACAAATGCACGCAAATACCATCGGCAGTCCGGCCGCATCTGCCGCGCCGCTGCCGGGCTGATGCCTGAGAGATCATCTCTATTTGCAGCTCTTGTATCCGCCGCCTCGGATTGTAGCGGCTCACCCGCGCCAGACCGGAATCAATACAGAATTTTACCCGGGGAATAGTAAGTGAAGTTTCCGCCACGTTGGTACTTAAAATGATCCGCCGCAAATTCCCCGGATGGAACACCCTGCCCTGTTCGGCAGCACTCAACCGGGAATAGAGCATCAACACCTCGGTTCCCGGATAATTTCTGCCGATAAGCATTTCGGCACACTCACGGATCTCACGTTCACCGGGCAGAAAAACCAGGATATCTCCGCGTTTGTCAAAGCCGCTCAACTCCTCGACCGCCCGCGCAACATGCGGTGCAAGCTCTTCATCCTCATAAGGCGGCAGAAAAATATCCTCCACCGGAAACGTTCTGCCCGCCACCTCGGTTACCGGAGCATTACCGAAAAATTCCGAAAAACGTTCCACATCCAATGTCGCACTGGAAACTGCCACGCGCAGATCCGGTCTTTTCGGAAGAATGTTGCGGATAAGTCCGAGCAGGAAATCAATATTCAGTGTCCGCTCATGCGCTTCGTCGATTATCAGACAATCGTAACGGCGAAAAAGGGGATCGCGACGCAATTCAGCCAGTAAAATACCATCGGTCATAAATTTCAACACCGTTTCCGGAGCGGTGCGGTCATCAAAACGCACCGTACTGCCGACCTCTTTGCCGCAGGTACAATTCAGTTCCTGCGCCAGCCGCCGCGCCATGGCGACCGCTGCAATACGGCGAGGCTGAGTACAGCCGATCATGCCGTTTCTGCCGCAGCCGAGTTCCAATGCGGCTTTGGGCAGCTGGGTGGTTTTTCCGGAACCGGTCTCACCGCCGACGATGATCAATTGCGAACGCTGCCATGCGGCCTTGATCTCATCTATTTTGGCTGAAATCGGCAAAAATTCAGGGTATTCAATGCGGAACTTGTCTGCCGCAAAAGTCCGCAGTTCCACCGGAGTCATGCTTTTACAACCCGATCGTCCGGCTGAAAGGCACTATCTTCAACGCTCTGCCGGTTGTGTGGTCATACGTTACCGCTGCACCATCGACCCGGATAAGTCCGTTTTCCACCACCGGCAGCCGCACCGGCATTCCGGTAGTGAATTTTTTCAAAACCGACTCCACCTCTCTGCCAAGCACACTGCGGTCGGCTCCGCACATCCCGGTATCAGAAAGAACGGCTGTACCGCCTGGCAGAACTCTGCCGTCAGCAGTCTGCACATGAGTATGACTGCCCAACACTGCCGTCACCCGGCCCTCAAGAAAGTAACCCATAGCCAGTTTTTCACTGGACGCTTCACTGTGAAAATCCACCAGTATCGTTTTGACTGACGATGGCAGCTCTTTAAGGATCTTATCCACCGTTTCAAATGGACAATAAGCTGATTCGCGCATGAAAACTTTACCCTGCAGAGCGATCACAGCAACTTCACCGCCTGCAACATTGCGGAAGATCCCCCAGCCGCGGCCGGGCTGGGTAAGAGAGTAATTCGCCGGACGGATAACCCGGTCGTACAGATGGATCTCGTTTTCAAAACCTTTCTGATCCCAGGTGTGATCCCCCAGTGTCACCACATCGGCGACTTCCAGCAATTCTCTGGCACAACTGCCGGTAATACCGCTGCCGGCAGCAGAATTTTCACCGTTGACCACTGCGAACTGGGCGTTGAACTCCCGGCGCAGCTCCGGCAGCAACGCTTTGACCGCATTTCTGCCGCCTTTACCAACTACATCTCCGAGAAAAATCAGATTCATCAGTAGACATCCCGATAATCAATAATATTGAGCTGCGGCGGCGCATCCGGCTGCCGTTTATTCAGCTGCGGGGTGGCAAGTACATCAAGAGTCCGGTTGTAGAAATCCGCTGCCGGACGGTTGAATGCGATAAATTCAATCTGACCGGAACGGCTCTGCATCACTCCGCGCACATGCTGTCCCTGCCCGACCGGATTGCAGCGGATGACCCGCAAATCATTGAACCGGTAAACCGGTTTCTGGTTGCTGTGACCGAACGGAGAAAGTTTATCCAGATAACGGAAAAACTCCGGAGTCATATCGCCCAACTCAGCCTCGCCATCGTAACTTATGAAACTTTCCAGCTCCGACGGATCGATCTGACGGCGGATCTCCTGATCCATTTCTTCATAAAATGCCGCGATGTTCTCGGTAAGCAGACCGATCCCAACCGCCATCGGATGCCCGCCGTAACGCTCAAGCAGCGGGGCACTTTTGGTAAGGACTTCAACCAGGTTCAAATTGGCAATACTTCTGCCGGAACCGTACGCATGATCGTCCTGAATAGTCAGCACGATAGTCGGCCGGTTGTAATCACGCGCCAGCCGGGATGCCACGATTCCGATAACTCCCTGATGCCAGTTGCGTCCGGCGACCAGCAGTGAATACGGACTCTGCCATGCCAGACCGCGCTCGATCTGACCGCAGGCATCCTGATAAATTTCCTGTTCTTTTTCCTGACGGTCACGGTTGAATCCCTCAAGTTCAGCGGCAAAGGCGTGAGCATCGACTATACAGTCACTTTCCAGCAATTGCAGTGCCACATTGGCATCACCCACACGTCCGGCAGCATTGATCCGGGGAGCCAGACGGAACGTGATATCAGAGGGGGATAATTCACTGTGCAGTTTGGAACTTTCGATCAATGCCCTGATACCGGGGCGCAGCTGACGGCGCAACGCTTCAATACCGTATTTGACCATGATACGGTTTTCTCCGAGCAGCGGCACGATATCCGCGACTGTACCCAGAGCGACATAATCCAGAACCTCTTCCAGACGGGTCATAAAACCGCCGAGATTCTTCTCTCTGCCGTATTTGATGAATGCATGGGACAACTTGAACGCAGCACCGGCTCCGGAAAGCAGCTGCAGATCTTCCAGTTCCGGGTAAACTTTAGGGTTGATGACCGCCAGGGCATCCGGCAGTTCATCACCGGCTTCATGGTGATCGGTAACGATCACATCAATACCTTTACTGCGGGCAACACTTACCGCATCGCAGCTGGTGATACCGCAGTCCACGGTGACCAGCACCCCGCACTCACCGAACATCTCCAGAGCCTTTTCCAAAGATTCCGGGGTAAAACCGTAACCGTCATCGAACCGGTGGGGGATAAAAGAGTTGACGATCGCTCCATTCTGCCGCAGAACCAGTGCCAGCAGCGCACTGGCGGTGATGCCGTCGGTATCGTAGTCGCCGTGAATGAGGATCGGTTCACGGTTGGCGATCGCCTTCCACAACCGGTCACATGCGTCACGGATACCCGGAAAACGGTAAGGATCGCTCAAGTTGGCAAGCCGGGGTTCAAGAAACCCGGGAACCTCATCTTCAACGATCCCGCGCGCGGCAAAGTAAACCGCGATCGGACGGGGCAAGTTATATTTTCGCTGCAGCAACTCAACATCCTGATTGAGGATGTTACTCAAAGGTTTCCAATTTTTAGCACTCATTTCTCCAATTCTTTCCTTTTATCATCCTTATAAGATACACCCGGAACCATACTTTGTAAAGCAAAAAACTTTTTTTTCTGTAACTTTTTTGCCCGATTCAGGCGTTGACACAGATAATAAGAAGCTGTGAGTGCAGCGGGAAACCTTACAACGCTGCTTTTTCTCAAAAAAAGGCTCTGTTCCCGATATTGGTTGATGCCCTCCGTGGGACGTTCAACGCACGGGTGCGAGGCGGTTGCCGCCGAGCGCGCAGTCCGCATGCGAATGTACTTTGCGAGCATTTACATGCGAGCAAAGCCGACGCAACAAATGTTGCGAGGATGAGCGGAGGACGAGCAATAAGCCGCGAGCGACCGGAAAGAGTGCCGACGGCACTCGCCCCGGGAGCGCAGGCGCAATAACTTAATGGAAGAACCCAATGACCCGCAACAGTCACGGGAAGGCTCTTGAGGGAGGGGAGTTTGAGGGGAGGGAAACGCAGTGTCCCGCCCCTCAGGCAAACTGAACGCTGCTAACACCCTCCACAACTTGTGTGCGCAATATGTTGTCAACCAATATCGGGAACAGAGCCCCCCAAAAAAAAGCAGCCCCGGCATCCCGGAGCTGCATCTGCGATCAAGATCAGCAATGGAAATATTTTTCCACCAGTTCAAGAATTTTCGCCTGATCACCGCCGATATCCTGACGGAGAGTACGGTCGTTGAATTTTCTCAACGTTGCGATCAATCCGTCAATCATGGAGGGGGCAAACACGCCGTCTGCCTCATAGAATGCACGCTGCGCTTCAAGGCAGTCTGCAGAAGCGGCACAGCTGTCAGGCAGAACATGGAGGGAATCCAGAACCGCTTTGTTTTCGTCTTTGTGGATATTGACATTGACATAGGTTTTGGCAGCGATATCCAGAGCGTTCGGATTTTCAAATCCATGACGGAAAGCCACCGCCAAACCGGCGAGCAGCAGGAAAATATCCGCAGAACCATCCGGTGAACGCATTTCCACAGTCTGTTTCTGGCTGGTGTCATAGGCGGCACCGGATTTCTCACCGGGGTTCGCCTGAGCGCAGAGATCTTTTTTGCTCGTCCAGCCAAGCGGCACACGCACCAGCACAGAACGGTTGCGGTCGCCCCAGCAGATATTGGTCGGAGCTTCCTGATGGGGAACCAGACGGAAGTAACTGGTGGGATTGGTGTTGCCGAAAGCGGTAATGGAGGGGGCAAGTTCCATCAACCCGGCAATAGCGCGTTTGGCATCATCGGAAAGCTGCCCGTCTTTCTGCATCAGATTGATACCGTCTTTCATCACGCGGAAGTGGATGTGCATACCTGAACCGGCTTTACCGACAGTGATTTTGGGAGCAAAAGTCACATCCAGACCATTCTGATACGCCAGATTGCGGATGACCCATTTGGCAATAAGCAGCTGTTCTGCGGCCTCTTCGGCATTGACCGGCAGGAACTCGATCTCGTTCTGCTCGTATATTTTGCCGTCCAGAGTGAAGTTGCCGACCTCGGAGTGACCGTATTTGATCTGACCGCCGATACGGGCAATGTAGTTCATGCACAGCTGACGGAACTCACCGAATTTGGCATATGGAGCCGATTCATGATAACCTTTCTGATCCACAGCCGGATAGCACTCATCATCCGGAGCAATGACGTAGTATTCCAGTTCGCCCATCGCCTGAAATTCCAAACCGGTGGAACGGGTGAACGCCTCACACGCCTTGTGCAGCGTATACTCCGGAGAACTGGAAAGCGGTTCGCCGTCTTTGTTGAAAAATGAGCAGAGGAAGTTGACCGTCGGCAGCTCGCAGAACGGATCGATATACGCTGTGCGGAAACGGGGAACCACATAGAGGTCGCTGTTGTTCGCTTCGATAAAGGGAAACAAACTGGAACCGTCAACACGTTCACCGCAAGAGAGGATCTCATCCAGATAAGCGGCATCATTGATAACGAAATTCAGGGTTTTGATCCTGCCGTCACCGGCGGGATACTGGAAGTTGATGTGACGGATCTCATTACTGATGATGAAATCAATAATGTCTTTCTTGGTGAACTCTTTGGGCAGCTTGCCGATGCGGGCCGCCAAATCGTTGCAGGTGTAGTTGAGTTTGTCCATTTTTACTTTATCCTCAAAGTTGTTGGTGGTGTTTATAATCTATCCACGCGGCGAGATCATCTTCTGCCATCCGCCGCGGAATACCGTCAAATTCCACTTTCAGCACCGTGGCCAGGGGATCCGGCGGCAGAGCCGGCAAACCGGAAATCACCAGTTTACCGTTCTTTTCGTCCCAGGTAAAGGGATACTCTTTCCCGGTGACAAGCATAGTGACTTTTTTAACCGGAGCAGCAATTCTGATCGCCGTTGCAACGGAGCCGGGCCAGCGGAAAATGCACCAGTAACCGACATTCCCTTTCCGTGTCCATGGTCCATGCAAATTCAAATCAAGAAATCCGGGCTGAGCTGCACCAATAAGGTCGCATGATGAGGAATTACGGATAGCTTCCTCATTTTCTCCCAGCCATTTGCCTACCTGCAGAAGTCTTTCGATCTCCTCATTGCGCACAGAACCATCCGGGCACGGACCGATATTGAGCAGGTAGTTTCCGCCAAGCTGGGCAGCCTGCACGAGGTGCTGCAACAGCTGTTCAGCACTTTTCCAATTCGGATTGAATCTCACATATCCCCAACCGCAGGAGTCGCCGATGCACATACAGCTTTCGGTCATCCGCTCTTTGCCGCCGATAACGACCTGCTCCGGAGTTTCAATATCTTCATCTTTGCCGGAACGGTCATTGATAATGATTTGCGGCTGAAGTTCACGCACCATCGTATTGAGTTCAGCAGCATGCCAGAATTCAGCACACTCACTCCGGGGTTTGAGACCGCTGGAATCCCAGCCGCCGTCATACTCCAGCACATCGATCTGACCGTAATTGGTCATCAATTCCCTGACCTGACCGAACACCTGTTTAAGCAAAGCATCTTTGGATTCCGGATATTTTTCCGGCTCAAAGTAACCGGGAAACCGCCAATCCAGCAGCGAATAATAGAAACCGACTTTCATACCGGCTTCCCGGGCAGCTTCCACATATTCGCGTATAATATCCCGTTTACAGCCGTGGTTCACCGATGTAAAATCAGAATATTTGCTGTCAAAAAGGCAAAATCCATCATGGTGCCGGGTGGTCAGAACCATATATTTTGCTCCGGCAGCTTTCGCGATCTCAACCCACTCTTTGGCACAACCGGACTTGGGATAGAAACTGTCAGCCAATTTGGCATACTCTTTTGCAGGGATCCTTTCGGAGTACATCACCCATTCGCCCCTGCCCAAAAGGGAATAAAGCCCGAAATGAACATAGATACCGAAACGTGCTTCATTGAACCATTTCAGTTTCTCTTCATAAGTCATCAAGTCAACCTCCTGCGGCACATATAAAAAATGTATGTCTTTAATAATATACTGCTCAAACTCTTTTCATACAAATAATTTTTTGGATAAATCAAAAATTTTCCATTATGCTTCACGCTGCCGCGGCGGTTCAAACTTGATAAAATCGGTTTCTGTGCTATATTTACTGCATGTAAAATCATATTTCAGAAAAGAGAATACTACAAACATGGACAGTACAGTGGAACACGCCGCCGTCTGCCGCCGCAACGGTGATAAAGATTTTTTTGATTTCGGCAAAGCAGCTTTCGGCAGAATTGTTTTGGAATTTGATCTTCCGTCTCCGGCAACGGTGAATGTCGCTGCCGGAGAGTGTTTGAAAGACGGCAATATAGATCCAGCTCCCGGCGGATACCGGAAATATTTTTCAGGCACGATACATCTTCCCGCCGGAAAAGGTAAAACTGACTTTCCGTTTCCGGCACATATTGCCCCCAATCCGAAAGTCAAAAAATGTCTTTCACCAGCCGGCGATGCCGAAGTAATGCCGTTCCGCTATGTGGAAATTTCCGTTGTTGACGGTTCCGTCACCCCCATACGCCTGGCGTATTTCGGCGGTTTCAACGACCATGCTTCGGAGTTTGTCAGCTCATCTGATGCGCTCAATGAATTATGGGAGTTCTGCAAATATTCCATCAAAGCCACCAACGCTTTTGAGTGTTACATCGACGGTGAACGTGAGCGTCTGCCCTATGAGGGCGATGCCTATATCAATCAGCTCGGCCACTTCTGCTGCGATGCAGCCTATCACAAAGCAAAAAATACCATCATCCGCCTGCTGGGAACTCCGACATGGCCGATCGAATGGCGGCTGCTGATGCCGGTTCTGGTTCGTGATTACGTACTGTATTCCGGTGATACGGCCGGCTGCCGGGCATGGCAGGAAGCATTGGAAAATGCCATTTTCCTCGATAAGATAAATCCGGATGGTCTGCTGCCGGCTGACTTTCAGCAAATCTGCAACGGTGAACAGGTGCGCACCATCATCGACTGGCCGCCGGCGGAACGGGACAACTGTGAATTCGGCGATGTAATGAGCGTACCGAACAGTTATCTTTATGCAGCTCTCCGGTCGATGGAGGAGCTGTACGGAGATGAGAAATACCGCCTTATGGCAGAAAAGTTAAAAAAATCTTTGCATGAACAACTGAAAAAATCCGGTATTTTTGTGGATTGCAGCGGGAGTTGTCACAGCAGTATCCACGCTCTTGCGTTCCCCATTGCCTGGGGGGTTGCCGATACCGCTGATTACCCTGCCCTTGCCAAGCAGCTTGCCGGCAGGGAACTTGCCTGCAGTGTCTACGGCGCACAATACGTACTGGATGCCTGTTTCATCTGCGGTCTGGAATCACACGCCATAAAACTGCTCACCCGCCGGGGCGAACGCTCATGGTTGGGCATGATCGATCAAGGATCCTCCATCTCAATGGAAGCGTGGAACAACAAACTCAAACCCAATCAGGACTGGAACCATGCCTGGGGTGCCGCCCCGGCGAATATCATCCCCCGCCGACTCTGCGGCATCCGCCCGGTAAAACCGGGTTTTGCCGCCTTTACAGTGGAACCGAAACCGGGGGATCTGGAGTTTTTCCGATACCGTCAACCCACCCCGCACGGAGCGATCACCGTGGAGTTCCGTCGCGGCACCGGAACGACGGTTACTCTGCCGGACAACCGCAGCGAAACTTTCACCGACGCCTCCCGGATATTCACCATGGAGTAACAGCATTTTATGAAGAAATTGCTGGCATCAGCAGGCTTGCTCATTGCAACAATACTGTGGGGGACCGCATTTTCAGCCCAGAGCGCAGGAATGAGTCATCTTTCTCCGGCTGTTTTTCTGGCTCTGCGTTCTTTTGTCGGTGTACTGGCTCTGATCGTCATCATCATGCTTTTTGATTACTGCCGTGACCGCAAGATCTCATTCTGGGGCAGAACCGGTTCTGCCGCTGACCGCCGCAAACTGCTCCGCGGCGGCTTCTGGTGCGGACTGGTAATCACTGCGGCAAGTCTCTGCCAGCAATACGGTCTGGTGGATGTCACTGCCGGAAAAACCGGGTTTCTTACAACATTGTACATCATTATCGTACCGGTCATCGGAATTTTCATCAAACGCAAAATCAATATCCTCATGTGGATCGCCACTTTCGCCGGACTCGCCGGAGCGTATCTGCTCTGCGGCGGTGTTTCCGGCATCAACTTGGGGGAATGGCTGGTGATAGCATGCGCGTTCATTTTTGCACTGCACATTCTGGTGATCGACCATTACGCTCCGGAGTGTGACTGTATCCGTCTGAGCTGCATCCAGTTCATCACAGCAGCAATAGTGTCTGCCGTACTATCTTTCATACTGCGTGACCCGTGGCCCCCGGAAGCGGTAAAAAATTCCATGCCTTTCTGGATCTTCTGCGGAGTCGGTTCAAGTGCAGTCGCATTCACCTTGCAGATCGCAGCGCAAAAATACCTGCACCCGGTAACGGCAACATTGCTGATGAGTCTGGAATCGGTTTTCGCGGCACTTTCCGGATGGCTGTTTTTGAATGAATACCTGTCCGGCCGGGAACTTGCCGGATGTGCCGTCATTTTCGCAGCGGTGATCATTTCACAACTGCCGGTGCCGTCACCGGTAAATTCCGGGAGCAAATCATGCCATTGATGCAGACTCTGACCAAAACAAAGATTTCCGGAGAAGTTTTGAGTGTCCGTTTTGAGAATGCCGACACCGGTTTTGCCGTGATAACCTTTCAATCTGCCGACGGCAGCAAATTTGCCGTCAAAGGTGATATGGCGGGAATCTGTGCCGGACAATCCATTGAAGCTGAAGGCTACTTTGAGGACCATCCCGATTTCGGCCGTCAATTCAGAGCGGAATCATTCCGGCTCATCCCTCCGGCCACAGTCGAAGGTATCGCCCGCTTTCTGCGCCATACGGTTCCGGGGATCGGTCCGAAAACGGCAGCGGCGATCGTGGAAAAATTCGGCAAAGATACCGTCAATATCCTCGACCTTTACCCGGGCAGACTGCGGGAAGTCAACAAAATCGGTAAAAAAACCGCCGAAAAAATCATCGCCGCATGGAAAAATTCCCGTGACCGGCGCGCCGATCAGATATTTCTGGAAGGTTTGGGCATCACCCCGGCATACTGCGCGCGGCTCTTCAAGCAGTACGGTTCCAAAGCCGTAGAAGTCGTGCGGAGCAACCCTTACCAGCTGGCGCAGGATGTCGACGGTATCGGTTTTCTCAAAGCCGATACCATCGCCAGGCAGTCCGGTTTCGCCCCGGATTCAGTGGAACGCATGAGGGCTGCTGCCGTATTTTCGCTCAATGAATTGATTGACAGCGGACACGTTTGTTCACCTGAAGAGGAACTGATCGCATGTACTGCAAAATTGACCGGTCAAACTGCGGAAGTTGTTCAGAAAGGTCTCTCTTCCGCGCTGGACAAACATTTACTCTACCGGATAAACAACTGCATCTACACCCCTTACACCGCCCGGGCGGAACTGCTGCTGCCGAAACTGGTCGCCGCACTTGCCGCTTCTGAAAAATTTCCGGGTGAAAAACTGCGCCGCATCCCGCCACGCAGCGATCTGCAGCTGGATGAACTGCAATCTCAAGCCATCGACTCACTCTGCCGCCGGCCGCTGAATATCATCACCGGCGGCCCCGGCGTGGGAAAAACCACCGTCATCGGCGAAATCGTCCGCCGCGGCAAAGCAGCCAAACTCAAAATTCTGCTCGCAGCTCCCACCGGCAGAGCAGCCAAACGGATGAGTGAAAGCAGCAAATGTCCGGCAAAAACCATCCACCGGCTGCTGGCATTTGACCCGGCAACTGCCAAATTCAACCACAATCACGATAATCCGTTGAACTGTGATCTTCTGATCGTAGATGAAGTATCCATGCTTGATATCATTCTGGCAGCGGCACTATTTGCCGCCATACCGGATGGTTGTTCCGTGGTTTTAGTGGGGGACTCGGATCAGCTTCCCTCGGTAGGTCCGGGCAATGTTCTTGCCGATCTGATGGGCAGCGGATTTTTCGGTGTCACCAAACTCACCCGTATCTTCCGTCAGGATTCCACCAGCAGGATCATCACCAATGCACACCGGGTCAACTCCGGTCAACTGCCGGTAAATATCAAAACCGCTCCGGATGCTCTGACCGATTTTTACTGGATCGAGCAGGATGACCCGCAGAAAGTTTCAGCTATGATCGAAACTCTGGTCAAAGAACGCATCCCCGAAAGGTTCCACCTTGACCCGATGAATGATATCCAGCTGTTATGCCCGATGAACCGGGGAGATTGCGGAACCGCCGCGCTGAATGAGAAACTCTCAACTTTACTCCGGGGAAATGACGGTCAATCGTTCCAATTCGGCAACAGCGTATTCAAACTCGGCGACCGGGTAATGCAGACTGCCAATAACTATGATAAAAATGTTTTCAATGGCGACCTCGGTTCTATCGTAAAACTCGACGGACAGGCAAAAAAGTTCCACGTCTGTTTCGATGATGACCGTTTCGTGGAATACAATTTCGATGAGGCTAAAGAACTTACTCTCGCATACGCCATAACTATACATAAATCACAAGGCAGTGAGTTCCCGGCAGTCATTCTGCCGCTGCTCACCCAGCACTTTGTCATGCTCCAGCGCAATTTGCTCTATACCGGTATGACCCGTGCCAAGAAACTGCTGATCCTCATCGGCTCACGCAAGGCCGTTGAACTTGCCGTCAAAAACACCCGCCGCCGTCCACGCTTCTCCAACCTTGCCAGCTTTCTTTCGCAGGAAAGAAAGCTGGACAAATAAAGCGAACTGCCGTCACTTCAATAGTTTGCGGAGTTTTTCCGAATCTCTGACCGGTAAAAATATCTGCACGCTCTCACTGTCTCCGTACCGGATGAGTACCCGGTTTGCCGATATCTCTTCAACGGATGTGACTTTTTCCCGGGGTATCGCCATGATCACCCGGTGCAGACGCGGATTGCGGAAACGGTACTGCAAATGGATATTCGCCCCTATCGCAAAAACCACCGCCAGCACCATCGGCAAACTGGAATTCTGCACATGCAGCAGTGTCAGAATTCCGACCGCGACTGCAATAGCTATCACAGCCAGAGCCAATACTGCCAGAAAGTGCCGCATATATTCACACTCAAGCAGCACCACTCTTTCTGATGTGAGCAGTACTCTGACCTTACGATGTCCATTGTCATTACACTGCAAAGCCATCGGGCAAACCAGCTCTTTGGTTTCTCCGTCGGTAAATGTGAAACGGTCATTCATAAAACAATATCTCCATGGTTATTTCCCGATCTGTCCGACAATATACCTGCCGATTTTGGCAGCAAAATGCAACGCATCCGGCAGCAATTCTTCCGGCATTCTTTTATAGAAATGGTACAGTTCCATATTAAATACCCCGTCGAATCCATAATCTTTCAATGCCGCGGCAAACTCATCCCAGTGCAATTCTGACAAAAATGGAGCAAGGTGCAGATCTTTGAGGCGGTTATTGTCCTGAATATGCAGGACAGTTACCATCTTTTCGGGCATGGCACGCAGAAATTCTTCCGGTTCCCAACCACAAATCGCCGAGTGTCCGGTATCCAGACAAACAGTAAAACAATCTTCAGGCAATGCGGCAAAAAGTTCAATGAACTGACCCGGCATGTAAAGTTTGGGAGCAAGCTGCGGCAGATATTCATCGTGTTTGAAAAGATTTTCCACCGCGATCTTCACCCCGGCCTTGCGGGCAAAGGGAACCAGTCCCATATAGAAAGGTATATTGTATTGTACTGCATCCATGCCGCGCGGCGGCGTCAAAGCGTGAACTACGGCACACGGCGCACCGATCATGCCGGAGTATTCCAAACCGCGCAGTATACCCAGATAATCCGGATTGCTCTCATCGCGCGGAGCATCGGTCTGCAAACGGAACGGCACATGAGTCTGACTGCACACCAGACCGTTTTTTGCAATCAGTCTGCGTGTCTTTTTCGCTGATTCAAGATAATCATCTGCCAACAGCCAATCGGGAGATTTTCCCAATTCATTGAACAATGAATAATCAACACATTCAAATCCGGCTTCTGCGATCAGACGCAAACTTTTTTCTTCCCCGAACTTGAACCGCAATACCGCATTTTCCGTACCGATCCTCATAAACAATTCCTTTTTTTACGTTTATCTGCGGGAAATAATATAACCCGTTCTGTTGAATAATGCAACCGCTGAACAGCAGTCAAAACATAAAACACTTCTCTTTTTCCATATTTGATACCATAAAAAAATATAGTTCTGTTCCCAATATAGGTTGACAACATATTGCGCACACAAGTTGTGGAGGGTGTTACTCTATTGAGTTTTTTTGCAAAGCTTTTTTCAAAAGCGTCGATCAAGCCGCGACAGCGGAGCGGCGCGACAATCCGCTTTCTTTGCCAAGCTTTCTTTCTTGCGAAAGAAAAACCCCAGTGAAACTTCTTCCACAGGGGTTTTGCAAAGCTTTTTTCAAAAGCGTCGATCAAGCCGCGACAGCGGAGCGGCGCGACAATCCGCTTTCTTTGCCAAGCTTTCTTTCTCGCGAAAGAAAGCGGAGAGGGGCGGGACACTTCGTTTCCCTCCCCTCAAACTCCCCTCCCTTGATATGCACCCAAAAAGTTGGACACAACTAAAGGAGTGCATATTTTATGGAAAAAGAAACAGCAAATCCCCAAGAGTACAGTGCAAATTTTAAATTGCGAGTTATATTAGATGTGTTAAATAACG
>SUWK01000067.1 GCA_015061525.1 Lentisphaerota bacterium
CCGCTTTCTTTCGCAAGAAAGAAAGCTTGGCAAAGAAAGTGAACTGTCGCGCCGCTCCGCTGTCGCGGCTTGATCGACGCTTTTGAAAAAAGCTTTGCAAAACCCCTGTGGAAGAAGTTTCACTGGGTTTTTTCTTTCGCAAGAAAGAAAGCTTTGCAAAACCTCAGTGGAGTAACACCCTCCACAACTTGTGTGCGCAATATGTTGTCAACCTATATTGGGAACAGAGCTTAAAAATATTGCACGGAAACAGATCGACTGTTTCCGTGCAATGATTGCTCGAAAAGAGCAGTTTACTTGACCATGTACGCTTTTCCGCCGTTGCGGGCAGATTTGTGAATGGCAAAGCAGGCACGCAGATTGCGCAGACCGTCCTCGGCATTCAACGGTTTGCCGTCAATGACCGACTGGGCATGATGCATGATGATCTGCTGGTAGATGTTCGGGAATTTGCGCGGACGCAGGGGTTTGATCCCGTCGCCGCTTTCCAGTTCCAGACGGATGGAATAGGGTTCATCTTTGTAACCGGAAAGCTGGAACATGGTTCCGAATCCGCGGAGAACTGCGGCATCACCGTAGATCTCATATCCCAGATTGGAGAGGGTTCCGACCAGACCGCCGCGATTTTCGCAGAAGGCGACTTTGAATGAGCCGGTCTGACCGTTTTCCAGAGTGAACCGGATATAGGCACCGTCTTCAGCTTTTATCGGCAGGGTTTTGGGCAGATAAACAGCCTGAACCTGTTTGATTTTGCTGTCAAACATGAATTCCGCCATGTAGATGCAGTGGCTCGCCACATCACCGATTGGACCGCCCATTTCATCCACATTATTGCACCGCCAGGTCGCGGCTTCTTCCGGAGTGGCTCCGAAGAGGAACTCCATGTGGAAGCAGCTGTCACCGATGCTGCCGAGTTTGCCGTTTGCAACATATTTGCGGGCAAGCTGATTGAATGCATTGTAGACCATCATGTGGTCAATGGTCAGACTCAAATGCTTTTTAGCTGCAAGTTTGACCATGGCAGAACCATCGGCAACACTGGTTGCGAGCGGTTTTTCGCTCATCACATGTTTGCCGGCATTCATCGCTTTGATCGCGATGGGAGCGTGGCTCATATTATTGGTGGCGATATAGACCGCATCGATTTCCGGATCAGCGAAAATGGCATCCATATCTTTGTACCACTTGAGGTTCAATGCTTTGGCAGCAGCTTCCCGAGCAGGGTTCATATCGGTGGCGCCGACAAGTTCCGCATTGGGAAGCCCGTTGAAACGGGCTTTGTCGCAACCGAAGCCTTCTTTGGCGATACGGTTTTCGGCGATGCCGCCGAAACCGATGATCGCGTATTTGACTTTTTTCATTTAGCTCACCTTGACCGAAAGATTACTTCATGTAGGCTTCCGCGACCTTCTTGAAGGCATCGATCATCGCCTGAACATGGCAGACATCATAGGTCGGGTGGGTGAAGAAACTGATGGTACGGTCGGTCATCCAGTTCGCCATTTTGCAGTTGAACTTGGTATAATCAATGTTCCGTGAACGCGGATCGTTGAAGGGATAACCGGCAACACCGAAACCTTTGCGGTCAGTGTAGGCCTGTTCTTTGTACATTTCCGGCCAGAGAACACTGTAGACAGGGACACCTTCAGCTGCGATGGCAGCGATGAACTGTTTGGTGTCGATACCTTCTTTAAGTTTGTCGGTATCAATGACAAACGGAGCCCACCAGAAGGAGTTCTGACGTTCTTCAGTGTCGACCGGGCAGTATTTGATCAACGGATGATCTTTCAACTGTGCGATGAGCATTTTACCGTTGCGGATACGGTTTTTGAGGTTCCAGTCATCGAAGCGTTCCAGCTCGCACAGACCGATCTGGCTCTGCATTTCAGTCATGCGGAAGTTGAAACCGACGCGACGGTGGATGTAGAGCTGTTTGCCTTCCATTTCCAGCAGATTGAGTTTGGCTTTGACGTCGTAGCCATGGTCACGGAAAGAACGGCATTCCCAGGCGAGATCATCGTCGTTGGTGACGACCATACCACCCTCACCACCGGTGGTGAAGTGTTTGCTCTGGCAGAAGCTGAAGCAGCCGACGTTACCGATGGTACCGGCTTTTTTGCCTTTGTAGACACCGCCGAAGCACTGGGCGCAGTCTTCAACCACATAGAGGTTGTGTTTTTTGGCAATAGCCATGATGGGATCCATATCAGCGACCATACCGTAGAGGTGGACGACGACGATGGCTTTGGTGCGCTCGGTGATGGCAGCTTCGATCTGGTTGGGATCGATCAGGTGGTCGGTACCGACATCAACGAAGACGGGAAGGGCACCTGCCTGCAGAGCGCAGAAGCTTGAAGCGATGAAGCTGTAGGAAGTACAGATGACTTCATCACCGGGGCCGACGCCGAGGCTGGCAAGCGCGGTATGCAGGGCGCAGGTTCCGTTGGCGACGCTGATGGCGTTGGCGACACCGAGCCACTGGGCCCATTTTTTCTCAAATTCCATACCGACTTTACCGGTCCAGTAGTTGACTTTGCCGGATTTCAGGATGTCTGTGATTTTGTCATAGACTGCGGGGTTGAACTGCGGCCAGCCGGGGAAAGCGTCATTGAAAACTTTTCCACCGCCATTGATTGCCAGATCTTTGATGTCAATAGCCATTTTTGATTCCTCCTTGTGTTAGGTTGTTTTTGGCTGACGACTTTATTATTGAACCGGATTGAACCGGTAAGACAACTGTTTTTTTTCAGGGTCACATCCTTTAAGTACGTCCAGCAGCAGATCGACTGCCAGAGAGGCGTATTTTTCGATATCCTGCCGGAAAAGGATCATCCGGTCAGACGGATAGGTTTCACCGAGTTCAGCGTGGATGATCGTTGCTACCTGCGGAAGATATTTGATTTGCGGCAGCTGCCGTGCGATCAATTCTGCGAGCATCCCGCTGACGATCGTATCGTCGTCACTGACAACACCGTCCGGGCGGGCGTTTTCCGGCATATCCAGAAGTATTCCGGCAATCTTTGCACCACCTGAATAAGAACTCCCCACCAGGGCCGGCAGGGTGTTGCCGCGCAGATTCAATTGTTCATCTGAAGCGCATAATTGAATGATTTTTCTGCACCCTGAATTCTTCAGAGCTGCAGTTGCATCATTAATGAAACGTTTGACCTCAATGACAACAGACAGCGGCATGGTTTCATGGTCATCGTCTCCTATGAAGCAGCATGGAATACCGGAATGTTCCAAGCGTTTGCGGTCAGCTGCGGAAAATTCACACAGCGAAATTATTCCGTCGCATCGGTGTTCAAATACAGCTTGTTCCAACCCCGGGAACTCTGTGAGTGCAGGAGAGGGGGAATCTGCCGGATCTGTGGTCTGAAAAAAAGTCAGACAGCGGCAATTTTTTTCGCTCAACAGCTTTTGGATAAAACCGGCAAGGGTTGCCGCATAGGCACTGCCGGTGAGATTACGGATGGCGACTGCGACCGTTCTGCCGGTGAGATTGCCGCCGTGCGGATCTGCCACGAAAAGTCCTACCTTGTCCCTGACTTCCAAAACTCCCAGACTGCAGAGAGAATCAACTGCTGCTGCAATTGTCTGGCTGCCGAAACCGAACTCTGCACGCAACTTTGCATAAGCCGGCAGACGATCGCCGGTAGATAATCCATTATCATGGATGTAGGTGATAAGTGCATTTCTGGCACTCTCGACCCGGCGCGGCAGTTCGGCTTTGGATTTCATTATTCTGTTACCCTGACTCTTGTTGCTCAACTGTGTACTGTTTTTAGTATACGCCTATTAATATATCCTTTTTTTCCGGATTGTCAATAGAAAAAATCAGATGAGAGGCAAGTTTTTGCCAAAAAACATATATTTTTGCATATATCCGGCATAATTACTGAAGAAAATCCAAAAATTTCTTGAAAAAATGAGTTTTGACACCATGCTTTTTTTTCAGTTTTTCACGTCCGGCTTCATAGGTTTTTTTCAGTAATTTTCTGCTTGGATCGGTAGTTGAATCAAGAAATGTCAACATCTGCAGAGTCTGGATACTTTTACATCCGGCTTCCAGTTCTGCCGTTTGATCATGTATGGACGTTAAGAGCGGAGCATCGGATGATTCAAAAGATACATTTTTCTGTTTTTCACTGTACGGTTTGGTCAGAGAGAGATGCTGTGCGGGATTGAGGACAGTAACTGAACTGTCTTTGACATTCAAAATATCAATGGTATATTGTGCGGTCCGGTTGTAATCAGACTCGACAGCATTATTTTTGCATGGCAAAGGATGTTTGAATAAAATACACAGTGCATCCGCAACATCGTGAATATTGCAATTGTCCTGATTGCGGTATTCGAGGCAACCGTGCATTTTATTGATTTCCAATTCTTTCGGCAGTATTTTATTGTTTGCGGCATTCAATTTTGCAGATATTCCGGCAGCGGTGAGCAGATTGGGACGGGTATAAGTGCGCGGATTGGCGATCAACAGATTATTCATTGTAAAAAATCCGGTGTTTTTTGAGTAAGACAGAGCGGCGAAACCGACAGAAAAACCGTCGACATTATTTTCTTTCCGGTAATCGCGAATGGAGAATTGACAATTTTTCAATTCACTGTTGAGGATTTCCGGAACATCGGTATCTGCAGAAATTACTTCAAGTTCTCCGTTGGAAATAAATGGAGACAGCAACAGTTCAACAGCTGCCGCTGCTTCGTTTATATTTGATGTTTCGGGATCTTTCAAACCGGCAGTTGCCGATAAACCGTTGATAGAGATGTTCCTGATAACTTTTTTTTGACCGGCGGTGAATATTCCCGGAATATATTCGGCTTCCGCCGATTTTATTTTAAGCATATCTTTGTCGCAGCCGGCGGGGGATGATACCTGCAGCTCTTTTAATTTTATCGTGCCTTGTTCCGGAGATCCGGCAACTTCTTTGAAACAGATGCTGAAACTGCCTGCCCGGTGATCTTTTCTGCCGTCCAGGATCGAAAGTTCAGCATTGGTGAATTGAAAATTTTTTATTTCCGGGATAAAAATTTTTGACTCATCGTTCTCAATTGCGGTATCAGGATTTATCCGTGCAATGAAATTTTTCAATGCTATGTTGATTTCTGCAATATTTGTACGATTTTCCTCTTTGATTTCGGCGACCGCATTGATTTTGTCAGCCCTGATCCGGTCGATTTGCGGAATATTGGAAAATATACTCTCCGTCCGGAAGTCAACTGATAACGATCCGATCCCCAGCATTTCCCGGTTGTAACCTTGGGGGTTGGTTACTGTGAGATTTTTCATATGGATATTTCCTTCGGTCAACGAGCCGCTGCATTCCTCAAAGTTGATACCGAAACCATGGATCGAATTTTTACTGTGGATATCCCGGCAGTTAAGAGAAACATTCCTGATTATGAAATTTTTCAGCTGCCAAACGATTTCTGAGTCGTTGCCGGAACCGATACTGAAGTGTTTGAATGTTCCGGTTAGAGCTTTGATTACGGATTCACAATCATTGAAACCGGCAGTCATCCTGACGCCTGAAACATCGGCTTCTTTCAGTATCAATGGTGCGCTGTTGATCATATCCGGAGCAAACATCAATTTTATGTTATTTATTTTCAGTATGTTGTTACGGTGATCATGTGGAGGGAACATCTGAAAGCCATTCAAATCAACAACTCCTCTTTCGGGAGAGATGTTCAGGGAGCGCAAATAAAAACCGGTCCCATCGATATTGTTTTCCAAACGCCGGTCAGATATCGTTATGAAAATGTTGCTTATTTGGATTTTCCGGATGTCCAATGGAAAATCATCCATGTCTTCGGATAATTGGAACAATGGATAGAACAAGTTCTGCAGATTCAATTTCCCGTCAGAGGATATTTCTCCGGAAAGCTGCAGATTGCGCAGATTTATTTCAGGAATAAAGAGTTTTCCGTTCAATAACTTTTGATTATCCCACCGAATATAGAAGAGCGGCAGCTCCAACATCTGCTCTCCGGCGGTATTCCGGGGATCATGGATACGTAAATTGGTGATTTTCAGATGCCCGTCTGTAATAGACAGTTCCACCTTGTCTGCTCTTAAATCCAATCCGGTTGCCATGCTGCCGATACGTATGAAGGCAAAACAAAGCAGCTGATCAAAAAAAACGATGGCAGTAAGTATCAGCAGGATAAGTGCAAGAGACTTAAGCGGAAATTTTTTTGCTCTGCTCTGTTTTCCAGCCTCCTGATTATCCGGAATGTCCTGTTCTGCCGGTACTGACGCTTTGCGGTTCGGGTAATACCAGAGGCGTCTGGGTACTTTACTGCGCCGTTTCATTCTTTACTGATTTCCGGTAAGATATTTTGCAGCCAGTTTTTCCAGTGCGGAAATTTGTTTTGCACTGAGCTTTCTGCCGTCGGAAACCTGCCTTGCGATGGATTGGTAAAACTTTTTCTCATCAAAAGCGAAACGCCCTTTCTGGGGCGGTTTTGCCCATTCTTTGACTTCTGAAAGTTTTTGTATCAGCATTTGGATCTTATCGGTATCTCCGGCAGATTCTTCCGGAATGTCAGCTGCAGAAATCTGAAGGATTTCAGAAACAGTATTGAAATCAGTCAGCTGATCCCTGTATTTCACCACCATTTTTTTCAGCGCACTCAACTGTTTTTCACTCAATGCTTTGCCGGAAAGAGCCTGACGTTTCAGAGATTTGAAGAATTTTCCCTCATCAAAGGCGAATCTGCCGCTCTTCGCTTCCGGAAAAATCACATTTTTAAAGGCATCGAAAACCGGCGCATAACCACCATTTTCCGGAACCGGCGGCCGCTGACTCTCTGCTTCTATACGTTCCTGAAAACGACTGAAAGCCTCCTGATAATCATCCTGCAGTTCCGGGGCAAGTCCGGCTATTTTTCCCGCAGTCTGTTCAGCGTATTTGGCTGCCATGGTCAGCAGAGCCTGATATTGTTTTTCGCTTATTTGACCGGTGGCTGCAAATTTTTCTTTTACAGAGTTGACGAAGTTTGCATCATCAAAGGTACGTTTGCCGATCTTCTGTTTTTCCGCATAGGTTACGCCGTCAAATGTATTCAGCAGAGCCGCTGCTTTGTCCGATTCCGGGGCACCGCTGTTTTTCGCGGCGGTCATCCACGGTGCGAAACGGTCATAAAATTCACGCATCATTCCGACCCAGCCTACGGAACCGGTTTCCACATCGTCAAGTTTTTGTTCCATTTGGGCAGTAAAGCCGATATCAAACAGTTCCGGCAGTTTTTCAACGAGAAAATCGTTGACGGTAAAACCGAGTTCTGTCGGAAGGAGTTTATTCTGTTCTTTGCTGACGTAGCTGCGATCCTGGATAGTCCGGATGATCGTTGCATAGGTGGATGGACGGCCGATACCATTTTCTTCCAGCAGTTTGATCAATGTCGCTTCTGTGAATCGCGGCGGAGGTTCAGTGAATTTCTGTTCTTTGGTGAATTCTGTCATGGTAAGGGTATCGCCCTGATGCAGAGAACGCAGCAGGGCCGGACGGCAGTCATCTTTTTCTGCATGCTGACCTTCTCCGGAGAGTGTCAGAAAACCGGGGAATATTGTCAACGTGGCAGTCGTTCTGAATTGATACTGCGATCGATCACTGCCGGTGATCACGACATCTGCGGTAACCAGTTCCTGCTTTGCCTGCGCCATCTGGCTGGCGACAAAACGTTTCCAGATCAGTGTGTAAAGTTTGAGCTGCGGTCCGTCGAGCAGACCGGAGAGTGATTCCGGGGTGCGCCGTACATCCGTCGGGCGGATGGCTTCATGAGCTTCCTGGGCGGCGGCTTTATTCTTGTAGTAATTGAACTTCGGCGGCAGATATTCTTCGCCGTAGTTGTTCCGGATGAATTCCGCTGCTGCGATCTGCGCTTCTTTGGCGATCGTTACCGAGTCGGTACGCATGTAGGTGATCAAACCGGCAGAGTTGCCGTTCCCGAGATCAACACCCTCATAAAGCTGTTGAGCGTAACGCATGGTGCTGGTTGCCGAATAGTGCAGCAGTTGGTTGGCAGCCTGCTGCAGAGTACTGGTTGTAAAAGGAGGATACGGATTGCGTTTGCGTTCCTGAGTGGATACTTGAGATACTTGAGGAACGGAACCGTTTCTGACTGCATATTCTGTTTTTTCAGCTTCATCAGCAGAATTTATTTGAAAATCCTTCTGATTGATTTTGAAAAGTTTGCTTTTGATGATGTCGTTGCCGGCGGAAAGGAAACTGGCTGCGAAGTTCCAGTATTCCTGCGGAACAAAAGCGAGGATTTCCCGTTCCCGTTCCACAATAAGCCGCAAGGCAGCAGATTGAACCCGTCCGGCACTGCTGCCTTTGCCCAGCTTGCGCCAGAGCAGGGGGCTGACCTGATAACCGACGATCCGGTCAAGCACACGTCGTGCCTGCTGGGCATCTACCAGATTGATATTTATGTCGCCGCGTGCGGATATGGCGTTTTCGATTGCCTGCCGGGTGATCTCATGGAAAGTTACCCGGTGGAACGGGGCTTTTTTATTGACTGGGGCAAGCAGATTTTTCAAATGCCACGCAATAGCTTCGCCTTCGCGGTCAGGGTCTGTTGCCA
Source organism: Lentisphaerota bacterium (assembly GCA_015061525.1). Lineage (GTDB taxonomy): Bacteria > Verrucomicrobiota > Lentisphaeria > Victivallales > Victivallaceae > UBA1784. Next base: position 8,605 of record SUWK01000067.1, read on the forward strand.
GATACACTGAATCAGCTTTTTTTGCTGCTTCCTTCAAACTTTTTATTACCGGGCGGCTGCGGGGTGTATCCACATACTGCGGAGTAAAGTTATTGGCAATATCAATACCGAAATCATGTTCCGGCAGATCTCTGACATGCCCCATAGAGGCGATAATATCATAATCTTTTCCCAACATTCTGCCGATGGTACGGGCTTTGGTAGGGGACTCCACGATCAACAAATTTGCCATAAAAACAATTCCTCTTCAATTTTTTTACGCGGAACCGCATCAATTTACAGAGCATGGTCACGCGTGCGCGTATCGTACACAAGATTACATTATCACATAAAAACGTGTTTTGTCAAGGGCTGGAAAGAAAATATTTGCAGGAAAAATGAAACTTGACTGGTTTTTAGCAGTCTTTGGTGTATATTAATGGTGTTGCACAGAGGATTTGTTTATCAGAAAAATGGAGATGAAAGTATGAAACAAAAGTTTTTTTTATTTGTTTTTGCAATATTGACAGCCGGCATGTCCGGGTGTTCAACAGCATCCATTGATACGCTTTCCCCAGCCGATATAACTATTGCGGAATTGGAAAAACGCACCAATGCGGCAATCGATCCGGAGGGGCGTTTTGCTGTATGCGGCAGTTACATTATGCGTCAGGAGATAACGGAAAAGAATCTTCTGAATGATGATGATATCAAGATGGTCGAGGTGAAATTTGAAAAGCCGGATAAGATAGCACTTATAACTTATGAAGACAACGAACCGGACAGTGTGTTTTGCACCAATGGTAAACAGGGGTGGGTGGCAAGTCATAGATCACGAAAAATTATTCAACTGGATGAAAAAGGCTTGGAGCGTATGCAGATGCTGACCCGGCTCGGACAGCCTGGAAACAGCAGCTACAGCGCGGTTTTTGCCAGAGTTGAATTAAATAAGTGCGTCAATGATGACGGTGAATTTTACCGGGTTGACTGCTTCAATGGAAGTTCTGAATATCCGGTCTCTTTCTACATTGACAGCAAAAACTATTTGACCAGAATGGTGAAGATGAAATTTACCGCTCCTTCCGGAGCGGTTATCAACTACACCAACCGTATTTTGAAATATGAAATGCGTGAAGGGGTCCAAATTCCGATGAGTACGGTTATTGATCAGGATGGTACTGTTCAGGAGAGTAAAGTGATTTTTTACAGACTGAACCCGAAATTTTCTGCGGATGAATTCCTGCCGCCGGTCTTCAAATCAGTCTCTCGCCGTCCGGTCATCGGTGGAGATATTTAATAAGAAGGCGGATTTTTGTGATCGCAGAGCCGGAATGAGGGTTCTGCGATTTTTTTATTGTCCAGAAAATCCCGGATCAGCTTTTCCGGATCGGGATCTCTGCCCTCTTTCAACCAGTGTATCTGATGGCCTTCGCGTTCCAGTTTGCGGAAAAAAATATCCTGTCGTTTGGCAAACTGCCGTATTTTGTTCAGCAGTTGGTCGTGCATTTCCTCAAAGTTGCATTTACCCTGCAGATACAGAGAGATTTCCCGGTATTCCAGACCGAATGATTCAAGTGTTTCGTAACTGACATGTTTTTCATCATGCAGTTGCTTTACTTCGTCGATCATTCCGGCATCAAAACGGCTGTCCAGACGAATAGCGATACGTTCTCTTACGGTCTTTCTCGGATAAAGAACACCGAGAATAAGCGGACTTACGGCAAATGGCGGAGTGAATGACGGTGGAGCATCCGGATTCTGACGGATGCGCGGAGTATCGTAACTGCGCGGCGGCAGTGCTCCGCCCGGCAATCGGTAACCATCAAGGATCGCTGCTGTGTAAAGGGCAGTGCCGCCGCAGATAACCGGCAGTTTCCCGCGGATATGGATATCGGCGATCGCGTTCCAGGCATCCCGGCAGAATCTGCCAAGATTGTAGATTTCCTGCGCCGGGTTTGCGATGTCAATGAGATGGTACGGTACATCCCCGTATTCGGCAATATCTTTACCGGAACCGATATCCATGCCTTTGTAGACCTGCCGGGAATCGGCACTGATGATTTCGCCGTTGAATTTTTTTGCCAAATCGACTGCAAGGGCGGTCTTACCGGTCGCAGTAGGGCCCAAAATGACGATTATTTGGACAGAATCGCTAAAATCCTGCATTATTTTTCACTCCTGATTTGAATTGAACGATGTGTCTGTATTATATTATGAAACGTGAAGTTGTTTTTTGCAAATCAAAATGGAGTTTTTTTTAATGGAAATGCAACAAACTGTCGCCGGAAGTGCCGCTTTTTCCGGAATTGCCCTTCATACGGGGGCGCGGGCAACCGTCCGGCTGCATGCCGCTCCGGAAGATACCGGGATCGTTTTCCGGCGGGTTGATCTGCCGGGACAGCCGGAGGTCAGAGCTTTGGCATCCAACGTCGTGGATGTGCAGCGCGGAACCACGATCGCTCAGGGAAAGGGGATCGTTTATACTGTTGAACACATCATGTCCGCACTGCATGCCTGCAAAATAGATAACTGCATCGTAGAAATGAATGGTATGGAGCCGCCCATCGGCGACGGCAGCAGTCTGCCGTTTTACGAGATGATTATGGAAGCCGGAATCGCGGTGCAGAATAAACCGGCACGGACATTTACTCCGGATGTTCCGGTTGCTGCGATCGGAGGCAAGACTCAGATCGTATTGCTGCCGGATCCGGAAAAGCTTTCCATCAGTTGCGTTACCAGTTTCAAAAATTGTCCGGTCGATCCCCAGTTTTATCAGTATGAAGCATTGGAGCAGGAAAGTTATGCCCGTGATATCGCCCCCGGCAGAACATTTGTGGATTACAGCGATCTGCGTTTGCTGCTGTCGATGGGATTATGCAAGGGTGGAAGTCTTGACGCGGCGGCTATCATCCATGATGGTGCGATCATTTGTAAAGATAAACTCCGGTTTGAAAATGAGATAGTCCGTCACAAAATAATGGATGCCATCGGAGATTTGTACCTCGCCGGATGCCGGATAACCGGGAAATTGATAGCTGTATGTCCGGGGCATCCGAAAAATGTGGAACTTGCCGGAAAATTGCTGGCAATGATGAATCAGAATAATTGCAAATAATTTCAATAGTTTCAAAAAAAAGAAAAGGAGAGAAGAAAAATGTCTGAAATTCTTCAAGTGAACCAAATCGCGGAAAGACTCGGTTTGCAGGCACCGTGGAAAATGCTGGATTTTGCACGTAAAGATGATGAAACTCACTTTACCGGATTTAAAAATTTTACTTCAAATGAGGCGTTCTTCGCCGGACACTTCCCCGTTCACCCGATCGTCCCCGGGGTTCTTCAGGTTGAGGCGATCCGGCAGCTGTGCTGCTGTTTCCTGCCCGGCTGTGCCCGTGAAAAACGGATTTGGAAATTGGAAAAGGTCAAATTCCGCCGTCCGATTCTGCCGGGAGACCGGATGATCATAGAAGCGGAACTGCTTTCCTCCGAAGAGAACACCTGGAATCTCAAAGCCTCCTGCAGAACTGCATCCGGGGTTTGCAGTGAAGCTTTGATCACGATCGTCCATGCTCCGGTCGTGACCGGAGGAATCACAGATATTCCGGCATTGGAAGATGACTGTGCCCGTCTGGAAAATATCTGCATGGATACTGACAAGGTTATGGGGCTGATCCCGCACCGCTTCCCCTTCCTGTTGATTGATTATGTGGCAAAAGTTGAAGGCAGCCGGATCGTTGCGGTAAAAAATATTTCCGGCAACGAACCTTTTATGAATGCCGGATTCAATACGGTTCCGGATTCATTGCTGTGTGAGATCGCTGCGCAAAGTGGGTGTTCCAGTGTGCTTTCCCGTCCGGAAAATGCCGGTAAACTGGGATTTTTTATGGCGATCAACAGTGCGGTGTTCCACCGTCAGATCCTTGCCGGTGAGCAGATGATCATTGAAATCGATCTGCCGCCAAGCAAATCCCGGGTCGGCAAAGCCGGCGGTTTTATCCGGGTCGGAGAAGAGGTGGTCGCGGAGATTACTTTGATGTTTGCTGTTGTTGATGCATAATCCGCAAGGAGGATATATTATGGCTCTCTGGGGTGGACGTTTCGGAGAAGAAACGCAGAATGATGTCAAGCTGTATTCAGAATCTATCAGTTTTGATCAGCGGCTCTACAAACACGATATCGCCGGCAGTAAAGCTCATGTGGCAATGCTGGCAAAGCAGGGGATAATTCCGCAGGCATCCGCAGAGGCGATCCGCGCGGAGCTGGATAAAGTGTGTGAGCGCATTGAAAAAGGTGATTTTACTTACGATATCTCAATGGAAGATATCCATATGCATGTGGAAAGTGCGCTGATCTCGGTGCTTGGAGCCGAGGGGGCGCGGGTGCATTCCGGCAGAAGCCGCAATGATCAGGTCGCGTTGGATTTCCGGTTGTATCTGCGCGATGCCGCAGACCGGCTGATCGGCAAGATCCGGGATTTTCAGCGGGAACTGGTTGCCAAAGCGGATGCGGAAAAAGAGACGATCCTGCCGGGATTTACTCATTTGCAGCACGCCCAGGTGGTTTTGCTTGCCCACCATCTGCTTGCTTATGTTGAAATGTTTGACCGTGATGCTGAAAGATTGGCAGACTGCCGCAAGAGGATCAACGTTATGCCGCTGGGTTCCGGAGCATTGGCCGGTTCCACACTGCCGCTTGACAGGGAATTCGTCTGCAAAGAGTTGGGATTTGACCGGATCACCCGCAACAGTATGGATGCAGTTGCCGACCGGGATTTCGCTATTGAATTTACTTCGGCATTGGCGACGATGGCGATGCACTTTTCAAGATTGTCAGAAGATTTGATTCTGTGGAGCAGTCAGGAGTTTGATTTTATTGAATTGAGTGATGCGTTCTGTACCGGTTCAAGTCTGATGCCTCAGAAGAAGAATCCGGACGTTTGTGAGCTTACCCGCGGCAAGACTGCGAGAGTTTATGGTTCACTGACAGCGATGCTGACTCTGTGTAAAGGTTTGCCGATGACCTATAACCGCGATATGCAGGAAGACAAAGTGGCGGTGTTTGATGCACTGGATACTGCAGAACTTATGCTGGCTGTTTATCCGCCGATGATCCGTGATATGCGGGTGAAACGTGATAAGATGGCTGCGGCAGCTGCAGATCCGGCGTTGATGGCGACCGATCTGGCGGAAAAACTGGTTGAATTGGGTGTGCCGTTCCGGGATGCTCACCATCGTGTCGGAGCGTTTGTCAAGTTCTGCAAAGACCGCAATATGGCACTTGATCAGGCTGCTTTGGAAGAAATGCAGCAGACAATTCCGGAGGCAACAGCGGAGTTCCTCACGCTTTTTGATCCCCGGGAAAGTGTGGCGAAACGGCGCATCGCCGGTGGTACCGGTTTTGAACCGGTGGCAAATCAGGTGGAATTTTGGAAAAAACAGCTTTTTTGAGCTTGTAAAATGCTGCATTGTGCAGTATATTAACAAAATAAGCATTCCTGTTGATCCAAGAATGGCCGGAGCAGCAGGATACAATCAAACCAAAAGGTGGCTTGTCGCAGGCGTTACGAGTACGCTGAAAAGCACCGCAAAGAGAAAGGAAGATGCAAAATGGCCAAAGTTACGATCAACGATCTTTTGGAAGCAGGTTGTCATTTCGGACACCAGACCCGTCGTTGGAACCCCCGGATGAAAAAGTATGTCTATGGTGCCAAGAATGGTATCAGCATTATTGACCTGACCAAAACCATGCGTCAGATCGCCGATGCCTGCAACTTCCTGCAGAAAGTCGTCAGCGATGGCGGCGATGTGCTTTTTGTCGGTACCAAACGTCAGGTTCGTGAGCTGGTTGTTGACCTTGCGGAGAAAACCGGTATGTTCAGCATCTCCGAGCGTTGGCTCGGTGGTACTCTGACCAACAACCAGACCATCCGCAAAAGCATTGACAAAATGAAAGAGATCGATGCTGTTCTTAACAGTGATGCTGTCAACAGCATGAAGAAAAAAGAAGTTTCCGCTCTGACCCGTCGTGTTGAAAAACTGCATCGCGACCTCGACGGTATTGCCAGCATGAAAAAACTTCCTGCTGCGCTGATCGTCATCGACGTTTGCAACGAGATCAACGCTGTCCGTGAAGCCAACAAACTGAATATCCCGATCGTTGCTCTGGTTGACACCAACGGTGACCCGACGATGGTTGATTATCCTGTCGCTACCAACGATGATGCGGTAAAATCTGTTCAGATCATCACTGATCTTTTCGGCGAAGCCATCAAAATCGCCAAAGAGATCCATCTGAAACGCGTAACCGAGGAGCGTGATGCCGCCGAGGCCGCCAAGAAAATCGCTCAGGAAAACGCTGACGAAGAAGAAGCCAAAGCTCCGAAAGCTCCGCGTAAACGTGCCCCCAAGGCTGATGATGCCAAACCGGCTCGTAAACGTGTCGCCAAAAAAGCTGCTGCTGCTGAAGAGAAGTAAGTCAATTAGTCAAAACAGGTGAATAGAAATGGCTGTTATTTCTGCTAAAATGGTTTCCGAACTCCGCGAAAAGACCGGAGCCGGTATGATGGATTGCAAAAAAGCTCTGGTCGCCGCTGACGGTGATATGGAGCTGGCGATTGAGAACCTCCGTAAATCCGGTGTTGCCAAAGCCGAGAAAAAATCCGGCCGTGCCACTGAACAGGGTAAAGTCTGGACGAAGATCGCCGGTAATGAAGCTGCGATCGTGGAGATGCTCTGCGAAACTGACTTCGCTGCCAAAACCCCGAAATTCGGTGCTTTGGTTGATGCCATGCTGGATGGTGCGCTGAAGATTGCTGCTGATGGTGATGTCGCTGCTGCTGTGAATGAGCAGGAAGCTGCGATCATTACCAGTCACATTGCCACCATCGGTGAAAATATGTCTTTGCGCCGTGCCCAGAAGTGGCAGAGTTCCAATGGTTCTGTTTTTGCTTCCTACCACCACATGGATGGCCGCGTGAGCGTGCTGGTTGAGGTTGAAGGTGAGAGTGATCCGGAATTTTTGAACGATCTTTGTCTGCACATTGCAGCTTTCAGCCCCCGTTACGTCAGCAGTGCCGATGTGCCGGCTGAAGTGATCCAGAAAGAAAAAGAGATTGCCGCAGCTGCTGATCCGAAACTTGCCAACAAGCCCGCTGAAATGCTGGATAAAATCCTTGCCGGTAAGATCAATCGCTTCTTCAGCGAAATCTGCCTTGAGGATCAGCCCTGGGTCAAAGATGACAAGAGTTCCATGAAAAAGCTGAAACCCAACGCCAAAGTCAAACGCTTTGTTCGCTGGGCGATTGGCGAAGAACTCTGATTCTTTGCGAAAGCATAGCATTTTTCAAAAACTTCCGTTCTATTTTGGACGGAAGTTTTTTTGTGGTTGTTGTCCTGAATTTTGTGAAAAATCTAACCTGCGGTGGCACCTTGCGGGTAATCTCGCGCCTTGCTCCGCAATCCATCCATCAGTCTTCGCATAAAGCTACGCCTTGACAAGCCGGTTGGATCAAACCCGTACCGGCTTGGTTGACAAATCACAACTTATGTGATATGTTTTATACACTGATAGAAATGTTATGTTTATAACCTCATGCTTCCGTTTCACAAAATTTGGGACATTACCTTTTTTGTGTTGAAATATTAATTTAAGTTGATGATTTTATTTGCTTGCAGCATCCAGGAACAGCTGTAAACTTACTTTCAAAATATACGGCGGATAACGCGGATACCGTTTTTTTTGTATAATCGATAGTATAAAAGGTGCAAATACAATATGGTACTTGCATTTTTAACTAGTGTGTGATAAATTATCATTCATTACTGTAAACTCCTTGTTATTTATGTTGGTTGGCGAACCAAACATAACATAGCATGGAGCTTACTTTTTATAAAGCTCTGTTCCCAATATAGGTTGACAACATATTGCGCACACAAGTTGTGGAGGGTGTTCGCAGCGTTCAGTTTGCTTGAGGGGCGGGACACTGCGTTTCCCTCCCCTCAAACTCCCCTCCCTCAA
>SUWK01000068.1 GCA_015061525.1 Lentisphaerota bacterium
GTTATTTAACACATCTAATATAACTCGCAATTTAAAATTTGCACTGTACTCTTGGGGATTTGCTGTTTCTTTTTCCATAAAATATGCACTCCTTTAGTTGTGTCCAACTTTTTGGGTGCATATCACGTATCCGACCCGCTTCACGGTTCGGCTGCCGCAGCTCAATTCAGTGCGGCACGGGGGTTTTGAAACCATGCTGACCCGGCGTTTCATCCACTACGACTCCCCCCGGGCGTGGCACTACACCGCGTTTCTGGATAAAACACAATACTTTGTGCGTATCCATAACCATCTTTGCAGCCGAGGTAAAAAGATCCTGATCATCAATGATTCTTATGCCCGGGCGATGGCTCCCTATCTGGCACTGCAGAACAAAGATATCATTCTGATGGATCCGCGTTATGTATCTCCGGAAAAGATCCGGCAGACCATCAGCACAGAAAAACCGGATTTTGTGATCTGGATGTCTTTCAACGATGACTGGCTGGAAGCGGCACACTGATTTTCAATTTGTAACACCGCAAAAGAATTGAAAGAATCTTTATACGGTGCTATATTATTAAAGACAAAACAATCTGAAATATGTTTTAATGAAAGGAAAATTTCTTATGGCACGTGGAACACTCGTTCAGAAAATCATTGCCGCCCATCTGGTGTCAGGTGACCCGGCAAAAGATTCCCAACTGCTCATCAAAATCGACCAGACTTTGACCCAGGATGCCACCGGCACCATGGCTTATCTGGAGCTTGAAGCAATGAAAACCGCTAAAGTTGCAACTGAATTGTCAGTTTCATACGTCGATCACAATATGATGCAGAACGGTCCGGAAAACCGCAACGACCATCTCTATCTGCAAACTGTTGCCGCCGAAAAAGGCGTCATTTTCTCACCTCCGGGCAACGGTATCTGCCACCAGCTGCATCTGGAGCGTTTCGGCAAACCCGGTAAAACACTGATAGGTTCTGACAGCCATACCCCCACCGGCGGCGGTATCGGTATGATCGCCATCGGAGCCGGAGGACTGGATGTCGCTCTGGCGATGGCAGGTCAGCCGTTCACCATTCCCACCCCCCGGATCGTCGGTGTGAAACTTACCGGCAAACTCCGTCCGTGGGTCGCCGCCAAAGATGTCATTCTGAAGCTGCTGAGTATCCTTACCACCAAGGGCAACGTCGGTTCCATTGTGGAGTACTTCGGTCCCGGCGTGGCGGATTTGAGTGTTCCCCAGCGCGCCACTATTACCAATATGGGTGCGGAACTGGGCGTGACCACCAGCGTTTTCCCCTCCGATGAACGTACAAAAGAGTTCCTGCGCCGTCAGAAACGCGAAGCAGACTTCACCCCGCTTGCCGCTGATGCCGATGCGGAATACGACCGCGTAGTGGAAATCGACCTTGACACCCTTGAACCGCTTGCCGCCTGTCCTTCAAGTCCCGACAATATCAAAACTGTCAAAGAGCTTGCCGGCAAGAAGGTCGGTCAGGTTCTGGTTGGCAGCTGTACCAACGGCGGATACCGTGATCTGGCTCTGGTGGCAATGGCACTCAAGGGCAGAAAAGTCCATCCTGATGTGACTCTGGGTATCGCTCCGGGCAGCAGACCGGTTCTGGAAATGCTCTGCGCCAACGGTATGCTTGGCGATCTGGTCGCCGCCGGTGCGCGTATTCTGGAAGTCGGCTGCGGTCCGTGCATCGGTCAGGGACAGAGTCCGGCGGATGACACTGTCACCGTGCGTACTTTCAACCGCAACTTTGCCGGACGCTCCGGCACCAAAGGCGATCAATCCTATCTGGTCAGTCCGGAAACTGCCGTCGCTGCCGCCATCACCGGTGAATTTATTGATCCGCGTGATCTGGATATCGCATTTCCCGAAATCGCGGAACCGGAGTTCTACACCTCAGACGACGCTCATTTCCAGAGAGGTGAAAGCGGCAAAGGCATCATCCGCAAACCCACTATCGGTGAACCGCCGACCAACTGCGCTCTGCCGGAAAATGTTGATGGTGTGGTAGTGATCAAAGTCGGTGACAAGATCACCACCGATCATATCATGCCCGCCGGTGTCCACTTGAAGCTGCGGAGCAATATCCCTGCTTACAGCAAGGTGGTCTTTGAATGTTTTACCGAAGCCGGCAAACCCAGTTTTGCTGAGCGTGCCTCTGCGGTTCGCGATGCCGGTAAGCACGGTGTCATCATCGGCCGTGACAGTTATGGTCAGGGTTCCAGCCGCGAACACGCCGCCATCTGTCCGATGTATCTGGGTATCAAAGTGGTTGCCGCACTGGCGATCGAGCGTATCCACCGGGCGAATCTGATCAACTTCGGCATCGTGCCGCTGATCTTCAAAAATCCGGCAGATTATGAACTTATTGCGGAAAATGATTCTCTGAAATTTGCCGGTCTTCCCGGTCAGCTTGCTCCGGGCAGTGAGGTCAAAGGTACTTTGGTCAAAGCTGACGGCAGTGAAATTGAGATCGTTTTCACCCATCCGCTTTCAGAGAATGATATCCGTCTGGTCAAAGCCGGCGGACGGCTTAATTGCTGAAAGAATTCTGCTATGGCAGAAAGGTATTTCACCGGCAGAATTTCCCCGGCAGCAGCAGTTGCCGGGGCAGTAGCAGCGCTTAAAGCAGAATCTGTCCCTGATTTCGGACAGATTCTGCTTGTTTTGCCCGGCGAAGCCGCCCGGCGTAGTGTACAAAGTGAACTGTTGAAACTCTTTCCCGGCGGTTTGCTGCTGCCGCAGTTTCTCACTCCCCGGCAATTTATGCATTATCAGGATGAGTGCAGCACTCTGCCTGACCCGGTAAGTGAAGAGCTGCTTTGGGGGGAAGTATTCACCAGTGCCGCCCGGACACCGGAAAAGTTCCCATATCTTTTCACCGGGAAAAAGGTTCCTGCAGATAAATTTCTTGCCGGTTCCATGCTCCGCCAGCTGCGCTTGGAACTTGCAGCCGGAGGTTTTTCCATCGGAGAAACAGCAGAATTTTTCGGGGAACGCGGTTCAGAACTGGCAGAACTGGAAAGCCGATACACTTCTCTGCTGAAAAAATACCATTTCACCGATCCGCTGACCTGCGACCGCATGGCGGTGAACAAGGTGGAGATGTTCGCAGATGCGGAAAAGATTATCCTCGCCGGAATGCCCGATATTCCCCGGATGATCCGGCAGAAACTTGCCGTCATCGACCAGCAGTTTCCCGGTAAACTTGCCATCTGGATCGGAGATGATGAAAGCAACAGAGATTGTTACGATCAGTGGGGAACTGCGATTGCGGAAGCATGGCAGAAAAAGGCGTTCCATCTTCCGCTGAAAAATATCCATACTGCCATTGACCCGGCAGATGCTGCCCGCCGCGCCGTAAAACTTGCAGAGCTTAACGGAGTTTTCAATACTGCTGAATGCGCAGTGGTTCTGGCAGATCCGGCATTATATCCGCAATTTGCCGGAGAATTTTCGCGTCTGCACGATATCAATGGCAATGCCGTTGTCACTGCCGATCCCGGCGGAGTGCCGTTTTCTCTGCAGCGTTTGTATGGTTTATTGCAGTTACTGCACAGCTTTCTCAAAGAAAAAGATGATTTTTTTACTGCCTCTTCACTGCTCCGGCACCATGATTATCTGCTCTATGCTGCCAAAGATCAGCACGGCGCGGAAAAACTGCTGACCGTTCTGGATAAATTTCAGCTGCAGTATACTCCGGATACCTTTGAAGCGGCATCGGAGCTTGCCGTGGAAGAACCCCGGCTGAAAAATGCTTTTGACAAACTCCGGCATTTGCAGGAACTTTTTGAAGCGGAACCCTTACCGGAGTTTCTGCGGAAATTTCTGATGGTGATCTACCGCGGCTGTGATGATCCTGCAGAGCTGTTCAATACCATCCCCTTTGATCGGGAGTGCAGTTTCATGCGTGAACAGCTCAAAATGCTGGAAAATATTCCGGAAGCTCTTACCCGGCATACTGATAAACTGCAGTTATTTGAATCGTTCCTGCGTTACTGCGGGAATCAGAAGATCACCATGCCGCTGCCGGAGAATGCCGTTTCTTTTGAAGGGTGTCTGGAAATGCCGTTTCTCACCCATAAACGGATCATTTTCTGCGGTATGAACGAACGGTATTTCCCTGACCGCATTGAATTGACTCCGTTTCTCACCGACAGCATCCGCCGTAAAATCGGCATCCGCAGCAATATTCAAACCCTTGCCCGTGCGCTGTCACATCTGCAATCAGTAAAAAATTCCCGCGGCCCCGGCGATCTGCAGTTGATCGTACTGCGCCGTGACAGTGAAAAGTCGGCACTGCGTCCCTCCGGAATACTTTTCGGGGGGGAAGATTTAAGCGATGCTGAACTGTTGGAGCGTACCGGCAAACTTTTTAAAGATCCGGAAGAGTTCCTCCTCCCCCCTCCTGCCGCTAAAGACCTGATGTTCCAGCTGGATCTGCCTCTGGATTACCGCAAAGAAGCCGACGGCAGACTCCGACTGGCAGTGACGGATCTGGATCAGTATCTGTCTTCTCCACTGGAGTTTTTCCTTGCCCGGGTACAGAACAGTCAGACAATAGATTATGCGGCGGAAGAACCGGACGGCAAACTTTCCGGAACTCTCTGTCATCAGGCGTTTGAAGCACTCGGTTCAGCAAGATTTCCCACAGAAGAGAGTTTGCGCGAACACCTGCTTGCCGCTTTTGACCGGGCAACTGCCGCGCATTACAAAACTTTACCGGTACTTGTAAAACTTTTTGCCGCCAACATGCACCAGCGGCTCTCCGCTGCGGCTGCAGAACTTTTCGCAGAGCAAAGCGATGGTTTTGAAGTCCTTGCTGTAGAGTACCATTTCGGCGGGGAGGCAAACTGCATCGAATATGCCGGGGCAGTCTTTCGCGGCAGTATCGACCGTATCGAAATCAACCGTCCGCGCCGCCTTATCCGGTTGATCGACATCAAAACCGGCAAAGTCAAAAAAATCGTCGCCGAACATTGTTCCACGGTTCAGGGCAGAACTGTATTCAAAAAACTGCAGCTGCCGCTTTACGCTCTGCTGCTGAAAGAGGATCAGAATTTCTGGCAGACCTTCGCACTTGATCCGGCAGAGTATACCATCGACTGTGCCTATCTGGTCGTACCGCGCAGTGTAACAGATACCGAACTGCAGGTGTGGGAAGCTGAAGAGTTCCGGCAGATACTGCCGGCAGCTGCGGATAAAGTCCGGGAGATCATTGCGGAAATACTCCGTCTGCCGGAACGCGAGATCCGGGAAAATCCCAAGCGTATAGATAATGATCTGCTGCAGCCGGATGCAGAAAAAGCCCTGCGGAACATCAACTGGATAATTCCGGAATCACAAAATAACGATAACTCTGACGGCGGAACTCCGAACGCCCCGGATTTTCCGGAACACCGCAAGGTATTTCCGGGAGTAAATCCAAATGAAAGTGCAGGTATGACAAGATGCTGCAGCTGTCCGCCGGCAATTTCCGCCCGATGTACATGTTATCGCGGGGATTGCACCAGCTGTAAATCTTTTAACGGCTTCAAAGATTTCTGCATTATTTCCGCCTCTGCCGGAACGGGAAAAACCTATGCACTTGCATCACGGTTCATCCAGCTGCTCAGCTTCGGGGCCGCTCCGGACTCTATTCTGGCATTGACATTCACCAAAGCCGCAGCGGGGGAGATCTTTGACAGGATCGTGAAACGGCTGGGGGAGATGGCCCTCTTACCGGATCTTCCTCAGAACCGTTGTATACGGCAGGGGAAAACAGATGCCGCCGGACTGCTGCGGTCACTGCTTGCTCCCGGCAGCAGAAATCTGCAGATCGGCACGATCGACAGTTTTTTCATGCAGATACTGCAGGCGTTCGCCCCGGAACTGGGCATCTGGGGAAAACTCAATATGATACCGGAAAAGGATGACCGCTTCATCCGCCGGGTACTGCGGTCATGGATAAACAATATAAGCGATGAAACAGAGTTGAACATTCTCCGGGAACTGCTTAAAGATGCCAACGCCTCGGAAACACGCAACTTCAATGAGTCCATGCACACGCTGCTTGCGGAGGTCTATCCGTGGTATTTGCAGAATCTCGCCGGAGTTTCCGGTGATTTTGACAGTACTCTGGAGTCACCGGCGTTGTGGTTTCCTTCCCCGGAGGAAGTATTCACTCCTGAATCATGCATTCAGGCATCCGATCAACTCCGCGGAATGGCGCAGAATATTGAAGAACGTTCCGCAGTGATTCCCAACCGGACGACCTCCCGCAGCATGAAAACCCTTGCCAGGCGTCTGTTGATGCTGGCAAATGATCTTGATAAAAGCCGTTACGGATTTCTTTTCGGCAAACTTGACGGAGATGTGCAGGAACTGTTCAAAGCCATCAGCAGCAGCAATGCTCCGTATTGGTGCGATGAAAAAAATCCGCTGCTCAATTACAATAAAAACATCACATTTTCTCCGGAAGAGAGCAAACTCATCTGCCGGGTGTTCCGGCATATCCGGGCATTATCCATGCTGCAGATGCGCCAGAAAGGCAAAGCGGTCTTCTCACTGATGGCTGAATTTGACCGTTTCTATGCCGCTCTGGTACGCAATAACGGCAATCTGACCTTTTCCGACCTGACCGCACTGCTGCTTAATTTGGACAAAGAAACCGGAGAAATCATTCTCGGTTCCCCGGACCGCTCTCTTGAATACCGGCTTGATGCCGGCATCATGCACTATATGTTCGATGAATTTCAGGACACCAGTGATTTTCAGTTCATGGTTTTTGATCCGCTGCTGCGGGAACTTTTCAGTAGCAGAAGTGAATTTTTCCGCTCATTTTTCTGCGTTGGCGACCTGAAACAATCCATCTATCAGTGGCGCGGCGGCAATCCGGCACTATTCCGATACGTCACCGGCAAACTTGCTGCAATGACCGATGATCCGGAGCAGTCGCTGACCCGTTCCTACCGCTCATCTCAAATCGTACTTGACATGGTCAATGCGGTATTTGCGCCTTACCATGGTGACGGTAAAACCCTCCCGGGTTTTGCGGAAACTCTGGCAATGATGAAGTTTGAAAACCACTCAACTGCCCGGGAACTGACCGGTCATGCAGCTCTGCTGGAAGTAAAACCTCTGCCGCGCAGCAGTCAGAATATCCCGGCCAAAGCCCTGCTCATTGCCCGGATGCTTTCAGAAATTTCTCCCCTTGAACGGAAACTCACAGTTGGTATTCTGGTGCAGACCAATAAAAACGCCCGTGAATTTGCCGGAGAACTGCGGAAAGTTTCCGCATTGCCGATTTCGATCGACGGCAAAATATCACCGGTGGAAAGCATGGCATTCAACGTCTTCAAAGAGCTGCTCATTCTCTCCGAACACCCCGATGACAAACAGGCGGAAAATTTCCTTTCATCAGTAGTATTAGCCGCACCGGACGGTACAGTCAAAGTGCGCGGCAAAGATGGTATCGCCCAAAAGCTCAACTTAAAAACCGGTATTCCGCTGAATGAAGCACTCCGGCATGAACTCTTTTTCCGCAAACTTTCCGGTTTTGCCGCACACTTCTGCGATACATTCATTCCGGAAGTAACGGCAAGTGAACGCCGTCAGCTGGAGATCCTGCGGAACGTCGCCGGAAACTTTTCCGGAAGTATTGCCGAATTTCTCCGGCAGGTTCAAAATACCGGGGAAACCGGAAACGCACTTGCCGACACCATCCAGATCATGACAGTCCACAAATCCAAAGGTTTGGAGTTTGATATCGTCTTTCTGCCGGATACCGGAAATCCCGGCGGCAATCATGTCAAACTCACCCCGGAAAGTGCCGTCGTCAACTGCAATGACAGTGATGCCGGATCAGCCAAACCTGAGTGGATAAGCTATATGCCGCCGGAAGCACTCTCGGTCAACACCCCCGTTTTCAGAGAACATCTGGAAACACTCAAGATCAATGAGGCGTTCGCCAAATGCTGTAAACTTTATGTTGCCATGACCCGCGCACGGCGCGCACTTTACCTGCTGACATCGTGTACCTCATCCGGTGATACGCTGAGTATGGATAAAGTTCTGAAAAACCGGCTGCCGGAGTACGGTATCGCCGCTGCCGATGTGGAACTGCCGGGTAAATTCAATATTCCCGGCTTCACCCCGTATCCGGCAGAGTTGTACTGCTCACACGGCAAATGGGAGTGGTTCCTCGAACACCCGGTGATAAGCAAAACATCTGCAGATAAATCAGAAGCAACAGTGAATTCCGCTCTGCCGGCAGTTCAAATACCGCAATTGACCATCCGGCGAGCCTCCGACAGCAAGAACAGCCCGGCTCTGAAACCGGAGCTGCTCTTCAACGCGGTTTCCGGTACTGATACCGGAAATCAGGTGCATTGGCTGTTTGAAAAACTCTCCTTTATCGACCGGGATTTCGATGCCGGAGCCTTTGCCGCTGCCAACAATACTTCACCAATTGCGGCAAAAATATTCACTGCAGCAATGAAAGAAAACTCCCCGATCCGCGAAATATTTTACCGTCAGTCAGGCGATTGTGAACTCTGGCGGGAAAAACGTTTTATCCGGCAGGACGAAAACGGTGTCATCATCCCCGGGGCATTTGACCGGGTACTTATCCACCGGGAAAACGGCAGAGCAGTCCGTGCGGAAATCTACGATTTCAAAAGCGATAATTTTGCGTCAGCAGAAGAGTATTCCATATACATTTCGCAGATGACAAGCTATCAACACTCTCTGGCAAAGCTGCTCGATCTGCCGCTGAAAGCTGTAAGTTGCCACATCTGTGCGTTGAAAATAAAGGAGGTGATCCATACAATTATACCGTAAAATCGAAGCATTTTCATAAAAAAAGACTTTTTTTACACTTTTTTTGCAATAATGATTTGCGTTTTAGGCGTTTTATGCGTATAATATGCGGCGAACAACTTTAATTTCAGGAATTGTTTTATGCAGGGAAATTATTTGCCTCGCGGCAATGAAACTATTTTGATCGTGGATGATCATGAAACGATCTGGGATTTTCTGATCGACGCTTTGAGCGAACTGGGCTATTCCGTTCTGTTGGCGGAAAATGGTTTGGATGCCGTTGACATCTATGAATCCAACCCCAGAGAGATCGATCTGGTACTTTTGGATATGATCATGCCCAAAGCCGGCGGACACCAGACGTTTCTGCGTCTGAAAGCGATCGATCCGCAGGTGAAAGTGCTGCTTTCCAGCGGATTTGTTTCAGAAAACGAAGTTGCAGACCTGCTCGAACAGGGAGCGTGCGGTTTTCTGCCCAAACCCCACCGTCTGCCGGTGGTAATCAGGGAGATCCGCCGGGTACTTGATGAAAGTGCCGCTGCCAATGGATGAGTGGATAGAGATAAATAAAGACGATGCCCATGTCAAAAGGGAACGTCAGAAAGCCCGGGATTTGCGGAAAACCACCTATTTTCAGGAGCTTTTCCGCAAAGGGATATGTTACTACTGCGGCGAAAGATTTCCGGCTGACCAATTGACGCTGGATCATATCGTACCGCTTTCGCGGGGCGGCAGAAGCACCCGGGGAAATATGGTCGTCTGCTGCCGGGAGTGCAATCAGGAGAAAAAATACCTGACTCCGGCAGAAATGATCCTGCGGGAACTTGACAATAACAATCAACAATAACATATAACGGAAGGAATTTAACCATGGAGTGGTTGATATCCAAGGGCGTAGTGCCCGGTACAGTATTCGCATTCGGCGGATATTTGATTTTGATGGTCATCGTCGGTGCCATCTGCTGCAAAAAGAATGGTACATTGGGCGATTATCTGCTCGGCGGCAGAGGTGTCGGCAGTTGGGTCACGGCTCTTTCTGCTCAGGCGAGTGATATGTCCGGCTGGCTGATTATGGGTCTGCCCGGTGCAATCTATCTTGGCGGTATGGGAGATGCCTGGGTTGCCATCGGTTTGGCAATCGGTACGCTGTTCAACTGGCTGCTGGTTGCTCCGCGTTTGCGGACTTATACAGCCAAAACTGATTCTCTGACACTTTCCAGTTTCTTTGCCGAGCGTTTCCGCGATCCGACAGGTATGCTGCGGGTGGTGTCAGCTCTGATCATTCTGCTCTTTTTCACCATTTATGCCGCTTCCGGATTGGTTGCCTCCGGAAAACTCTTTAATTCCATGCTCAAAATCGACTATAAAACAGCCGTTCTCATCGGTGCGGTCGTGGTTATTGCCTATACGCTTATGGGTGGATATCTGGCAGTCTGCTGGACAGATTTGATTCAGGGAACACTGATGTTTGTGGCGATCATCGCGGTTCCGATCATCGCGCTTATCGGCGGCGGCGGTACTGATATGGTAATTGAAGCATGTTCCAAAAAAGGGCTTTCGCTTTTTCCCGGTGAAGGAAATGGTCTGACCTGGCTTTCCGTCATTTCCTGTGCGGTATGGGGACTCGGCTACTTCGGGCAGCCGCATATTCTGAGCCGTTTTATGAGTATCAAATCAGTGAAACTGCTGCCGAAAACCACCGCAATTGCAATGATTTGGGTGGTGATTTCTCTGCTTGGTGCCGTGGCGATCGCTCTGACTGCAATGTCGATATACAATGATCTTCCCAACTCTGAAGCGGAAAATATCTTCATCTACCTCATCCGGGATTTCTTCAATCCGTGGATCGGCGGAGTGCTGCTTGCGGCGATCATGGCAGCGATCATGTCCACCATCGACTCCCAGCTGCTGGTGACGACTTCCGCTCTTACCGAGGATTTCTATTTGCGCGTAGTACGCCGTCATGCCTCGGTGCGTGAATCGGTGTGGGTCAGCCGCGGATTTGTACTGATCGTAACCATCGTGGCAACTTTGATCGCGCTCTTTCCCAATGATACGATCTTCAACATCGTCAAATTTGCCTGGGGCGGATTCGGTGCGGCATTCGGTCCGGTGGTACTGATGGCACTTTATTCCAAACGCACCACCTGGCAGGCGGCCCTTGCCGGTATGGTCACCGGTACGGTGGTGATGCTGGCATGGTATTTCCTCGGCTGGAACGCCTATATGTACGAGATCCTGCCCGGATTCATTGCCAACTTCATCGTTATCCTCGGTGTCAACTGCTTTGTCAAACAGCAGGATGATGAGATCAAAGAGGAATTTGATGCTGCGATCGCCACACTCAAAACTGACGAAGCATAAAAACTGCTGAAAAAAATTCAAGGGCTGCTGCAAAACTGTTTGCAGCAGCCCTTGGTTGTGTCTGCGCTCAAAAATACGAACTGTGGCAACGGAATTGTGAGCAGTATCGTTTTTTACGATAATATCTGCTTATACCACCGGATACGAAACTTGCCCGCTCCGCTGTCGCGGCTTGATCGATTTATTTTTTGCACAGCAGTATGCGGCAAGCCCGGGTTTTGCAAGGAGCAAGCAAAGGAGCATACTATGTATGTGACTGCGCGAGCAACGCCAGCAAGGCGCGGGATTGACCATAATGCAAAGCAAAAAACGCTTTTTTGGAAAAAAGCTTGGCAAAAAAACTCAATAGAGTAACACCCTCCACAACTTATGTGATATGTTTTATACGTTAACAGAAGAGTTTGCTTATAAACTCCTGCTTGAGTTTCACAAAATTTGGGACATTATCTGTTATTTACAGTGCGGGATATATCTCCCCACAGCATTTTCAAGCGTAAATACAATCAGGGACCGCTGCACAACTTTTGCAGCAGTCCCTGTATCGAAGAGTTGTTATCAATATTATTTTTTCCGGCTGACGGATTTTTTGATCAGCCATTTGCCGTTGACTTTGATCATATCAGTGGTGGTGATCTCCATCATACCGCTTGCAGGATGCTGCATTTCAAAGACGATTTCCGCAGAATCACCGTTGACTTTGCAGGAGATGACTTTGAAAGTTTTCCATGCCTGGGCAACCTTATTTTTGGTTTCTTGGATGCTTTCTTTCGTCATAATTGTCATTTGGGATTTGATCTGCGCCAGCATCTTTTTTCCCTCTTCGGTGCTTTCCAACTGCTTGATCCGGGCGCGGATGTCATTCATATCGACTGTCTGACCGGCTATCATCATTTGAAGTGCAAAAATATCTTCAACGGCAATTGTTCCGTTGAGGACTTTTTCCACCATATCAAACATCGGCAGCATTTTCTTCATGTCGGCCAGAGATAGGACTTTGCCGTCAGAACTGGTTTCAGTGAAAGAGTCATCCAGATAGGTTAAGGCTTTTTTAACTTTCATTTCGGTTATATTGCCCATATACTCTTTGAAAGTATTGGTCACATCAGCTTCTGTGGCGCAGAGGACAAATGAGACAAGCGATACGGCAAGGAGTGCAAAGAACTTGTTCATGATTTCAGTTCCCTTCGGTAAAAAGTTTACGGTAGCGGATAAAATAACCCAACCCGGAAAAGAGCGTTATCAGCACGATACCGATCATAAATGCCAGCCAGATGTACCAGATACGCATTCCCAACCAGGAGGCGGTACGCAGATAATAAGTTCCGCCGTCGATCGCCCAGGCGATACCGGCGATACCGAGCATCGTCATCTGCAGCGCGGTTTTGAGCTTTCCCCAGCGGTCAGCGGAAATGACGATCTGTTTTTTCACCGCAAGAGTACGCAGACCGGTCACCATGAACTCCCGGAACAGCACCGCAATGGCGATCCACGCCGGGATTATCCGGTACTCCACAGCCATAAGCATCGTGCCGGTGACAAAAATTTTGTCAGCCAACGGATCCATCAAAGCTCCGAAGTCGCTGACCCAATGAAATTTCCGTGCCAGATAGCCGTCGAGCAGATCGGTCAAACCGGCGAGCATCGCCAGAACCACTGCACTGATACGCAGACCGAAAATCCAGCTCCTGTCACTGATAACATCAATGTGTGCCACCGAAGCGATCGCCACGAAGACCAACACTGCAAAAATTCTGCTTACCGTTAAAATATTCGGTAAATTCTTACTGCACAATTCTGAAAATCTCCCTGAAAAGTTAAACTGGTTACTAAACAATCCTATAAAACACAAACGCCCGTCCCTGACAAAAATGCCGGAAACGGACGTCGCAACAGTATACTGCCGCTCAAAACTATGAATTTATTCCACAAATCAAGCCGCAGCACCCCCGCCGCGCCGGAAAATTTCCGGGCGGAACGAAGAGAGATTACTTGTTTTTGTGCCGAAGCAGTTTGAGCTGCTTTTTGCGTTTGTGTTTGGCGATCTTTTTACGCCGTTTCTTTTTCAAGTTACCCATTCTTAAACCTCATAGATATGATGTTGCCACACAGCATTACAATAAAATACCACCTATTTGCGAAAAAGCAAACTTTTTCTGCAAAAAAAGCCGTTTTTTTCGCTAAATCATGGAAATTTTCACTTTCAGCAGATTATTTTTTGGTAATGTCCCAAATTTTGTGAAACGGAAGCATGAGGTTATAAACAAACATTTCTATCAGTGTATAAAACATATCACATAAGTTGTGATTTGTCAACCAAGCCGATACTGGTTTGATCCAACCGGCTTGTCAAGGCGTAGCTTTATGCGAAGACTGATGGATGGATTGCGGAGGAAGGTCGTGTTTTGCGACGAGTACGGTGCAGGATCCGCCGTCGCATAAAGCTATGGCGGGACAAGGTGTACTATGTACTCGACTGCTCCGGCGCAGGAGCAAGGCGCGAGATTACCCGCAAGGTGCCACCGCAGGTTAGATTTTTCACAAAATTCAGGATAACAATAAAAAAAATTAAGGAGAAATCAAAATGGCCGATTCAAATGAAGTGAAAAAAATCCGCCGTGCCGGAGTAAAACTCACACCGAAATTCAAAATCGAACTGCCCGAAGAACCGGATTTTTCCGCAGATGAGGAAATTTCCGCAGATCCGGCTCCCCGTACCAGCAAACTCGTCATCAAAAAAGTTTCTGCAGCACCCACAAAATTCGCCCCGCGCTCCGGAACCAAAGTCATCGCCAAAACCGATGCCGCACAATCCGAAGCTGCAGCAACTCCAAAACTCCGGACTCAAAAAGAGGTCGATGACGCCAGAAAAAATGCCCTCGAAGCAAAAAATCCCGTCGGCAATAAAAACGATACCATGAAAGTATATATGGGCGAAATCGCTCAAATTCCGCTGGTCAATAAAAAAGAAGAAGCCGATCTGGCTGAGGAGATCCACAGCACCGATCCGGAACGCCACGAAGCCGCACGTACCACCCTTATCAAAGCAAACCTCCGCCTCGTTGTCAAAATCGCTCACGATTTCAAAGGCCTCGGTCTGCCGCTGCTTGACCTCATCAGCGAAGGAAATATCGGTCTGATGCGCGCCGTGGAAAAATTTGACCCCGCTAAAGGTGCCAAATTCTCCAGCTACGCCGCATGGTGGATCAAACAATCCATGCGCCGCGCTCTTGCCAATCAAAGCCGTACCATCCGTATCCCCGTTCAATCCGCAGGAAAAATCAATAAAATCAAAACCGTCAGAATGCGCCTGGCCGAAGAACTCGGACGCGAACCATCTGATGCCGAAATCGCCGAGCATCTCGATTTCAGCGAACGTACCGTTTCCGGTCTCAGACTCGCCGATCTGCGCACCATCAGCCTGCATGACCCCATCCAACAGGGCGAAGAAGGCGAATTTCAGGACATCATCCCCGATCGGCACGCCATGACCCCGGATCAAATCATCGGAGATATCGAATCCGTCTTCCGCTTGATGGACCTGCTTGATAAACTCGATGAACGCGAACGGAAAATCCTGGAAATGCGTTTCGGTCTGCGCGGCGGCAGAACCCTCACCCTCGAGGAAGTCAGCCAGCAGATCGGCAGAACCCGCGAACGCGTCCGCCAAATCCAGAATCAGGCTCTCGCCAAACTCAAGCAGCTCCTCATGGACGAAGCCGGATACTCCAACAACGGCGTCCAAAACGAAAACTGAGTTACTTTTCTTTTTACGAAAAAAGAAAAGTAACCAAAAGAAAAACGAAATACCCTACTTTCTTTTGCGAAAAGAAAGTAGGCAAAGAAAACTCAGCGGAGTAACCCCCGTTGGGTTTTTCTTTTTTTGTGGTGGTTCGTCTCAGGCGGGCTGTCCCTCTCCGTACATCTCCGTACTCATCCGTACCTATCCGTACCCCTCAAGCAAACTGAACGCCGATAAACTCTGTTGCAAGGTATGATGCGCCCGCTTTCTTTTACAAAAAGAAAGTAGGCAAAGAAAACTCCGGGGAGTAACTTCAGTGTATAAAACATATCACATAAGTTGTGATTTGTCAACCAAGCCGGTGCGGGTTTGATCCAACCGGTGGATGGATTGCGGAGGAAGGTCGTGTTTTGCGATGAGTACGGGGCAGGAGTGTACTATGTACTCGACTGCTCCGGCGCAGGAGCAAGGCGCGAGATTACCCGCAAGCCGCCACCGCAGGTTAGATTTTTTACAAAATTCAGGACAACAACAAGAAAAACGAAATACCCTACCTTCTTTTACAAAAAGAAAGTAGGCAAAGAAAACTCCGGGGAGTAACTTCCGCCGGGGTTTTTCTTTTTGCGAAAAGCTCTGTTCCTGATATTGGTTGATGCCCTCCGTGGGACGTTCAACACACGGGTGCGAGGCGGTTGCCGCCGAGCGCGCAGTCCGCATGCGAATGAACTTTGCGAGCATTTCCATGCGAGCAAAGCCGACGCAACAAAAGTTGCGAGGATGAGCGGAGGACGAGCAATAAGCCGCGAGCGACCGGAAAGAGTGCCAAAGGCACTCGCCCCGGGAGCGCAGGCGCAATAACTTAATGGAAGAACCCAATGCCCCGCAACAGTCACGGGAAGCCCGCTTTCTTTTGCAAAAAAGAAAGCTTGGCAAAGAAAATGAACTGTCGCGCCGCTCCGATGTCGCGGCTTGATCGATTTATTTTTTTTTGAAAGGCTCTGTTCCTGATATTGGTTGATGCCCTCTGTGGCATGTTCAACACACGGGTGCGAGGCGGTTGCCGCCGAGCGCGCAGTCCGCATGCGAATGTACTTTGCGAGCATTTCCATGCGAGCAAAGCCGACGCAACAAATGTTGCGAGGATGAGCGGAGGACGAGCAATAAGCCGCGAGCGACCGGAAAGAGTGCCAAAGGCACTCGCCCCACTCCGCTTTCTTTCACGAGAAAGAAAGCTCGGCAAAGAAAGCGAACTGTCGCGCACGCCTCGTTGGGCGTGCTTGATCGACGCTTTTGAGAAAAGCTTTGCAAAAAACTCAGTGGAGTAACACCCGCTGGTTTTTTCTTTTTGATGCCCTCTGTGGCATGTTCAACACACGGGTGCGAGGCGGTTGCCGCCGAGCGCGCAGTCCGCATGCGAATGAACTTTGCGAGCATTTACATGCGAGCAAAGCCGACGCAACAAAAGTTGCGAGGATGAGCGGAGGACGAGCAAAAGCCGGTTACGCCGTGGAAAGACCGCCCAGGCAAGCCGTAAGGCGCAGCCGTTTGACGACCGGCAAAGCCG
>SUWK01000069.1 GCA_015061525.1 Lentisphaerota bacterium
TGCTCGCATGGAAATGCTCGCAAAGTACATTCGCATGCGGACTGCGCGCTCGGCGGCAACCGCCTCGCACCCGTGTGTTGAACATGCCACAGAGGGCATCAACCAATATCGGGAACAGAGCCTTTTTATAAAATTCACAGCTCTTTGAACTGTACATCCGCCACAGCTTTCACATCTGCGGCATTTCCGGCAAGGAATATCCGGTATTTTCCGGCAGGCAGGCACCAGTGATGCTTATCCGGGTGGAAGCAGGCAAAATCCCGCCAATTCAATTTGAACATAACTTCTTTTGTTTCACCGGGAGCAAGTTCAACTTTGGCAAAGGCTTTAAGCTCTTTGACCGGACGGGGAAATTCCGGTTCAACAGCACCGACATAGATTTGAATGACTTCACTGCCGGTACGTTCTGATACGTTGATAATTTTCACTGCAACTTCACAGCCGGCATCAAATACGGTGTTTCCGGTACATTCAGTCTTGAGCAGCTCCACAGCAAATTTTGAATAACTCAAACCGTAACCGAACGGAAACCGCACCGGTATATTCTCCCGGTCAAAGTGTCTGTAGCCGACAAATATCCCCTCTTTGTACTGCACATGGGGATCAGCATCTGTCCGGTTGCCCGGATAGGAACCATTGGCATGACAGGGATAATCCTCAAGTTTCACCGCCCAGGTAAACGGCAGACGACCGCCCGGATCAGCTTTGCCGAACAGGAGAGAGGCTAAAGCATTTCCGGCGGTTTCTCCGGGATACCAGAGCATCATCAGAGCAGGAATATCGTCTATCCATTTTTCAACATCCATCGTTCCTCCGCCGGTCAGGGTCACGATCACGGAGGAACTCATTTGCGACAGAGCCTGAATCACCGGATCCTGACGCACCGGAAGCTCCAATGACCGGATATCCGCCGCCTGCACATCCCCCCAGCCGATGGTTTCTTTGTCGTCAAGATGGGTTCTGCCGCCGATGAAAATAACAGCATCTGCGTATTTGGCAGCTGTCAGCAGTTTCTGCATATTTTCCGCATAGACATCCAGATCCTCCCAGACAACTTTCAGAGAATTGGCAAACAATATTCCTTTGGAAATGTACTCTATATCCAGGCGGCTGCCGCGGCAACCTGCAAGATCGAGATCAAAACATCCGGCAAAACCACTTGAATCCACCCTGCAAACTTCTCTGCCGTCCAATTTGACCGAACATCCCGCCCCCTGGGACAAAAGATGTATACGGACATGGCGGACAACCGGATCTTCAGGCTCTATAACCGCTGAAGCGTGAAGGATAAAACTGTCAGCGGACAATTTTACTCCTCCGGTATCATTTCCTGCAACCAGTCCGTCGATCGTGGCAAACTCCCAATCACCGCGATCACCGGCGTGTTCAAAAATAAGATCCCGGTGATCTTTCATCGCCTCTTCTGACGGATAATAAGCACTGGTAAAAGATTTATCACGGAACAGTTCCACCACGTCAGGCAGATCATTTTCAAACCGGCAGGTCGGAATATATTCCAGATCGATGCCGTTTTCTGCGGCAAATTTCTGCAATCCGGCAAGCGGCGTGATCTCCGCACCGGTCAAAACCGCTCCGGAACCGCCCTGATAGCGCAGCTTGCCGTGATGGTGACGGTGTTCTACATTAGGCCCGGTAACCACGATCTTGCGGCATTTTTCAATATCAAGCGGCAGAAGTCCGCCATCATTTTTCAGCAGCACCGAACTTTCACAGGCACACTTCAATGCAGTTGCCAACTGTTCTGCATCTGCAGTTTTACCTTTTTTCTGCAAACCGTCAAGCACCCCGGTACGGCAAAGCAGCCGGAGAATACGTCTGACCTTGTCATCAATGACCGATTCCGGAACTGCACCGCTTCTTACAAGCGAAAGCAATTTTTCCACGGTCATCACATTCCCGGGGCCGGGCATTTCCAAATCAAGACCGCCAAGCGCACAGCCGAGTGTATCATGTGCGCCGCCCCAATCGCTGACCATCACACCGTCAAACCCCCACTCCCGCTTGACGATCAGATCCTGCGTAATGCCGTTTTCAGAAGCGAAAGTACCGTTGATACGGTTGTAACTGGACATCATCATCCATGGGTGTCCTTCTTTTACCGCGATCTCAAAAGCAGTAAGATAAAGTTCCCGCAGAGTTCTTTCATCGATATCAGAACTGCCGACAGTGCGGCAAATTTCCTGATTATTGAGTGCAAGGTGCTTCGGTGTGGCAGCAACGTTCTCCTGCTGACAACCGCGGATATACCCGGCAGCGATCCTGCCGGCAAGTACCGGATCTTCGCCGTAGTATTCAAAATTTCTGCCGCAAAGCGGTGTCCGCATCAGGTTCATTCCCGGCCCGAGACTGCCGGAGATCCCCATTGCACGGCAATCCAATGCGATCGCCCTGCCGTATTCTTCGGCAGTATTTGTATCAAATGTCGCCGCCAGAGCCATACCGCACGGCAGTGCGGTGGTGCGTTCTTCTGCGTGTTCCCAGATACCCCGCACTCCCTGCGGACCGTCAGACATTTCCAACTCCGGGATCCCGAGCCGCTCAATGCCCCGGGTTTTCATACTTGACGAACCGGAAAGCAGAGAAATTTTTTCTTCAAGTGTCAGTTGTGACAAAAAATTTTCGATCCGATTTTCCATAAAACACCTCTGTTTTCACATATCCGGATTAATATACAATCGTTGAACATATTTGTCAACTGTTCTGCCCGTTTAAATACGGTAAGAAGATGCCATTCCCATAAAAAACGAGACAATATCATTTTTTTATTTTTCAAGACTTGAATTAAACAGAAAAGTGATATATTTTATCTTTACTGAAAGCGAAAAAATAATTTTGAAAAACCGAGAGTGGAGAAGCATGACTGAAAAAACAGTTCTTCCGGCAAATGTCCGGTTAAGTGATGACACAGCTTATGTGGAAAAACTGCGCAAGGTGATGGCAGGAAACGGCGGCTACTGCCCCTGCCGTATCCAGCGAACAGAAGATAATATATGCATTTGTACGGAATTCCGCGGACAGATCGCGGATCCGGACTTTGAAGGTTTCTGTCATTGCAAACTTTACTACAAGGAGAAATGATCATGGCTGTACTGCATTTGAACAAAGAATCTTTTAACAAACTTACCGCGCAAAGTGAAAAAGCCGTGCTGATCGACTTCTGGGCGACCTGGTGCGGTCCCTGCCAGAAGCTCACCCCGGAACTGGAAGCTCTTTCTGAAGCATACCCGGATCTGGTCGTCGGCAAGGTCAGCGTGGAAGAACCGGAAAACATCCAGCTTGCCGCCTCTCTCGGAGTGAATGCCATTCCTGCCCTCTTTTTCTATAAAAACGGCAAATTGGAAAAACAATTGACCGGATATTCCACGAAAGATGAATTGATCAGAAAACTTGGACTTTAATAGAAGGAACTGCAGCAATGGAACTGCTCAAACATTTCTGGCAACTGCATCATACGGAAATCATCCACGTAAGCAAAGCATTGCTGATTTCTCTGCTCGTGGTCCTTCTCAGCTGGCTAGTTGCCAGAATCATCCGCAATGCCATATTCAAAGCAGTGGAAAAAATTGAAAAAATTGATAAATCCTCCGGAAAAGTATTTTTCAATGTGATAAAAGTATTTATCTGGATATTTGCTTTGATGATAATTCTTGATCAATTCGGAGTCAACACCGCCAGTCTCATTACGGTGCTGGGAACTGCCGGACTTGCTATCGGTCTGGCAATAAAAGACTCTTTAAGCAATGTGGCAGCCGGATTGATGCTATTCATACTGCATCCGTACAAAACCGGTGACTATGTGGATTGCGGTACAGTCAGCGGCACCATCCGCCAGATGGGACTGTTCTCTACAGAACTGCAAACCGTTGACGGATTATATGTCCTTATTCCCAACAGTGCGATCATCGCAGCTCCGGTAAAGAACTACTCCCGCAATCCGCTCCGCAGAGCCGATATCCCCGTCGGTATCGCTTACGAAGACTCTCTGGAGACTGCATTGAAGATCCTCAATGATCTGATGGCAGCCGAGCCCCGGATCCTGACTGATCCGGTTCCCGAAGTGCTGGTAGCTGAACTGGCGGATAATTCAGTGAATCTGACACTGCGTTTCTGGACCTCGCAGGAAGAGTACTGGGATGTTTATTGGAAAATCAAATCAGAGTTGAAAAATACTGTGGAAACTGCCGGTTTGCATATTCCATTTCCGCAGAGAGTCATCACGCTGGCGACTCCCCTGCCGGAAAACAAATAATAATCAAGGAGTCTGTTCATGTACTGGTACTGGTTCGTTTGCGGTGTATTGCTGATACTTATGGAATTCAGTATTCCCGGATTTGTCATCTGTTTTTTCGGGATATCCGCGTTGTTGACCGGAGGGATCAAATTTTTCGTCCCCCATCTGGCACTGACATGGCAGCTGCTGATCTTCGCATTCGGCGGAGTTTTTCTGGCTCTTTTCTGCCGCTGGTGTCTTCCCGGAGTATTCAGGGGCAAAAGCAGCCGGGAAAAAACCGCTGATATAGACGATGACGGAATCACCGGAGCTGTTTGCTGCTGCAAAGATAAAATAACTCCGGAACATCCCGGCAAAGTGGAACTGCATGGGACGGATTGGAACGCCGTTTCCGATGAAAATATCGCACCGGGGGCTTATTGTGTCGTACTATCCAGAGATAACCTGCTGTTGAAAGTAAAAGCAACAGAAAAATAATTCTATATGAAAGGAAAATGATCATGTCCGGATTAACAGCTGTCGCAATAATCGCATTTGCAATCGTCATCATTCTGATAAAAACCGTCAAGATCGTTCCGCAAAAACAGGCTTGGATCGTGGAACGTCTGGGAAAATATAATTCAACTCTGGGAGCCGGAATGCATATCCTGCTGCCATTCATTGACAAAGTTTCCTATCAGCGCGACTTGAAGGAGTGTGCTATCGACGTTCCACCGCAGCAATGTGTGACAAAAGATAACATTATCGTTGAAGTTGACGGACTGCTCTATTTGCAGGTAGTCGATCCGGTCAAAGCCTCATACGGCATATCAGATTATCTTTTTGCCTGTTCCCAATTGGCGCAGACAACGCTGCGTTCAGAGGTGGGAAAACTGGAACTTGACCGTACATTTGAGGAACGCGCCACCATTAACAGTGCCATCTGCGCCGAAGTTGACAAAGCTTCTGACCCCTGGGGCGTAAAAGTGACCCGTTATGAGATAAAAACCATCAAACCTCCGATGTCCGTTCTTGATGCGATGGAAAAACAGATGCGTGCCGAGCGGGAAAAGCGCGCCCAAATTGCAGAATCAGAAGGTGAAAGACAGGCGAAGATCAACCGTGCCGACGGTGAAAAATGCGAAGCGATCGCCCACTCTGAAGGTGAAAAGCAAAAACGTATCAACGAAGCCGCCGGTAAAGCTGAAGAGATCAGACTGGTCGCCGAGGCTACTGCCAAAGGAATTGAAACCATCGCTGAAGCCATCAGAAAAGAGGGCGGCAATGAAGCGGTCAATCTCCGGCTTGCCGAACAGTATATCAATGAGTTCGGCAAACTTGCCAAAACCGGCAACACCATGATTGTACCGGCAGATCTTGCCAATGTTTCCGGATTCATAAAAAGCGTAGCGAAAGTCTTGGAAAGCAACAAGTAATTTCTTTGCCATTGAGCGTTTTGCCGTCAAGGGTGAACGCATTGTCTTTTTTGGTGAAACTCTTGCCATGCTCGGGAACTTGCTCACCAACTTGCTCAACCGGAGCGGCGGTGTCGGACGGCGTTTGTACGGACGGCACGGACGATACAGACGATACGGACTGGTCTGATTCCGGGGGAACTTGTAAGTTTTCTGCACTTGCCACTTGGGTGGCGACTTGGGCGGCAGTATCAGGCTTTTTGCGGAACAGAGCATTCAAATCCTTTTTGCCCGGATGCCTCAATAACAAACCGTTGTGCAAGCTCAGCAACATTTTTGATAAGATTTAAGGCATCATCAAATTTTTCACCTTGAAAAAAACTTTTTACAAGATATATTAACGGTTTGGAAGATTATATTTTTTAATATTTGTTTCAAGGGTATTCTTTTCGTATGTCATCTACAGATGCTATCATCACAATTGCCGGCATCCTGCTGATCGCCGGGGCTTTTTCCAATAAAATTTCTTCCAAATTCAACTTACCGACATTGCTGCTCTTTCTCGCAGCCGGAGTCATCGCAGAATTGCTGCTGCCCTTTACCGGAGCAAATTATGCTCGCCAAATCAACTTTTTCGGTGTGATCGCCATGTGTTTTATTCTGTTTTCCGGCGGCAGCGATACCTCGATCAGCTCCATCCGCCCGGTCGCACTCCGGGGAATCATTCTGGCAATGCCGGGTGTGATCATCACCGCACTGGGTTCTGCCGCCGGTGCCTATTTCATGCTGCGTATGCAATATCCATTCATCTGGTGTCTGCTTCTGGGGGCGATCATATCATCCACCGATGCCGCCGCCGTCTTTGCAATTCTGCGCGGAAAAGGTGTCGGGCTGCAGGGAAAAATCCAACCACTGCTGGAACTTGAAAGCGGCAGCAATGACCCCACCGCAGCGTTCCTGACCGTGGCAATGATCGGATTCGTTATGGGGTCAGGAGGAAACATCCTCCTGAAAGTTCCACTGATAATCTATCAGCTCGGCGGCGGTATCCTCCTCGGTATCGCTTTCGGATGGCTCGGCAGAAAACTTTTTCACGTCCAACTCGATTTTGAAGGTCTGTACTTTGTCGTATGCGTCGCCCTCGTTCTGTTAAGTTACGGCATCGCTCAACTCCTCGGAACCAACGGTTTCATGTCATGTTACATCTGCGGTATCATCCTGAATTCAAAGCGGTACAACTATCAGAAAGGATTAACTAAATTCAGCAACGCCCTCGCATGGCTCATGCAGGTAGGTCTCTTCACCGTTCTCGGTTTCCTCGCCAATCCACGGGAACTGATGATGCCATCGATCTGGATCCCCGGCATTGCCCTCGGTTTGTGGCTGATACTGGTCGCCCGTCCGGTCGCTGTGTTCATCTGTCTGCTCGGCAGCGATTTTACTTTCAAGGAAAAAATCATGATCTCATGGGTCGGTATCCGCGGAGCCGCCCCCATTGTGCTGGCAACATTCCCGCTGGCTGCCGGAGTCGAAAATGCAGACGTCATGTTCAGATTGATCTTCTTCATGGTCATCCTCTCTGTGACTTTGCAGGGATGGCTGCTCATGCCGGTCGCCAAATTCCTCAAAGTGGCACAAAAAGCAAAACACAATGAAGAACCGCCGCCTCTGCAGCTGGAAGTCACCCAAAGTTCCGCTCATCAGGAAATGCGGGAGTTCAAAGTCACCTCTCACCATCCGGTCAACGGCAAAACTCTCGCCGAAATCGGTTTCCCCAAAGGCGTTCTGGTGACCATGATCCGCCGTAACGGATCATTTATCCCCCCCGGTGGCGATACAATGATCCAAGATGGTGACGGACTGCTGATAATGGCAGAGATAAAACAACTGCGGCAAGTGGAAAAAGTATTCTTCCCGGCTTAATCAGGTCAGTGTCCCTCTTTCCGATGATTCATGGAAAAAGAACTCTTAAAAAAACGCAGCCGCAACGCATTCAACACAACCGTAAGCGAACTGCACGCCATCGCTCCGGCGCAAAATGCCGGAGTTATCTTCGGCCCCCCGAAGAGGAAAAACACACCTGCTGCAAGCGGTACTCCGCACAGATTGTAGAAAAACGCCCAGAACAAATTCTGCCGTATCACCCGGAACGTTGCCCTGCTCAATCTCACCATATCCACTACGCTCCACAAATTTGAGTTGAGCAGCACCACTGCGGCACTTTCTATTGCTATATCACTGCCGGATGCGATCGCAATTCCCAAGTCTGCTGCTGCCAACGCCGGAGCATCATTTATACCATCGCCGATCATAGCGGTGATCCGTCCTCCGGAATCTTCCCGGAGTTTGGTCAACACCTGAATTTTATCCTGCGGCAGCAATCCTGCCTGAAATCCGGATAATTCAAGTTTGTCTGCAACCTTTTCCGCCGCACTCTGATTATCTCCGGTAAGCATGAAACTCGCTATCCCCATTTTTTTCAACTCCCGGATCACCGCAGCGGCTTCCGGATGCAACGCATCTCCGGCGGCAAAAAATCCGGCATAAGTTCCATTTCTGGCAGCATAAATCAACGTCGCCCCTGAAATATCAGCAGGCAGTTCCGGAAGAACAGCTCCGGCATCTGCCATCATCGCCGCATTACCAAAGCACCAGATATTTCCATCGACTCCGGCAGAAACACCTTTTCCGGGGAAAGCTGCAAATTCTTTCACCACGATATCATTTTCGCACACCCCCGCCTGCTCTGCAGCTGCAACCACCGCTGATGCCAACGGATGAACAGAAAGTTTCTCCACTGCGGAGGCAACACTCAGCAACTCTTTTTCTGAAATACCCCCCACTGTTTGCATCCGGGTAATTTCCGGAATGCCGGATGTCAGCGTTCCGGTCTTGTCAAAAACTGCCGTCTGCAGTTTTGCAGCTTTTTCCAGCGCAATTCCATCTTTGATCAAAATACCGCTGACTGCCCCCTTGCCTATACCGGAAATCAACGCCACCGGAGTCGCCAATCCCAGCGCACACGGACACGCCGTGACCAGAACCGACAGCGAAAAATGCAGCGCATCATCAATACTTCCGTAAAATCCCCAGAATAAAGCCGTAATGATCGCAATGCCAAATATCGTCCAGACAAAAAAACCGGAAACCTTATCCGCCAGTACTGCCGCCGGAGGTCGGGAATTTTGAGCTTCATTGATCAGGTTCACGATCTGACCGAGCATACTTTTCTGTCCGGTACCGGTGATTTTCACCAGCAATACGCCATCGGTATTCAATGTGCCGCCGAAAACCCGGTCTCCACTCTTTCTGGCAACCGGCAACCCTTCCCCGGTAAACATCGACTCATTGACAAAACTGTTTCCCTCCACGATCTCTCCGTCGGCAGGAATCTTCTCTCCGGGCAAAACCCGTACATTGTCACCGGGAAACAATTCTGAACACGGTACATCTTCCACCATCGTCCCCCGAATCAGATGTGCCACCGGCGGAGTCAGTTCCAATAACTGTCGGATCGCTCCGGATGCCGCACGGCGCGACCGCAGTTCCAGTACTTTGCCAAGCATTATCAATGAGACGATCATCCCTGCCGCATCAAAAAACAAATGCGCTCCAGGTTTGAATATCATCAATAAAATACTGTAAATCACCCCTGCCAATGCGCCGCATGAGATCAGAGAATCCATATTCGGTGTACCGCGCAGCAATGCGGGAATCCCCCGCAAAAAAAATCCCCTGCCGGATATCATGACCGGGATCAGCAGCAGCAATTGCAAACAACCGTTGAACCGGGGATTTGCCGGGATATGGCTGAAACACACAACTGCAGTCAGCAGCGAAAAAAACATCGCAACAGCCAATCCGGCAAAATCTTTTTTCAAACTCTTTTCCTCCGGCAATACCAACCCCGCCGGCGGCAATTCAGCCCGGAATCCTGCTTTTTTGACCGCAACAATAACTTCATCATCGGTGGGGGAGTTCTCCTCTCCGGTAAAATTCAATCTGCCGGATGCAAAGTTTACATAAACATCTTTCACCGGCAAATTCTTCATCGCCCGTTCCACTGCAGCGGCACATCCGGCACAGTGCATACCGGAAACTGAAAATGTGCGTTTCTTTTCCATTTTTACGATACGATCGGTTTATCATCAACAATAAATCCGGTAATATTCATCGAGGCAACCAATTTTTCCTCATCATTGAAAACCTCTGTAACATACAATGCAGTCTGCTTACCCTGACTTACCCGGCGGCAGACTGCCCGGAGCTGTTTCCCCGTACCGGGACGGATGAAATTGGTCGAACAATTCAGCGATACTCCGGTAACTCCAGATCCATTGACCGCACCGGCGTAAGCAAAATCAGCCAATGTCATGATCGCTCCGCCCTGAACAACACGTCTGCCATTGAGTTTATTATCATCTACCGGCATAACTGCCTCGGCATAACCGTCACCGACTTCAGTCAATTCGATACCGCAAAATTTGCAGAATGTATCTTCCTCATTCAGAAACTTTCTGATCTTTTCAAAATCCATTTGCCAACCTCAAAACTGCAGTTCCCCGGCAAGGTACGCTTTGACCGTTTTATCCGATTCTCCGTTGATTCCGGATATCAGATTGATCCCGGCATCAAAAAGTCCGCATTCAACCTCTCCGGATATTTTTCCGGCAATCAGCAAATCCACTTTCAGCGAGTTTAACTGCGCCGCCAGCTGATCCAATGCTCCGGGCGCAGCATCAACGGTTTCCCTCTCCAAAATACGTCCGCTTTCTATCCGGTAATACACAAAACGCCGGATATCATCACCAAATTCTCCTGATACAGCTATTATCATACTCATTCCCAATATTCATTAAAATTCCGCCCGGAACTCTCTTGTCCCGGGCGGAATTTTCAAAAGCTCAAATCAATCTTCCTGAACTTGAGCCGCATCTGTTTCTCCAACGGCAGCGGCACGATGTTCCTGGATTTTCTCTTTCAGATCCTGACATTGTGCCTCAAGTTTGCTGACAGCTGCATCAAGCGCACGGTACAAGTCAAAATCTTCCACTTCTGATTTCAAGGTATGATACTTGCAGTTAAGTACCAGCGATACCTGAAAATGGTTCTTTTCCCGGGACATTACCGCATTTACACTCGTAACTTTGAGTGCGGGAATATCCAGCGGAGAAAGCACCATTTCCGCCTGGGTCTGGATTGCGGGAGTGATTTCAAACTGACGACCGGTAACATTGATGAGCATAGACAGCGCACCTTTCTTTTTTTCCGGCAGCCGGCCCATTCCGGCTGACGTATATCGTTACATCGTAAACTGCGGTCCGAGGTAGATCTCTTTGGCTTTAGGGTCATTGACCAGATAATCACTGGGGCCCTCAAGGAGAACTTTTCCCATACACATGATATATGCACGGTCTACCACTGACAGCGTTTCACGAACATTGTGATCTGTAATAAGAATACCCAAATTCCGCTCTTTCAACTGCAGAATGATCTGCTGCACATCATAAACCGCCAACGGATCGACCCCGCTGAACGGCTCGTCAAGCATGATGAATGACGGATTGGTCACCAGCGCACGGGTAATCTCAAGACGGCGGCGTTCACCACCGGAAAGAGTCATCGCTTTCTGGTCCTTAAGTCTTTCCAAATCCAGTTCCCGCAAAAGATCGGTACATCTTTTCCGGCGTTCCGCACGGCTGATAGCGAGAGTTTCCAGAATCGCCATGATATTTTCCTCAACCGTCAGTTTACGGAAAATAGACGGTTCCTGCGCCAGATATCCCATACCCATGCGCGCTCTCTTATACATCGGTATCCGGGTGACATCCACCCCGCGGAAAGAAACCTTGCCGCCATCGGGACGGATCAACCCCATCACCATATAAAAACTGGTGGTCTTGCCCGCACCATTCGGACCGAGCAGTCCAACGACCTCTCCTGAGCGTACCGTGATCGACACATTATTGACCACAGTTCTGCCGTGATAGGTCTTCACCAGATTTTCCGCATTGACCAATACCCGGTCGTCAGCTGTTTCACTCATATTATCAAAAACTTTCCTTCAGAAATTCAAACTCATCTGCGGTATCCCGCTCCATCCACAATTATATTATACACCGCAAAACGCCACATTCAAGTCATCCGAAATAAAAAAAACGATTTTTTTATCATTTTGCCGGTAAATCCTCCAAAACATTCCTTACCCGGCTCAAGGCTGTACGCAATTTCTGTTCCGATCCGGCAGAAGAGATGGATAATCTCAAAAAGTTTTTCCCGGGACGGCTCAATACGGTAAAACGACCTGAATGCTGTACCCTCACTCCTCCTGCTTCAAACAATGCTTCCGTTTCCTGCGGCCGGGAACAACGTTCCGGTAAAGGGACTATCCGGAAAAAACTGCCCTGCCCGCAATCAGGAGCCTCCGGAAAGATCCGGTCGAATATCCGGTTCGCACGCAACGCCAATTTATGCTTTTCCTGCAAAACATTTTCAGCTTTACCGCTCAAAAGCAGCTCGGTCATGATCTCGGCATCCAATGCACTGGTGCGGATATTGAGCAGGAAAAGACCATTGAGCAATTCATTGCGGAAACGTTCCGGAAATGCTGCCGCCGTCACCCGCAAGCCGCCGCATAAATAACGGAACGTTCCACAGATATAAACTGTCTGATCCGGCAGCATGGAATACATTGAACGGTATCCGCTTGGAGGAAGAAGTGTCGCAGTATCATCTTCAATAAGTATCAAACCATGATGCCGGATCACTGCAGCAAGTGAACTTTTCCGCTCATCATCAAGAGTGATCCCGGTAGGATTTGCACAATTCGGCATCATAAAAACCCCGGCGACATGCTGTTTGCGGCACACTTCATCCAGAGCTTCCGGCAACATTCCGCGTCCATCACCGCATACCGGCAGCAGCCGGATATGCGCCAGCTTGGCAGTCCCGATAAGATTGGCATAAGTGAAATGATCCACTGCCAGAGTATCACCAAGTTTGAAAAGCGAAAGCAATGCGGCACTGATGGCATTCTGGGAGCCGGAAAAAAGTGCTGTATGGTTTTCATCGCTGCGCACCGCAAATTTTTTCATCCAATTGACAGCAGCCGCCCGTTGATGGAGATGTCCGAGAGAGGCAGTATAATTGTACAGTTTTTCGATATAACCTTTTTTCAATACCGCTTCGGTCGCTTCTATGATCTGTTTGTTCACATTGTCGAAACCATTGACCATGCCGAGGTCGATCAGGTCGCCGCAATTTTCCTCGGGTTGTTTGCCCGGCAATGCAGCGACAAAAGTCCCCCTGCCTGCCGAACCGTAGATCAACTGCCGTTCCCGGCACAGATTGTAAGCCCGGGTGACAGTAGTGAAGTTGATATCCAGATAATCCGCCAGTTCCCGCTGCGGCGGCAATTTGGTCCCCGGGGCAAGTTTTCCACTGCGGATATCCTGCTCAAGCAGATTGGCGATCGCCAGATAACAGGGACGGGAAAGTTCTGAAACGGAGGGAACCCAGCTCAAAAAATAGTTTTTAAAAGAATTTACCGGCATTTTTGTAATCCATACAATTTTCAATATTGTATTTAATATACTATGGTTTATATTATCTGTCAAGCTGAATCATCCACTCTATTGCAATAAACAATTAAATAAAGGAACAATGCTATGGAAATCACGAAACAGCAATCTCTCAACCGCAACCTCGCCGCCATGCTCAAAGGAGGTGTCATCATGGATGTCACCACCCCGGAACAGGCCGTCATCGCCGAACAGGCAGGCGCATGTGCAGTCATGGCTCTTGAACGTATTCCGGCAGATATCCGCGCTGCAGGCGGTGTTTCCCGCATGAGTGATCCGGAAATGATCCGGGGCATCCAGCAGGCGGTCACGATCCCGGTGATGGCAAAATGCCGGATCGGTCACTTCGCAGAAGCTCAAATCCTGCAAGCCATTGAAATCGACTACATCGACGAAAGCGAAGTACTGTCTCCTGCGGATGACACTTTTCACATCGACAAAAACAAATTCAAAGTTCCTTTTGTCTGCGGCGCACGGGATCTGGGCGAAGCTCTGCGCCGGATCGCCGAAGGAGCAAGCATGATCCGCACCAAAGGCGAACCCGGAACCGGTGATATCATTCAGGCAGTGCGCCATATGCGCAAGATGAATGCGGAGATCCGCCGGATAACCTCCCTTGCGGAAGATGAACTTTATGAAGCTGCCAAAAAACTTGAAGTCCCTTACGATCTTCTGCTTTCCGTCCACCGAAACGGCAAACTCCCGGTCGTCAACTTTGCCGCCGGCGGTATCGCCACTCCGGCTGATGCCGCATTGATGATGCAATTGGGAGCCGAAGGTGTCTTTGTCGGTTCCGGAATTTTCAAATCCGGTGATCCGGCAAAGCGCGCCAACGCCATCGTCAAAGCTGTTTCCAATTACAATGATGCTGCCATGATCGCGGAACTTTCCTGCGGACTTGGAGAAGCTATGGTCGGCATCAATGCCGACGAGATCCGTACCATCATGGAGGAACGCGGGATATGAGAAAACCGCAAATTGCGATTCTGGCTCTGCAGGGAGCTTTTATTGAACACAGCAGAATGTTCTCCAGACTCGGAGCTGATGTTTTTGAGATCCGGCAGTTCGCGGATCTCGAACATCAATGCGACGCCCTGATCCTGCCGGGAGGGGAAAGCACGGCTCAAGGAAAACTGCTTAAAGAGCTTGAACTCTTTGAACCATTAAAGCAGCGCATAATTTCCGGATTACCGGTCATGGCGACCTGTGCAGGAATAATTCTGCTGGCGGAAAAACTCTGCGATGATGACACCGTTCACTTCGGTACCCTGCCCGTCACTGTCAGACGCAACGCCTACGGCAGACAGCTCGGCAGTTTCTATACCGAAGGAAATTTCGGTGATATCCCCAATGTGACGATGCCTTTCATCCGGGCTCCGCAAATTGCCGGATATGGTGAAAACGTCTCGGTGTTGAGTTCCCACAACGGCGTTCCCACGGCAGTATGTTTTGAAAATCAACTGGCGATGACTTTTCATCCGGAAATTACAGAACATACTGACATTCATGAATATTTCCTCAAAAATATTGTAATTCCGTACTATTCGGTTTGACATCCGGTGATTCCGGATGTATATTCAGTAAACGAATGAGGCAATTTCAAAGTTCTCAAAAGTTCTTGAAATTGCCTCTTATTTTGTTCCGGACAAATTATCTCGGGGGAATTGTTTTATGGTCGCTGTTGAAGTTTTCTGCATTCTATCTCTGCTGCTGGTTTTGGGTAAACTGTGCCGTTTGGCAATACCGTTTCTTCAGCGGCTCTATCTGCCAAGTTCTGTGATCGGCGGTATCATCGGCTTGATTTTCATCTCATTCGGTGGGAATTGTCTGCCGGACGGCAGTATTGCCACTATCAGTAAACTGCCGGGGTTTCTCATCAACGTGATCTTCGCCGCACTCTTTCTCGGTACGATCACCCCGAAACTGTCACAGATATTCAAAATGGCACTCCCGCAGCTCTGCATGGGACAACTGCTCGCATGGGGACAATATGTCATCGGTCTCGGGCTGGCCGGTTTCATTCTGGCTCCGCTGTTCGGAATCAATCCGGCTTTCGGCAACCTGCTGGAGATCGGATTTGAGGGCGGTCACGGTACCGTCGGCGGTCTGACGGAAACATTCGCCGCCAACTGGGCCGACGGGAAAGATTTGGGACTGACTGTCGCCACCGGCGGCATGATCTTCGGTATTCTGCTCGGCATGGTGCTGATAAACTGGGCTTTGAATAAAGGTATCATCAGCAGTGTCCGAACCTTCGACGAACGCGATCACACCGAAAAGATCGGTATCTACAAAGCCTCCGAATGTCCTGCTGCCGGAAAACAGACTGTTTTTTCTGACTCCATTGATTCTCTGGCATGGCACATTTCATTGATCGGTCTGTCGATCCTGATCGGTTACATTATGCTGAAAGTATTGCAGTTTGCGGAAGTCAAACTTATTCCTGATGCGACCACCAGATTGTTTACCGGATTTCCGCTTTTCCCCCTGTGTATGATCGGCGGAGTAATAATCCAGCTGATTTTTCAGAAATTCAAAGCAGATAACCTGATCGATCACGGTCAGATGCAGCGGCTTTCCGGAGCGGCACTGGATTTTCTGGTAGTCGCCGCCGTCGCCACAATAAAATTGTCAGTCGTTGCGGAAAACTGCATCCCTCTGCTGATAATGATGGCAGCAGGTGTCTTATGGAGCGTCGTACTGCTGCTCTTTGTCGCCCCCAAACTTTTCAAACAGTCATGGTTTGAGTGTGCGATTGCGGAGTTCGGTCAGGGACTCGGTGTCACAGCCACCGGTTTGATGCTTTTGAGAACCGTTGACCCGGAAAGCAAAACGGTCGCAGCGGCATCATTCGGCTACAAACAGTTGATCCATGAACCGATCATGGGCGGCGGATTGTGGACAGCAATGGCTCTGACTCTGGTATTCACCATCGGCTGGCTGCCGGTATGGATATTCAGTACGGCAATGCTGGCGGTCTGGGGGATAATCACCCTTATCATCTGTCTGAACAACAGAAAATAAAGATCCTTTCAGCGTCCCCGGGGGCAGTACACACCTGCCTCCTTTTTTATTCTTGGCTCTGTTCCCGATATTGGTTGATGCCCTCTGTG
The DNA here is from genome assembly GCA_015061525.1 of Lentisphaerota bacterium. GTDB lineage: Bacteria > Verrucomicrobiota > Lentisphaeria > Victivallales > Victivallaceae > UBA1784. Next base: position 16,340 of record SUWK01000069.1, read on the forward strand.
GCATGTTCAACACACGGGTGCGAGGCGGTTGCCGCCGAGCGCGCAGTCCGCATGCGAATGTACTTTGCGAGCATTTCCATGCGAGCAAAG
>SUWK01000070.1 GCA_015061525.1 Lentisphaerota bacterium
AATAACTTAATGGAAGAACCCAATGCCCCGCAACAGTCACGGGAAGGCCCTTGAGGGAGGGGAGTTTGAGGGGAGGGAAACGCAGTGTCCCGCCCCTCTCCGCTTTCTTTCGCAAGAAAGAAAGCTTTGCAAAGAAAGCGAACTGTCGCGCCGCTCCGTTGTCGCGGCTTGATCGACGCTTTTGAAAAAAGCTTTGCAAAACCCCTGTGGAAGAAGTTTCACTGGGGTTTTTCTTTCGCAAGAAAGAAAGCTTGGCAAAGAAAATGAACTGTCGCGCCGCTCCGTTGTCGCGGCTTGATCGGTTTATTTTTTGCACAGCAGTATGCGGCAAGCCCGGTTTTTGCAAGGAGCAGGCAAAGGAGCATACTATGTATGTGACTGCGCGGGCGACGCAGGTAATTGCAGGTTCAACTTGTGTATGTAATATGCTGGTGTCCGGTAAACAGGGATAAAAAAATCCCGGCTGAGTTTTCAGCCGGGATTTTTATTTCACTCAAATTACTTTTCGTGATAGTGGGTGTGAAGCAGCTTGTGAGCTTTTTCACTGCCCGGGGTACCGAGATACTCTTCATAGAGTTTCTTGATATCGCTGTTTTCATGGGAAAGACGCAGGGTTTTGCCTTCATCTTCAGTATAAAGACCTTTCATGCGTTTTTCCAGCAGCGCGGTATCGCCGTGGAGGAAGGGCTGACCGCCGCCATTGATACAACCGCCGGGGCACGCCATGATCTCGATCGCCTGGAAACGGCTGGGATCTTCACGAACCATATCCAGCACTTTTCTGGCATTACCCAGACCGGAGCAGACCGCCACATTGATGGTGGTTCCCGGAGCGATTTCAACTTTGGCTTCCTTGATGCCGTCCAGACCGCGAACCGCGCGGAAGTTGATGGCATCGCCGGCAAGATTTTTGCCGTTGAGCATAAAGTAGACGGAACGGCAGGCAGCTTCCAGCACGCCGCCGGTCACACCGAAGATGTCAGCGGCACCGCTGGATTCACCCAACGGACTGTCGAATTTATCATCTTCCATGTTGGCGAGGTTGACACCGGCTTCGCGGAACATTTTGCAAAGTTCGCGGGTGGTCACCACATAGTCCACATCACGGACGCCGTTGGGGGCAAATTCCGGACGGGCAGCTTCGTATTTTTTCGCCTGACAGGGCATGATGGAAACGACAATAAGGTCTTCCGGTTTGATACCGATCTTCTCAGCATAGTAGCTCTTGGCAATCGCACCGAACATCTGCTGCGGGGATTTGCAGCTTGAGGGGATGTGCAGCAGATCAGGATAGTTATGCTCGATGAAGTTGATCCAGCCGGGGCAGCAGCTGGTCAGGATCGGCAGGTTTTTGCCGGTTTTGACGCGCTCAACGATCTCGTTGCCCTCTTCCATGATGGTGAGGTCAGCGGAGAAGTTGGTGTCGAAAACCTTGTCAAAACCCAATGCACGCAGACCGGCGACCAGTTTGCCGGTGACCGGAACTCCGGCTTCAAAACCGAATTCCTGACCGACAGCGACACGTACCGCCGGAGCAGTCTGAACGATAACGGTTTTCGCCGGATTGTTGATCGCGGACCAAACTTTTTTCACATAACTGATACCGGTGATCGCACCGACCGGGCAGACGTTGACGCACTGACCGCAGAAGGTACAGTTGGTATCAGCCAGCGGAATCATGCTGGCAGTGCCGACTTTGGCGGAAAATCCGCGGCCGTTGCCGATCAGGGCACCGACGGTCTGAACATTGTTACAGACGGTTTCACAGCGGCGGCACATGATGCATTTGGAAAGATCGCGCATGATCGCTTCGCTGGAGTCATCGACCGGGAAACGGTTTTTGGCACCGGAAAACGCGATTTCCTGAATACCGAATTCAGCGGCGAGCATCCGCAATTCGCAGTCCTGGCTCTTGGCACAGGTAAGGCACTGCTGCGGGTGGTCGCTGAGCATCAGTTCCAACACAGTGCGGCGGGCGTTGAGAGCGCGCTGACTGTTGGTATGCACAACCATACCCTCCATTACCGGAGTGGCGCAGGCGGGAGCCAGGTTGCGGCGGCGTTCGACTTCCACCACACAGATACGGCAGCTGGCGGGTTTGTTGGAAACGCCGCAGCCCAGCTTGTCGCAGTAGCAGAGGGTCGGAATATTGATATTGAGTTGGCGTGCGGCATCCAGAATGGTGGAACCGGCAGGAACCGTGACCTGCTTGCCGTTGATCGTAAGATTGACACTGTTCATTGTTGCACTCATCCTTTGACAATCGCTTTTTTCGGACAGCCGTCGATACAGGCACCGCATTTGATACATTTGGCAGTATCGATGACATGAAGCTGTTTGATTTCACCGACAATGGCATCGACCGGGCAGTTGCGTTTGCACTTGGTACAGCCGATACAGTCATCGGTAATGGTCAGCGTGTAGAGTTTCGGGCAGGTGCCGGCGGGGCATTTTTTGTCCACGACGTGCGCCATATACTCATCACGGAAATAACGCAGGGTGCTGAGAATCGGGTTCGGGGCGGTCTGACCGAGTCCGCAAAGAGCGGTATCGGTGATGGTTTTCGCCAGGGATTCCAGTTCGTCGAGCATCTCAACGGTTCCATTGCCGTCGCAGATCTTCTCCAGCATTTCCAGCATACGGCGGGTACCGATACGGCAGGGGGTGCATTTGCCGCAGGACTCATCTTTGGTGAAGTCAAGATAGAACTTCGCCATGGCGGGCATACAGTCTTTGTCGGACAGCACGATCATACCGCCGGAACCCATCATGGAACCGATCTTGGACAAATTGCCGTAGTCGATGGGGGTGTCAAGGTTCTCTTTGGTGATACAGCCGCCGGAAGGACCGCCGGTCTGAACCGCTTTGAACTCTCTGCCGCCGGAAATACCGCCGCCGATTTCGTAAATGATCTCGCGCAGGGTGGTTCCCATCGGAACTTCCACCAGACCGACGTTGTTGATCTGACCGGCAAGCGCGAACACTTTGGTACCGCTGTTGCCGCTGATGGTGCGTTTGAAGTTGCCGTTTTCATCCAGTTCAGGCTGCCAGTTACCGATTTTTGCATACCAGGCGGCACCTTTGTTGATGATAACGGGGATGGAGGCATAGGTTTCCACGTTGTTCACGTTGGTGCTGCAGCCCCAGTAGCCGCCGCCGATGTTGGCGGGGAACGGCGGTTTGGTGGTCGGTTCGCCGCGCAGACCTTCCATGGAGTGGATCAGAGCAGTTTCCTCACCGCAGACGAATGCACCGGCACCGAGTTTGATCTCAATATCGAAGCTGAAGTCCGTACCCATGATGTTGTCACCGAGCAGACCGGCTTCGCGGGCCTGATCGATAGCGAAACGCAGACGGTTGACGGCGAGCGGATACTCGGCGCGGATGTAGACCAGACCTTTCTGGGCACCGATGGCATAAGCACCGATGGCCATGGCTTCGATGATGCTGTGCGGGTCGCCTTCCATAATGGAGCGGTCCATAAATGCACCCGGGTCACCTTCGTCAGCGTTGCAGACGATGTATTTTTCATCGGCCTTGACACTGGCGGCGATCTTCCATTTCATACCGGTGGGGAAACCGGCACCGCCGCGTCCGCAGATGCCGGAGTTCAGAACTTCCTGCACCACGGCGTCGGTGGACATATTGAAAAGACATTTGGCAAGAGCCTGATAGCCGTCATTGGCAATGTACTCTTCGATGTCTTCGGGATTCAGAAGACCGCAGTTGCGCAGAGAGATACGCTGCTGTTTGGCATAGAAGGACATTTTTGCATAGTCCTGCACGCGTTCTTTGAGCAGCGGCTCAACGAAAAGCAGACGTTCAATGAGTTTTTTGCCGACGATGTGGTTTTCCACGATCTCTTTGGCATCATCGGGAGTGACCTGCACGTAGAAAACGTTGTCGGGCATGATCTTGACGATCGGGCCCTGGGCGCAGAAACCGAAGCAGCCGGTCTGGACGACGCGGACGTCATTTTCCAAACCGTTTTCTTTGATGTACTTGTTGAGATTGTCCATCAGCTCCTTGGCGTTGGAGGCGTGACAGCCGGTACCGCCGCAGCAGAGGATATCTTTTTTAACGGAATTGATGTCGTGTTCAGCGGTGCTGCGCAGGGCGAGTTTACCCTTGGCGGCATTGAAAGCTGCCATCAATGCTTCCTGTGAATTGATCTTATTCATGGTGGATTACCCCAGCTTCTTGTATTCGTTGACGATTTCAACCGCCTTGGCGGGAGTGACTTTGCCGTAGACTTTGCCGTTGACGATCATCACCGGGGCAAGACCGCAGGCACCGACGCAACGGAGGGCGGAAATGGAGAAAAGACCGTCCTCAGTCGGATTGGTATCCGCTTTGATACCGAGGACACGCTCGATCTCAGAGAGAACTTTTTCCGAACCTTTGACGTAGCAGGCAGTACCCATGCAGACGTCGATGCAGTATTTGCCTTTCGGCTCGGTGGTGAAGTAATTGTAGAAACTGACCACACCGGAAACCTGAGCTTCTGTGAGGAAAAGTTTTTTGGCGACATGGATCTGGACTTCGCGGGGCAGATAACCGAAGATATCCTGCGCGCGATGCAAAACCTGGATCAACCGTCCGCGGCGACGTTCATCGGCGCGATCAATGCCGAGAGTATCGATGAAAGCATCGAGTTCGGCAAATTTGGCGGCTGCTCCTTCCGACAATTTGGTGCAACACATTTTTCAACCTCTTTATTTTGATGAAACCAATACCGCAACCGTTCCCGGTACGGCATAAACCACATTTTATTTTCGCCGGTCTTCCGGAATTTCCCTCCTTTGCGGAAGACCATATCTTTTGTTTGTATATTTTAACTGCCTTAAACTAAATAATAAGATCCTGTTTTGCGGAGTTTTTTTCCTGTTTGCGTTTAACCGCCAGCATTGCCAATCCGCCGGCGATGACCTCCCGCTGAACCACGACATGCGGTGGAACGTTGAGCGAAACATTGGCAAAGTTCCAGATGTACCGTACGCCAAGTTCGATGACCCGGTCAGCTACCCGCTGGGCGGCATTGTTGGAAACGCAGATGACGGCGATCTCGGGCTGTTTTTCAGCGAATGCTTCTGCCATTTCGTCGATATGACGGACTGTTCTGCCATAGATTTTTCTGCCGACCTTATCCGGATCAGTATCAAAAACCTGCCCGATTTGGAAACCGTAATGCTCAAAGTCATCGTAGCCGAGAAGTGCTGTCCCCAGACTTCCGGCACCGATCAGAGCGGCAGACAAAGATTCATCCCAGCCGAGATAGTTCTTTATATAACGGATAAGTTCATTGACATCGTAGCCGACGCGCCGCTGACCGGAAATACCGGTAAGAGAGATATCTTTGCGCACAACGATAAGTTCGATGTGCATATATTCAGCAAGTTCAGTGGATGATACGCTGACTCTGCCCTCTGAACGCATTTTCAGCAGCTTGTGCAGATAAGTCGGCATCCGGCGTATCGCCGGTATATTGAGTATTTTATCCTGACGCATAATAAAGAAAGTTCCCCCGTTACCAACCGGAAACCGGTTTGCAACTGTCGATCACCGCTGCGACGACCACGGTGAAATACCTTCTCTATACACGCCGCATTCATAATATATCACCAAAAATAGCTATTTCAAACCGGATGTGCCGAAAAAAAATAAAAAAATATCTATTTGACAGGCTGTATCCGGTTTGTCACCGGCATTCCAGCAGGCGGCTTTCCCCCGGAGCCAGCTTGACAGTTACGGTTTGATCGGCGTTGACCGGCAGGGCTTTGCCGGTGGTCATATCGTACAGTTTTTTTCCGGGCAGCGGGGAGATGATATTTTCATTGCCCTCCACACCATGCAATACCATGAAGTCATCGCGCCGGTGTATGAACATATCTCCGGGTGTCCGGTTGAAAATATGAACTCCGGCATAGCTGGCGATACGGGCGAGAAATTCTGCTGTGAACGGTGACGGTTGGGCAAGGTAAATGCCGGTATATCCGGGAAATGTTTTCATCGCTCCGGCAACTTTTCCGTCAATGTAAGTACAAATCGGGACAGCTTTTTTATCGGTTACGGCGAAGCGCACTTCTCCGAGGGAGTTGTCCAGACCGGCTTCTTTTCCGGATAATCCGGAAGATACCGGACTGTCAACAAAAACTGCTCTCTGGGTTCCGGGGGCAAGTTTTTCAACATCGATCCCGGTTATCCGGCTGATATTTGCTGTATCCAGACCTTTTTCCGTACTGTAACCGGGGGCGTAGACCCAGACCAGAACTTTGCCGTTTTGGCGCAAGAGTTTTATAAACGCCTCTTTTTCCGGGGAAATGTGGTACAGATTGAGAAAACAGTACACCTTGTAGTGAGTCATTTTCCGGGTGATCAGATCGTTCAAATAGATGTAATCGTACTTTATACCGGCACGCATCATGGAACGCTGCGGTTTGCGGACAGAGTGGAAGTTGGGGCCGTTCCAGCAATGCAGCTGCTCCGAAGTGGCCAGAAAATTTTCTTCATCAGCGACCATGGCGACCTCCGCCGGGGAGTAGGCTGTGTCGTTGGCGGCAAGTTTATCGGCGATCTGTTTGAGTGCTGCTGCAAATTTCATGCTGCGCGGATCGTTGAACCATCCGGCGGTCATATCGTAAAACCACAATCCGCCGCCGACACTGAAGAGTTTGCCCGCTTCACGGTAGAGTGCGTTGCGCAGTTCATCCGGTGTCCAGTAGCGTGAAACATGGTAATCGATTCGTAAAGTTTTATGGACAGAAGTCCAGGTGCGGAAGTCGGCTTCGATCATCGGAAATTTGTTGTTCAATCTCAATGAATCCGCGATCCACGGGTAATAACTGACATTGCCGTTTTCGCGTTCGCCCCAGTATCCGGGCTGACCGCCCATCAGATCCATGCCCTTTCCCGGTAAAACCACCTTGGTCTGGGCAAAATGCGGCTGAACAAATTGTTCTCCACCGCGTCCCCACCACATGACAGTGATGACTTTTTTACCGGCGGCTTTTTTGGCTTCACTGCACATTGCATCGGCAAATTCACCCATCGCTTCATTCATAAAAATTGAGGTGTCCCAGAATGCCATATCTTTTGACCGGTCCCAGAAAAAGGTGTTCAACGGCCGAAGTTCACGCGGGGGAGCTGCCGTATCAAAGGTTACGTTCGGATCGTTCCAGGATTTTTGCAATGCGGCATTGTCATTATTATACCTCTTGCGCAGAAAATCCCGGAATGGTTCCAACGCCGACGGCGGATAAGCCTCGTCCATGCGTCTGCCGTATTTGACCTGATAGTAGAATTGTCCATCTTCATTACCGGTGATCATGAAACCGGCGACCGCTTTGCTGTACGGTTGTTTTTTTATATGGGCGATCGCCTGACGGATATACTCTTTTGCCTGAGCCTGATAAACTTTGCTGTAAAGACACGGAGGTGACTTTCTGCCGTGACGGCTGGTCTGCTGCGCTCCGGTACGGTTGACGGCGGTTTCAGTCGGAAATTCATCTGCCCAGGTTTTATAGGGAGAAACATTTATCCCGATAATGAAGTTGCCGTTGGGGTTGCGCCGGACATTTTCCATAACAGCATGGTCGATACGGTCGAAACGGTATTGATTTTTGCCGACCCAGTAATAATCTTTACGGAAAAGCGGAATGATCTGCAAAGATATCCCCGCTTTCTGAAATGCGGCAGTTTTGTTGCGTTCCGGAGCAAATGCATCACCGAAATATATCAGCGGAAGTTCTTTTTTGCCGTTGATCAGCAGCCTCGGGGAATTACCCGGCAGAATTTCTGCCGTGGCATCCGGACGGGCGGCGAGGATCGCATCGACTTCGGATTGTTTCAATGGTTCGGTGTTCCGGCGGTAGTGACGGGTCTGATCATAATCATGGATACGGCTGTCGGTTTCCCACGGGCCAAGTCCGAAATAGATGCTGCGCCAGCGGATGGAGGCGGGGTTGCCGCTTAAAAAAACACCGATCCGGACTGATTTTACCTTTTCCGGAACGGTGTATACTGCAACTTTGCGCTGCCATATCCCCGGAGAACGGTTCACCAGTTCGCCCATGCACAGCGGACTGTACGCTTTGAAACCATCCAGTGAGCCAGGCCAGTTTGCTGCTTGGGAATCGGTCAGAATGACCAGACTTCCCCGGTTGCCGAATTTCAGATCACCGGTATGATAAACTCCGGTAAGGATATATTTTTTTCCGCTTTCCACCGGGATGGGGGCGGAGATTTTGAATACGCGTGAAGCATTTTTTGAATTGACCAGCAGCAGTTCATTTTCCAGCCCGATACCGGATTTCCCCGGTTCCGGAAAACCGGGAAAGAGATTTGGTTCGGTGTAGACCGGAAGGACTTCGCCGGGCATTGTGTATGCAGTATCCAGATGGTTTTTACGCGGAGGCATGCTGTCACGCTCTTTGATATGTACACTTATTATGGTAAATTCTCCGGAAAGGATGCGGATCGTCGGGCGAACCCACTTGATATCTGCAGAATTTTCCGGCAAAGTGAGATACCACACCTCTTTTTTGGGAGTCATACTGTTTGCTTCGCGGTTTCCGGCTGCAAATGGATAGCGGGTAATGAAGCGTTTTTTGGAAGCATCGTAACATCCGAGTGAACCTTGAATATCACCGCGTCCGGTGAACTCAACTGTCATCTGCCAGACTTTGACATCGCCTGCCGGACGGAAAGGACCCCACAGCAGTTCACCGTTGACTTTACCTCCTGAAGTTGCCTGGATCTTCCCGTTACTGCGCTTTGCGCTTGGGGGAATGGCAAATTTGGCAAGCGGGAGATTTTCTTCAATAAGCGGCATTTTTTCAAAGGCTTCAACTTCGATCTGCCGGATGGAGAAACTGCCGGAAACTATCCGCAGTGCCGGTCTTATCCAGCCGACCGGTTCTTTGAGCTGCGGCAAAGTGAGATACCAGAACTCTTCCACGGGGGTGTCCGATGAGATTTTTTTCGTATCTTCAGCAAAAGGATGCCGGGTGAGAAAACGCTTTTTATCAACACTGTAGCAGCCGAGTGAGGCTTGGATCTCTCCGGAACCGGAAAGGGTGACTTTTACTTTCCAAAATTGATTGTTTCCGGTTTTTGCAAAGGGTGCCCACATCAATTCTCCATGTTTTTTTCCGCCGGAAGTTATCGTGATCTCATTGTCACTTCTTTTTGCTCCGGCAGGAATGCTCCAATGGGCAAGGGAGATGGTTTCCGCAGAAAGGATCACAACTGCCAGTGCTGTCAGGGTGATAAGTAAATGTTTCATCGCTGTTTCCCTCCCTTTATTTCGCCGGGTCGCTCAACAGCGGGTCCCAATGGTATTGTTTGGTGGGGTAGGTGGATATCTGGTATCTCATATAAGCATCTTTTTCCGTGGTGACATGGCCATCGAGCCAGGCGATATTGGATTGACCGCTATGGCGCGGATCAATAAATGGGGAGAGGTATTTCAAGTTGCTTTCGGTGGTGACGAAAAATCCCTCGCTGTAACCGCGTCTGGACGTCACCGGCAGTGTGTCGTATGTCGTGGGATTTACCGTATTGCCGCAGCCGTCTGCCAACAGTATCTTGGATGAGGCATTGACCGCATTGTCAACTTTGCGCAGAGGATAGTCGCTGGTTTCTTTGATAAAGTAGCGGTTCAAGGTGTAATGGACATAGTTGAAATAAGTCAAGCCGCTGGCAGTCTGCAAACTGGCGACAGAGAGACCCCGGGCAAGTTTATGATATTCAGAATAGGTGTATTCCATGGCAGAGGGACACACGAGAACATTCAAATCCGGCAGATAACCGGCAACATACATTGATGCCGGCCAGCGGGTGAAGCCGGAAACCGAAGCAGCCGGTCCCCAGCCGTCACTGCCGTCTGCATAAGATATTACTGAGAGCGCAAGCTGTTTTTCCTGATTGATACAGCTGGCGGATCTGCCGCGTTCCCGGGCAGAATTGAGGGCGGGGAGCAATATCGCTGCCAAAATGGCGATGATCGCTACAACTACCAGCAGTTCTATTAAAGTAAATGCGCTCTTGGGAAGAGGGGAAAAACTTCTTTTCACGGGAAAAGAGGTTTTTCCCCTCTCCCCAAACCCCACTCCCCTTTTCAAGAAAAGCGGACTTCTTTGTTGAGTTGCAACCGCACTTTTTTGTGCAAAAAAATGTAATGATGAGACAGCATTGCTTACAAGTAATTCGATAAGCGTGAACGATTTTGTGTTTTTCATAGCAAGGTTCCTTTTTTTATTTGGTTAAATCTGCAACACTTTCACGTTCGATCAATTCGGATTTTAAAAGAATTTTCTGTCTGGGAAGTTGAGGATTTTTCAGCCGGTTCATCAGCAGGGAAACCATAGCAGAGGCAATTTTATCAGAAGTACCGCTGCTGACCGTCGTCAATCCGGGAACGGAATTGGCACTGTGGGAAATATTGTCATACCCGATGATGCTGAAATCTTCCGGAACGCGGCAGCCCCGGTCATGGATGCGCCGCATTATCTTCAGAGCCAATGCATCATTATGTATGATAAGGGCAGTGGGCAGGTCTTTTCCGGAATTGAGTTCAAGAAGTCGGTCAAACAGATTTTCACTTGACGGATTCGGAGTGCTGACTTGCCAGCGTTCGTGAAACTCCATACCGCAGCGTATTGTTTCCTCTGATAAAAATTTGGTTCGCATATCAGCGAAACCCAGATAACCGATTTTCCGGTGACCGCATTTCTGCAGATATTCGCTGATCTGGCGTGAGGATGTATGGGAATCTATACATACGCTGTCAAAACGCGGGTCATCAATAAAATAGCTTACCACCGGGATATCGATATTATCCGGCAGCAGTGATGAGGCTACCGTGATCATTCCGGCAACTTGCAGCGAGAGCAGCTGCTCCAAATTTCCCGGAACCGGATTAAGATTATTGTCGATCGTGAAAAACGGAGTGTAGTTCCAAGCCGTCAATGCCCGCTGCAGAGCCATACACAATTCCGCTATATACGGGTTGTGCCACGGAGGCATGACTATGCCGATAAGGTTGCTTTTGCCGGTTTTCAAGGCAAGAGCCGCATGGTTGGGACGGTAGTTGTACTTAGCGGCGATCTTGAGGATCTCTGAGCGTTTTTCCGGTGAAACACAATTCGGACGGCTGTTGTTGAGAACAGCGGTAACTGCCTGACGTGAAACACCTACCATCTCTGCGATATCTTTGCAGCGGATCATTTTTCCGGAACTCCTGTAAAATTATGTTGCTCGTGCTACCAAAGGGTGATAAAAAAAGAACACACTGTCTGTGCCTTGTAAAAATATAGCACATATTTTTTGTAATGCAAGAAATAACTGTGATTTTTTTGATAATGAAATCCATGATAAAAAAAGCACCGCTCAGAAAAGGCGGTGCCGTTGAAATTTTTTTTGCTGTCCCGGAATTATTATTTTCCAGTGTTGCCGGATACTGTCAACGTATTGGATATGATCACATTTCTGAAATTTTCTTTACCGGAAGAGATGCTTACCGGCTGGGCAGTCTGATTCAGACTGATCACATTACTGATAATGGAATCCTGCAGACTTCCGGCGATAAGTACAGGGAACTTTGCATTGGCAGTAACATTATTGATGATAAATCCGCAAGTATCCCCAAGCGGAGTTGCTCCGCCCCACGCCGGATTGGAATCTCCGATGCGGATCGTTGAAATATGCGGCTTATCCGCCGGAGAGGTGTCAATGACCGTGTCGACGATGACATTACTGATTTTCGCTCCTCCGGAATTGAGAAAACGTATGAGCTGATGACCTCCGGCACAATATCCGCGCACGTTGCGGATGATGATGTTGCAGATATCTCCATCGGAGATATTTTTGTCGCCGGTGAGAAATGAGCCGCCGCCGATGACTCCATTTTTACCGACTTTGCCGTTGCCGACGGCACAGACTGCAATCAGATCATCGCCGGTATGTCCGGTAATATTTTCGATCGTGATATCCCGGCAGCCGCGGAGCAGATCCAAACCATCCTGATTGCGGAAAAGTTCCCATTTGCCGTTGACCGTTTTGCCGTTGCGCGAGTCGAATTCAATATTGCTGACTTTACCTCTGGTACACTGTTCCAGTACAACTGCCCAGCAATGGGAATCGCGGACAGTGACTCCGTCAATGAGGAAGTTGTCAACTTTTGCCAGCAATACACTGATATTGCGCCAGTCACCTTTCTGGTATTCACCGTCTTTTCCTGCATCGCTGCCATAGGAACTCCAGCCTTTCGGGGTGAATTGCGGCGTGCAGAGATATTTGGCATAGTCACCGGTTGAGCGGGGAACATCGGCACCCGCGATCACGGCATTGTTGATGCCGGTGATACGGATATTTTTCAGCGGATCAATATTATCGCTGTTGGGGATGCAGTTGGCACTGCGGATGATATTGTCCCGGGAAAGATCGCTTCTTTTGAGTGTGCAGTTGTCGATTATCAAATGCACATTACCGGGAATAAGTATTGCAGAATCCAACAGCCAGACGGAATTACCGGGTGCCGGGATATTTTTTTTGACACCGGCGATGACAGTTCCGCCGCATTTCGCGGCATCCTGTAATGCAGCATTGATGCGCTCGACATCTGTGCCCGGATAATTTTCCGGATCAAAAATTTGAGTACCGGTTATATTAAGCTGATTATCTGACATGTTCTGACATCCTGAAAAATAAAAAATTGCACTCAAACATAAAATGAAATTGAAAAAACGCATAATCATTGTTCTCTGATAAAATTACTTTTGTACCAACACATCTGCCGGGTTGATGTAGAACAGCGGCGGCAGGGGGGCTTTCAATCTCACTGTCCAGTCTTCGTATGCTTTGACTACTTCCACTCGCCACAATTCGGTTTTATCCGCATTGGTGCGTACTGCTTTCAGCAGCTGGCGATTGGCACTGTAAGGAACTCTGGCAGCGACGTTGCCTCTGGCATTGACCAGAACCGCTTCCACCGGTTCATTGGGCTCACCTGAAATTTCCAGCGCGACCTCTTTTTCTCCGGCTGGTACTTGGAAATAGAGCTTGCCCCGGCAACGGAAAAAGGAGTTTTTCACTGCGGCATTGTATGCCAAACCTTTGGTATCAGAGTAGATCGCCACAGATTTTCCATGAGTGTTTTTTACTCTGAATCTCATTACCGCCGGTCCAGAAGTCTGCAGCGTATACACCGGTTTATTTCCGGTAAGAGATGCAACGATACCGTGAGAATTGCCAACGGTGTCGAGCATCTCCAGTTGTATCGGCATTTCCGGTCTGCCCGGAGTGCGCCAAATAATTTGAAAAGTGATATTTACCGGATTTTTGCCATCGCAATACTGAACAAATTCAATATTTTTTCCCCGGACAAAAATGCTGATTCCTCTGCGGGTGATTTTTCCCGGATCAATCGGGATCAGGTTTCTGGTGTCCAGTTGTGATGTCTGGAAATCGAATAAGCCGGGTTCGCCCGGATGCGCCGCAGAAAATTTTGCCAGATCGACAGCTTTTGCTTGACCTTTTTCATCATATACCGTGATCGAACCGGCAAGTTTTCCCAATCCGGCACCGCGGAACGATTCAAAACTCAACGGCTGAAACTTTGCCGGTTGCCTGATGAGCAGATTGCCGAAATCCACTCCAGTAAAAGGCAGCAGACTTTTGCTCTGCAGACTGACTGCCCGACGGGCTTTGCCCTGCAGATTGTCGATAACACAGTCTGTAAAAGAGATCGCCACGGTACCGCGCTGACCGATGATCTCCACCGGGGCGAAATTGCCGGAAAAACTGCATTTTTCCACTTTGACTGAACCTTTTATCACATTTTTGTCGACATTATCCGGAGAGATTTTGATGCCGGAAGCGTTGCCGGTGAAAGTACTGTTTCTGACTGTAATATCACAGACACTGTCAAGAGCGTGGATGTAGATCAGAATACCGGCACTTTTGTTCCCGGAAAAACGGCAGTTGTCCACCACACAATTTTTCAGCAGTTCGCCTTTGATACCGTTTGGTTCAAAGTCAATACCGCAGGCAGGCGGGGTTCCGGAAGTATTGGTGATGGTACAGTTCTTTATCAGCAGATCTTTGACCGAAATGACACTGATCCCCTGCCGGTGATGATCGTCAAGGATAGTGTTTTCGATCCGGATATTTTCGGAGTACGGCAGACCGCCTTTCCGGGATTTGCCGATGTAAACGCCGTCACCTCCGGAAGATCTGACGGTCAGATCCAGTACGGAAACATTTTTACTTGAAAGGATATTGATCGTGGTGCGCCATTCAGCAGGTTGATAGAGGGCAGGATCCTGATAGTCACGCTTATTCATCTTTATTTCAGCGTTGCCGATGCCGCGGAAAATGACGTTTTCCGCATTTTCCACGGTGAACATGGCATCTTTTTTGCCTTTGTATGCTCCCGGCAGTGCCCGGACGACAGAGTTTTTTTCAAAGATGAGTTCGCTGTTGCTGCGCACTTGAACCGGGGTGATAAGATATTCAAAACCCGGATCATCAAAAATAATCTGTTTTGCTCCGGAATCCAGTGCTTTTTGTACAGCTGCTGTGGCATTTTTGGGGTCAGGGGCAAAACTGCTCACCTTTACAGCTGTGGAACCGGCAAGCATAAACACGGGAAAGATGGCTGCAAGCAAATATTTTTTCATTGACAAACCTCTTTTACCGTATCGCAGAGAGCAAGGCGAGCAAGGTGAAAATTCCGTTTTCACCACTTGCTGTTACTGCATTGGAACTCAATGAAACCACTTCTGCAGTGGTGGTAGTTATTGTTTTTACCGAACCATCGGGCATCACAGTCGGGAAAACTTTATTCGTACCGTCGCCGTGTCCGTTGTCAATAGCGGAAAAGGCTTTGGCTTCGCCGGCCCAGCAGGTGGCGATGGCAGTGCCCCTGGTGGCAACCGCATTGAGTTTGCCGATCCCGCTGGTGGCGGTCCAGGCGGCATCCAGTGCCGGATAAGCACTTTTTGCGGTGGATTTGACATAGTAACCCCATGACTGGTAAGCTACTGCGTAAGGTGCATAATAGCATGACGTACTGCGCATGGTCGAACCGGAAGCGTAGTCAAAAATCATTTGAGTCCGGCAGCCGGGGGAAACTGTATCCGGTGAAGAATTCGGACAAACCAGAAAATCCCATTCACCTTTTTTGGCATTCATTTCATTGTCATCGGAAAATTTTTTGTAGCCGGTCAAATTACCGAGTCCGACAGTTTCCCGTGATCTGACAGTGTAGTTGTAATGAGTGGCATTGGGGCTGCCGGAATCAACAGCCATCAGATAATCATCATTGGCATCGGCATACATGGCTGTATAAGTGCCGATCTGCTTATGGTTGGATATGCAGCTTGCCTGAGTTCCGCGCTTGCGTGCGCTGTTCAATGCCGGCAGCAAAATCGCTGCAAGTATTGCAATGATGGCAATAACAACGAGCAGCTCGATCAGAGTGAATGCGCTCTTGGGAAGAGGGGAAAAACTTCTTTTCACGGGAAAAGAGGTTTTTCCCCTCTCCCCAAACCCCACTCCCTTTTTCAAGAAAAGCGAGCTTCTTTGTGATGGTATATCCGAGCCCCAGCGAAGCGACTCGTCACGGCGTAGTGAAACGAAGACGGAAGGGCGAGTTTTTTCGCAACCCGCCGAGCGGGCGGGAAAAGAGGTTTTTCCCCTCTCCCCAAACCCCACT
>SUWK01000071.1 GCA_015061525.1 Lentisphaerota bacterium
AAACTGTGAAAATAATACTGCATAGAAAACTATGCAGACAGGATTTTTGTTGCTTGTGAACAGAAAATTTAAGAAAATTAACAAAAACAAGGGAATCAGCCCTTGACTTTTACATAATAGAGCTTATAAAAAAAACAGACTGCTGCAAAGATTCAGCACTTTGCAGCAGTCTGCTATAATTTTCTGGTGGATCCAGACGGACTTGAACCGCCGACCCGGAGATTATGAGTCACCTGCTCTAACCGACTGAGCTATGGATCCGTAATGGAATTATACTATACCTCAAAAATACGATTTTTCAAGCGGATTTTCAAATTTTTTGATGATTTTTTAAAATCATCCTTGTAAAAAATTTTCATTTTTTCAAATAACTGCTCTTGCATTTTTTTATTTTATGACTATATTTATGATTGCATCATTCAATCACAATAATCAGGAGACTTTTATGCCGGTAACGATCAAGAGTATTGCAGCAGAAGCTGGGGTTTCCTATCAGGCTGTATCGGCTGTATTGAACAACAAAACCAACTGCCGCGTTTCTCCGCAAAAACGGGAACTTATCCTGAATATTGCCAAAAAACAGGGCTATCAGGTCAATTTCGGTTATAAACTGATGCATGGCCGTTCCACTCACACGGTGGCAATAGTTTCAGCAATGCGACGGATAGACAGTGAAGCACATATCAAAAAAATGGTTCTGCAGTTGATCCGGAAACTGAACTTGCAGGGATTTTCCACCTACTTTAACAATATGACCGAAAATTCTGATGACAACGTCCGTCAAATCCGGGAATTGAGTATCCGCGGTGCAGAACATTTTGTCTTTATCGGCACTCCGCTCGGACACATGGAAATCGAAGACATATTGCTGAAAAGCAAACGGACATTCATCGGTTGGAATTCTATTTTCAGCCGCAATATCAATGTTGATTCAGAAACAGCATCTTATAAATTGCTGTCATTCCTGAAAAAACAAAGCGGAGAAGATCCGGTCTTGATCCTTCCCGGTGAAGAAAATTTCTCCTCTGCGCGATTTGCCGCATTGAAAAAGCTTATTGGAGCCCCACGTGAAAACATGAGCCGGAACAATGTTGAAATAACCGGTTCTCTGGAATGGAACGAACCGGATTTTGAAGAAAAAGCCTTTAAGTTGGGATATGAAGCAACCGGAAAAATATTCGCCCAAAAAAGTAATCCCCGTGCAATTGCTTACTTCACCGATAATTTTGCTCTGGGCGGCGCGTATTGGTGCCATCAACATAACCTGAAGATCGGTCAGGATGTTTTTCTTTCCGGGTTCAATAATATTGATGCGATCCGTTTCAACGTCGATCCGATATCTTCAGCAGCTCATCCGATCTGCCGTTCTATTGAAATAATTCTTCAGGAAATGGATAAAATTGAACCATTTGAAACGACTTTGCAGTTAGATGTCTTTTTGCGCGATATCAATAATCATCCTTTTCAAAAATAAGGAGGTAAAAGAGATGAAAAACATATGTTTTTGTTGTGGACACAACAAAAAGCCCATGGGCTTTACCCTGATCGAATTGCTGGTGGTGACCGCACAACACTGCCGTCATTTTTTCAGAGGCTTTATTCGTACGGATCAGTACGGATGTGTACGGAAACATACGGAGAGTGCCGCTCTCAAAAATACGCCGCATCATACTTGCAAAGCAAGTGCTTCATGTTTGCCGCAGGCAAACGCTTCATGCAGCAACGCTGCGCTTCACACGGCGGAGCCGTGCTTCACTCGATCAGCGTTCACGCTGATCGAACTATTGGTGGTCATCGCCATCATCGCAATACTGGCGGCAATACTGCTGCCGGCCTTGAACAGTGCCCGTGAACGCGGCAGATCAGCCAGTTGCGCATCAAATCTGAAACAATTCGGTACAGCATTAAACAGCTACCAAGCCGACAATGAAGATTACAATCCTTACGCACACATCGAAATATCAGGGACATATTCTTCATGGTTCACAGATTTGGCACCTTATTGCGGCATCAATTACGGTCAATTGGATGATTCAAAAAGTGATGACAAAGCCAGACGCATTGAACTGTGGACATGTCCGTCACATACGGAACGGATGAACTACAGATGGGGTTTTGAAATCTCTTATGTGGCAAATGCTGCAACTAAAAACGGCGGTTACTCCGGCAGAGCAATTTTCGGACTCTGGAGCAGCGGAATGAATTATCCGACAAGTAAGCTCAATTTGCTTTCATCTCCCTCTTCTATTGCCGGACTGATTGATTATCAGAAAGCATCCAGCGGATCACGTCCTTTCTACTTCGGCACCTGGAATGCGTACACAGATAAACTTTCATTTACCAATGCCGGTTTTGCCCCCAGACATGCCGATAAAATGAATGGAGCATTTCTTGACGGGCATGTCGAAACCATCACTCCGGAATTTCCTTATAACAGCAGTACCCGATGGACCGGAGCAAAAGCATTCAACTGATAATACGGGAACACTTTTATGAAAAAATATCTGACACTCTGTGCAGCATTTTCCGCACTTGCCTTACCGGCATCACCGATTACACGCAATCTCAGTTTCGATTTTGAACGCAGCACCGGCAACTGGATGACACCAGGTTACTGGGCGGGTAAAATTCAATTCATCACCGGCAATGCCCGCACCGGCAAAGGATCTGTAAAAGTGACGACGACCGAAAAACGCGGCAGCTTTTTTGCACGTGGAGTATTTTTCGGCCTCACCCATAAATACCTCGCCGGTCAGAAAATAAGCATTTCATTTTATGCCAGAGGAACCGGTAATATCTGTGCCGGAGCATTGCTTTACGGGCGTAATGGCAAAGGAGGGGAGAGTATGAACTTCACATACGGAAAAAAAATACAGCTCTCCGGGCAATGGCAGAAAATTGAATTCATTGCCGACCTTTCTGAAACCTTTGCAGACAGAATTGCACCGATTTTTGAACTGCATGGTAAAGATGCGACTGCATATATTGACGATGCTGCCATCACCCATATCAGACCGCAAAATATTTCGGTATCACCGGTATCTTCGCATGTTGTAATGCCGGAAGGTTCAACACTTCCGGATTTGACTTTCCGCACTTCTGAAACGAATTCAGAAATCAACTTTTTTGCCATTCCTGCTGATCGGAAACAATTACCGATCCACACCACCGGAAAATCAGACAGTAACGGCACAGTAATTTATAATGGCACAGCAAATTTCCCGGCAGGAGAAGTTGCCGTCGTGGCTGCTCAAAGTGGTCGTCAAGCCTATTGTATCGCTGAAATATTGCCGCAAAATGAATATAATATTGTGGATAAATCAGCCGCATCAATAAAATTGGAAAAAAATTTGAACATCCTGATTCTGGGGGACAGTTTAAGCGATTTGCACCGGGGAGGAAATCATTTTGACAAACTGGTTTTCTGGCTGAACAAATACAATCCCGGCAAAGTTACCATGCGTAATGCTGCGATCAATGGAGATTTCATCACCAGAGTCGAAGAACGGCTCACTTGGAAATACGGCAAACCGGATATCTGGCGTTTGAAAGATTACAATAAAATATTTGCTGCACGATATGATATCGTATTCCTCTTTCTCGGACACAATGATACCGTTGCCAATTCCAAAAGCAATTACAAAAAAACCGCCAATGTATCTCTTGCAGATGCAGAAGCATCTTTCCGCCGGGTCATTGACTTTATCCGTAAAAAAAGTCCTGGAGTAAAAATTATTCTGCTTTCTCCCTGCGCCAGCGATACGGGAAAAAGCCGGGCAATCGCTGACAATATGGTAAAGTGGGGACATACCGGTCATATTTTCGGCTTGCCGGAGCATGTAACACCATTTTTGTCCATGCTGCAAAAAGTTGCCGGAGAAACCGGATGTTTTTACATTGATCTTTACACGCCGACCAAAAATGCGGCAAACCGCCCTGCTCTCTTTGTTAAAGACGGCGTTCATCTCACCCCGACAGGCAACAGTTTTATAGCCGGAGAATTACTCAAAAGCCTGGCTTCGGAAAACTCACCATTGAAATGAAATTTGGTTGTAAGATATGAAAAAGTCATTTTTATTACTACTTTGCGTTTGCGGCGGTCTGGTATCCGGCGCCGATACATGGAGCAGTGCCAATCCGGCACGTTACCAAACGGCATCATTTGCCAATGCGGTATGGTATGAGACATTTCAAAAAGACGGAGAAGAACCTTTCACAGTAGAGTATTGCGGCGGAGCAAAAGGAAAAGTTGAAATCTTAAATACCGGCGGCCGTTCTGAAGCCCGGGTTTTAAAAACCGTAAAAACCAATGATCAGGGGTACATACTGATCAAATTCAAACAGCAAATCCCGGTAAAAGACGGCGAAAAAATGCAATTCAACTGTTTCTATCAGGGGAAACAGAACCATGCCCTATACTCCCGAGCGATGCTGCGTCTGCAAACTGCCGGTCAACAGGATTTCAAACTTTTCTCTTTTTACCCGGGGATACACGGCGGAGACCGGCTGCAGGAAATCATTGCAACCCCGCCTTCCACATGGGAAAGAAAATTTACTCAACGGAAAGCCGAAAAAGGGATAACATACTTTGAACCTGTCCTGATCATCGCAGGGGCAGCAAGTGAAGCGGTCTGGGACGACTTTTACGTTGAACATGATAATATTTCAGCGCAAAACTGGAATACTTTTTTCAACAGACGCCAAGTTCTTGACCGGACACCGGAAATGATTTCTGATTCAGAACTTGACCAGATAATTTCCGCTGAACCGGAACATACCGGTAAAGTATCACGTATTGACGGCAAATCACGCTTGCTGATCGATGGAAAAATCACTGCCCCGATAATAAATGGACCTTATGGAGCATTTCTTGTCGGTAAAAGTTATTCCAATGCAGGAGACTTCGGAGCAATCGGCATCAACTTGAGCAAAGTATCTTTGCGGCTTGGCGAGGGATATCCGCAGAAAACTTATGCAGGATGTTGGAAAGGTAAAAATCAACTTGATTTGAGCGGAGCAGTCACGCAGATCCGCAATGCCTTGAAACTTAACCCCAAAGCAAAAATCATCCTCTCCATAGGACTGCATCCTTACTACGCATTTTCCAAAGAAAATCCCGCAGAAGTTTGGATCGGCAAAACCGGAAAACCGGTATTGGGCAGCGGAATACATATTTCAGAAAATCTCAATGCTGCTCCATCACCGACCAGATACCCGTGGGTTTCTTATCATTCGGAAGTACTGAAAAATGAGTATAAAAAACAAATTTCTCAAATCATCGCCGAATTGAAACGAACCGGATTATCCAAATTTATTGTCGGTTTCCACATCGGCGGCGGACATGATGGGCAAATGGTGACCACTCACTTTGACTATAGTATCCCTGCACTCAATGCATTCCGCAAATATCTGAAAGAAAAATACGGCACTGCTGAGGCTTTGCAAAAAGCCTGGAATGACCAGAAAGTTTCTTTTGAAAATGCTCAAGCTCCGAAATTCGGTGGAAATGATGATTGTCTCTATCCGGAAACAGAACAGAACCGGATCGATTTTTTTCACTTCAACAAAATCGCCGGGTGGCGGATAGCTGACGAAATCGGTGAATATGCAAGAAAGTTGATCGGTAAAGATGTTTTTACCATGCGTTGGTGCATGGGAGCATACTCCGGCGGTCCCGGGGCATCATTGGATATTTATGATTTCCTCACGAATCAGAAATTTGATATCCTGGTCGCGCAGTCGCCTTACAATTTCCGGCCGCCATCATCACCGAGTACCCAGCCGTTACCTTTTGATTCATTTCATCTGCACGGCAAATTGTACACCAATGAATTCGATATCCGCACCTGGAATGCCGCTCCGTCGTGGGAAAAGGAAATCATGAGTATCACTTGGGGATTAATGATCGATTTCCAGATGTGGCAGGCAGCAAACCGCAAACTTGCGGGGGCGATGTTCGCCCAGGATATGGGGTTCTGGTATCTGGATATGGCTCCCGGATGGTTCAATCATCCACAGCTGCTGGAAGATATCAAAGAAACCGCCAAAGCAGGTAAAAATATTTTCACACAAACTCCGTCAAAATGGCAGCCGGATACTGCATTTGTGATCGATGATGACGGAATGTTTTTGCGAAATCTTCCTTCTCCTGAATGGATGATGGATATAACCATGCTCACCCAGCAGCAGCTGTATGTGCTTGGCTGCAGCGGAGTGCCGTTTGCTCGTTATTCACTCAACGACATGATTGCCAATCCGGAACTGGCAAAAAAATTCAAAGTTCTGATATTTTCCTCAATGTACCGTATTGACAACAAGCGTCTGTCATTGCTCAATGAGTTGAAAAACAGTAACCGTACCTTGATATTTCTTTCCGGAACCGGCAGACTCGGCGGTGCAAAAGAAGGAAGCACTATCGAAGTCAATGTCAGCAAACGTTTGACCAATCATCATGTGATTGCTCAAAAGAATATGGCGTTTTCAGTTCTTTCACAATGGATGAATAAAAAAGATCCTCATCCGCAAGCTGCCAAAGCATGGTACGATGCTATGAAAATAGTTTCTGCCGTACCTCAACCGGGGGATAAAATCCTTGCCCGTTTTGCCGCAAACAATGAACCTGCGATTCTTGAAAGACAGTATCCTGACTGGAAAGCTGTTTACATTGGAGAAGCTGGAGGACTTACTCCGGATTACTTTCAGCATCTTGCCGCTGAAGCCGGAGCATACTCTATCGGCGACAGTGGTTTTCAGTGTAAAACCAACGGCAATTTCATGATGGTGCATTGTCTTAAAAATGGCAAAACAACATTCAAAATGCCATTCAAAGCTGATGTAACCAATCTGTTCAACAACAAATCATACCGGGGTATCACAGAAATGACTGTTGATGCAGAAGCCGGTTCAACCTACTGGTTCTTATTAACTCCGGCAAAGTAAAAACAAAAAAGCAGTACCCGATGATCGTCTGAATCGACCGTCGGGTACTGTTTTTTGTAATTCCAGCTGCTTGCTCAACGTTTTTTTCTCAATGTCAGCACAACGATTTCCGAGGGATATCCGAGACGGATCGGAAAACCGTTCCAGATACCCGTGCCATTGGATATATGCAATTTCATATCTTTCACATCATATGTGCCGGAAACAAAACCTTTGTTGAAAAATCCGACCAGCAAATCCAAGCCCCAGATCATGCCGCCATGAGTATGACCGGACAACTGCAAGTCAACTCCGGCGTCCGCCGCTTCCACCGCCAGTTTGGGTTGATGCGCCAAAAGGAGTTTGAAACTCTTTTCCGGCACTCCGGCAAATGCTTTATTCACGTCTGGCTTTTCCCCGCCTCTCTGACGGTACGCCAAGTCAGTCACTCCGCCGATAACAAAATTCTCTTTTAATTTGACCCGGGAGTTTTCCAGCATCTTGATCCCGTGATCATTGAGAAAATCCATCCACTCCTGATAACCGGAATAATATTCGTGATTGCCAGGTACTCCATATACCCCCAAAGGAGCCTGCAAGCCGGAAATAAATTGCAGATCTTTGCCGCGAACCGCGGTTCTGCCGTCAACAAAATCCCCGGTTATCACGATCAAATCCCCCCCTTGGGCATTAGCGATATCCACAATGGCACGCACCTTTTCGGCTCCGTTCAGAGGGTCAACGTGCAAATCCGACAGATGCACGATCTTCATTCCATCCATTTCTGCGGGAAGATTTTTGACCTCAATATCATATTCCGTCACTGCCGGAGTCTTTAATCCGCCGTATATCCCGATCGACACCAGAACTGCCGCCGGGAAAATTCCGGCTGCCCGCCACAACGAATTTTTGAAAAAGCACGGCAGCTCCCACTTTTTCCAGCGGCATAACCAGGTACATGCAAAACTGCAAATTTCATAAAATACCAGCCAGAAAAAGAAAAATATCAGCAGCGCGAAAAGCCATGCCGCCGGAATAAGCACCCATGACGGCAATTCCGGATTGAAAAATGATTTTGCTCCGCTGAACACCCGTAAAACATAAAACTTACCGGCAATCAGCAGCACGGCAACTGATAACAGTATCTTCCATACGGCATGGATCTTCTGAACAGCAATTCCCCGCCAGATGACCCATGATCCAAGTATAAAAACGTAAGCAAGCATCATTTATTGTTATTGTCCTGAATTTTGTGAAAAATCTAACCTGCGGTGGCACCTTGCGGGTAATCTCGCGCCTTGCTTCTGCGCCGCAACAGTCGAGTACATAGTACACCTTGTCCCGCCATAGCTTTATGCGACGGCGGATCCTGCACCGTACTCGTCGCAAAACACGACCTTCCTCCGCAATCCCTCCATCAGTCTTCGCATAAAGCTACGCCTTGACAAGCCGGTTGGATCAAACCCGTACCGGCTTGGTTGACAAATCACAACTTATGTGATATGTTTTATACACTGATAGAAATGTTTGTTTATAACCTCATGCTTCCGTTTCACAAAATTTGGGACATTACCCATTTATTTTGAAAGTTCCAGCATCTTTTCTATCGGACGCCGCGCTTTGGCGATAACATCAGCATCCAATTCAACCCGGCATGATAAATCACGCAGCACAGCAGCGATCTTTTCCAATGTGATCTTTTTCATATCTTCGCAAACCGGGTTGTTATCCAACGGATAGAACTTTTTATCCGGATTTTCCTTTTTCATCCGGTGAATTATCCCGATTTCCGTACCGACAACAAACTCTTTTGCAGAACTCCCGCTGACCAGTTTCAGCATACCGCCGGTACTCAGCGCATGGTCGGCAAGAGCAGTAACTTCAACTTTACACTCCGGATGAACCATCACCACAGCCTCAGGATGCGCAGCCCGCGCCTGCCTGATATCATCAGGAGTGATCCGGTTGTGAATGGGACAGCAGCCATCCCACAATCCCATCGGACGCCCCAGAGAACGGATCAGATTACCCCCCAGATTGGCATCCGGCAGGAACATCACTTTCTGATTTTCCGGCAGAGCAGCCACGATCTTTTCCGCATTGCCGCTGGTACAGCAGATATCCACCTCGCTTTTCGTTGCGGCGGTAGTGTTGACATAGGCAATCAGCAGCGTATCCGGATTTTTTTCCCGGAACTCTTTCACCGCTGCGGCATCTGCCATATCTGCCATCGGACAACCGGATTCCGGTGCCGGATGCAGAACGATCGCTTCCGGAGAAAGTATCTTCGCCGTTTCTGCCATAAAACGCACCCCGCAAAGCACTATCACCCGGGCATCACACCCGGCGGCGATTCGGGCAAGTTCCAGTGAATCGCCGCTGTAATCAGCGATATCCTGAACCTCCGGCAAAGTATAATTGTGCGCCATGATCACAGCATTGCGCTCAATTTTCAGCTTATTGATTTCCTGTATAATATCCATTGTACAACTCTCTTTATCTTTTATCAGTCAAATAACCATGTGGAAAGGTATCTTTCGCCGGTATCCGGCAGCAGTACCACAATATTTTTTCCGGCAAATTCCGCTCTTTTGGCAAGCTCAAGAGCTGCGTGAAGGGCAGCTCCGCCGGATATACCGATAAGCATACCTTCGCTTTTTGCGGCTTCCCGGGCAGCGTTTCCGGCATCTGCTGCAGAAACCTGAATAACCTCATCTATCAATCCGGTATCCAGTACGTCCGGAATAAAACCGGCTCCGATCCCCTGCAAAAGATGCATTCCGGCAGGTTTTCCGGAAAGCACCGCACTGGTATCCGGTTCAACTGCAAAAATTTTTACCGCAGCATTCCTTTCTTTCAAGTAACGCGCCACTCCGCTCAAAGTCCCTCCGGTACCGACTCCGGCGACAAAAGCATCTGTCATACCATCGGTATCTTCCCATATCTCAACGGCAGTGGATTCATAATGCGCCTGCGGGTTTGCCGGATTGGAAAACTGCTGGGGAATGATGGAACCGGGTAACTCTTTTTTAAGTTCTTCCGCTTTGGCAATAGCTCCCGCCATACCGGCATCCCCCGGTGTCAAAACAATTTCCGCACCGTAAGCCGCCGCCAGTTTGCGCCGTTCGACACTCATCGTTTCCGGCATGACCAGAATCAATTTATATCCCTTAATCGCTGCTGCGATCGCCAGACCGATTCCGGTGTTGCCGCTGGTTGGTTCAATGATCACTCCCCCCGGAAGAAGCTGACCGCTTTTTTCTGCTGCTTCCACCATCGCAATTCCGACACGGTCTTTGACGGAACCACCGGGATTGAAAAACTCCACTTTGGCAAAAATTTCAGCATTTCCATTATTCATTCTGCCGATTTTCACCAACGGAGTAGCACCGACTGTTTCCAATATACTTTTTGCAATTTTCATAGATCACTCCTCAACGAAATAAAAAATACCTGTATTTAACATACTGTGTTTTGAAACAAATTGCAACCTTGTTTTTCTCCAGTGCCAGTGGTATATTATAAAAAAATAAAACTTTTTGCAGGAGGATAACATTTATGGGCAAAAAAGTTCTGGCGTTGGATATCGGCAATGTCTGTGTAAAAATAAATCACTTGAACTTTCAACAAGCACTGGGCATAAAACAACTGCCGGAAAAACTTACAATTCTGATGCGGGATTTTGAGTGCGGGATCATCAGAGATGAAACAACTTTTCTGCTGACAGCAGCCCGGATACTGGAAAACCGTTTTCCCGCAGAACAGATCCGGACTGCATTCAATTCCATCCTGATCGAAAAAGTTCCCGGCATGACAGAATTGGTATCAGCTTTGCCGGAACAAAAAATCACGACGGTATTTTTTTCAGACATCTCTCCGACCCATCTTCAACGGACAAAAGAACTGTTCCCTGCCTTTGACACCGTTCACGGCGGAATATTCAGCTTTGAAAGCGGATCTCAAAAGCCGTCTCCGGCAATGTTTGAGCGTTTTGAACAACTCTACGGTGTTCCGGATTTGTACACGGATGACCGGATCGATCTGATCACAGCTGCCATCCGGCGCGGCTGGAACGCTGTCCAATTTACAAATGCTGAAGATTTGCGGGAAAAACTTTCGGCATTGAGTTGACTTTTCTGTCAGGTAAAGATATAGTATATAAACCGGAAAACAAAAATTGTCAGGATAAAATATTATGTTGAAAAAATTTCTTCTCATCTGTTTCGCTTTGTTAACTGTCTCGGTATATGCCGAAGACATTCTCTACTGCCGTTCCGGCAAAATCACCGCCGCCCAGCTGACCACGGCAAAAATAAATATTGCCAAATTGCCGCCGGAACTGCTCCAGCAATTTCCGCAAAATTGTACTTATGCCGTCGTGTCTCTGCAGCTCAATGATATGTGCAAAATCAGCATCTTTGATTATGTACTGGAAATTTCCGATATCAAATTTCCCTGTTATGCATTGATGCGTAACGGAAAATTCGAGTATTTTACCGAAGAGATCAGCGGCAAAGGCAATATGCAGATGCTTTTCCCGTTGAACAGTCTGCTGCTGTCGTCACAAAGTAAAATCGACATCACTTTGAAAAGCAATTTGGCCGATCCGAAAAATATATATGAAATACAAATCCCGTTTTCCGCTATCGGCAGCAAAACTCCGACTCCGGCGGCAAGTATTCCTTCAACCGGAATATTGGAGCTGCCGGAAAAATGAGTTCCTCCCCTGCCCCGTTTCTGCCTACGACCCGGGAGGAGATGAAAAAGCTCAACTGGGATGAGTTGGATATCCTGATAATTTCCGGAGACTGCTATGTGGATCACCCGTCGTTCGGTGCTGCCATCATCGGCAGACTGTTGGAACACAGAGGATACAAAGTCGGTATCATCGCCCAACCGGACTGGAAAACCCCGGAAAGTTTAAAAGTCATGGGAACTCCGCGCGTCGGCATCGGAGTCACCAGCGGCAATATGGATTCCATGGTCAATATTTACACCGCCGGACGCCGGATGCGCCGTGATGATATGTTCAGTGAAAATGGTCTTACCGGCAACCGCCCCCCGCACGCTCTGGTCGTTTATGCCCAGCTGGCGAGACAGGCGTTCCCCGGCAAACCGGTTTTGACCGGCGGGTTGGAAGCCAGCCTGCGCCGCGTGGCACATTATGACTACTGGCAGGACAAGATCCGTCCGTCAATGCTGCTGGATACCAAATGCGACATTATGGTTTACGGCATGGGTGAACGCCCGACACCGGAAGCCTTTGACCGGATGCGTGACGGAAAACCGCTTGACGGCATCCGGGGAACCGCTCGTCTGCTCGGCAAAAAAGCGGCATTGGAGTTTGATAAGACCGGATATGTGGAACTGCCGTCGTATGAAGAGATCCTGAACAATAAAGATGCTTTGATGACAGAAACCAAGCTCGTTGAGGCCAATATGAATTATTACAGTGCATCCGGTCTGATCCAGCAATACGGCGACCGCCTGCTGGTAATCGAACCGCCGGCTGAACCTTTATCCAGTAAAGAACTGGACGAAGTTCACGAGCTTCCTTATGCCAGAAAACCTCATCCGCGCTACAAAGGCAGGATTCCGGCATTTGATGCGATTGCAGATTCCATTCAGGCTGTGCGCGGCTGTCCGGGCGGATGTGCCTTTTGCGGGTTGGTTGCCCATCAGGGACGCACGGTGATGAGCCGCAGTGAGGAATCTATCGTCCGGGAAGCAGAGTACATTTCCAACCGTCCCGGTTTCAAAGGAACAATCTCGGATGTCGGAGGTGCCGCCGGAAATATTTTCGGCAGTACCTACGATACGGAAAAATGTAAAAAATGTCACCGGGTCAGCTGCCTTTTCCCCAAACCGTGTCCGTCTTATAAGTGCGATGGTCAGGCGATGGTGCATCTCTTGCGCACCCTGCGTAAAATGCCGAAAGTGCGTCATTTATATGTCAACTCCGGAATCCGTCTTGATCTGTGTCTGCGGCAGAAAGAATTGCTCTATGAATTGATCGCTCATCACGTTTCAGGGCACATGAAAGTTGCTCCTGAGCATCTCCACCCGCAAGTAATGAAGTTGATGCGTAAAGGTACTCCGGAAGAATTTTTTGAATTCATGCGCGAATTTGAACGGATCAGCAAAGAGTGCGGTTTGGAACAATATCTGATACCGCTTTTCATATCCAATTTCCCCGGATGTACCGGTAAAGAGATGAAAACGGTCGATGATTTTCTCAATAAACACCACTGGAGTCTGCAGCAGGTACAGGATTATATCCCTCTGCCCATGACCATGGGCGCGGCGATGTATTATACCGGAAAAGCTCCGGACGGCACCGAAATCGAAGTCAATCGCGGTCTTGCGGAAAGACGTGCGCAGATCCATGTACTGAAAAAACGGCGTACCCCATTCCACGGCAAGAAACGGTAAAGTATTTTTTACGCCAGTTTTTCCAGTGCTTCTTTTCCGGTCATCCCCGGCGTGCTACCCAGTTCGGCAGCCGCAGAAGAAACAGCCTTTACTTCTGCGGCAAGCATTTCATTGTAATCAGCAACTCCGCTGACGACAGCCAGAGCGTGTCCGAATTTTTCAGCAGCAGCCAGATTGATGTACCCGCACCCCAAAGCTCCCCGGGTTCCTTTTATCAGCAGAATTTTCACTCCGAACATATCCCATGATCCGGCACGGTAATCCACACCATTTACAGTAATTTTTTCCATTCTGACAATAACTCCTCTTCATTTTGCGATGTCGGCAAACGCTGCACCGATAACTCCGGCCAATTCATCCGGAACGACCGCAATATTCAAACCGACTTTTCCGCCGGAAACACAAATCGTATCATAGAGTTGAGCCGTTTCATCTATGATCGTGGGAAACTGTTTTTTCATTCCCAATGGAGAACAACCGCCATGAATATAGCCGGTCAACGGCAGCAATTCCTTTGAGGGAATCATTTCAATACTTTTCCGCCGGACGACCATTGCCGCTTTTTTCAAGTCCAACTCTCCGGCTGCCGGAACAATAAAAACAAAATATTCATGCCCGGGGGCCTGAGTGACCAGAGTTTTGAAAACCTCTTCCGGCGACCGCCCGATCTTCAATGCGATGGAAACTCCATCTATTTTGCCGTCAGATATATCGTATTCAAATGCTTCATAAGCGATCCCGGCACTCTCTGCCAGACGCAATGCATTGGTTTTTACTGATGCTTTTGCCATTTTATTCTCCTGAAATAATCAATAATTTACTGCATTTCGTGCCGAAAATCAACTTTTTTTAAAGAAATTTCAATATTTTTTTATTTTGCTATTGCTTTAGCGGTATTTTTTCATATACTTATTAGTAACACATGAAAAAATCTGTTTTGCAGGACGGTCCTGCCGAACCTGATTTTTTAACGAAAGGATAGAATTAGGAATGAATATCTACGTCGGTAATCTGCCGTACAGCACCACTCCGGACGAATTGCGCGAAGTTTTTGCGGCTTTCGGTGAAGTTGCAGCCGCCAGAATTGTCAATGACCGCGAAACCGGCAGAGCCAAAGGTTTCGGTTTTGTTGAAATGCCCAATGATGAAGAAGCCCGCAAGGCGATCGAAGCCCTCAACGGCAATGATATCGGCGGCCGCAAAGCTGTCGTCAACGAAGCCCGCCCCCGCGAGCCCCGTCAGTTCCAGAAACGTTTCTGAAGCTGAAATAGAAAAAGTCCCTGCTGTTCATCCGGACAACAGGGATTTTTTATATCTTAGGCTCTGTTCCTGATATTGGTTGATGCCCTCCGTGGGACGTTCAACGCACGGGTGCGAGCACCGCGAGGGTGCGAGCGCGCAGTCCGCATGCGAATGAACTTTGCGAGCATTTACATGCGAGCAAAGCCGACGCAACAAAAGTTGCGAGGATGAGCGGAGGACGAGCAAAAGCCGGTTACGCCGTGGAAAGACAGCCCAGGCAAGCCGTAAGGCGCAGCCGTTTGACGACCGGCAAAGCCGGTCTGGCGGTCGCCCCACAGAGTAAGCGGCGCATACCTCCGAGGGAAGAACCCAATGACCCGCAACAGTCACGGGAAGGC
>SUWK01000072.1 GCA_015061525.1 Lentisphaerota bacterium
GGAAGAACCCAATGACCCGCAACAGTCACGGGAAGGCCCTTGAGGGAGGGGAGTTTGAGGGGAGGGAAACGAAGTGTCCCGCCCCTCTCCGCTTTCTTTCGCAAGAAAGAAAGCTTTGCAAAGAAAGCGAACTGTCGCGCCGCTCCGTTGTCGCGGCTTGATCGACGCTTTTTTGGAAAAAAGCTTTGCAAAAAACTCAGTGGAGTAACACCCGCGTGAATGTTTCTTTCGCAAGAAAGAAAGCTTTGCAAAGAAAGCGGATTGTCGCGCCGCTCCGCTGTCGCGGCTTGATCGACGCTTTTGAAAAAAGCTTTGCAAAACCCCTGTGGAAGAAGTTTCACTGGGGTTTTTCTTTCACAAGAAAGAAAGTTTTGCAAAAAAACTCAATAGAGTAACACCCTCCACAACTTGTGTGCGCAATATGTTGTCAACCTATATTTGGAACAGAGCATCTTAAATAAAGAATTGTACCTTTGCCCCCCACGCATCGCGGTGATCGTAAGTGGGGATGGTGTCGTCAACTTTCAGCACCAGATGATTGTGACCTTTTCTGACCGGGATCTCAAACCACAATCCGGCGGCAAATTCCGCCTCCATTATCGCCGGGATCTCCAATACTTTTTTCCCGTCTATCCAGCCGGTTCCGCCGTCGCTCATCATCACAGAGGCGATACCGGTACCTTCATACTCTGAATAAAAACGGATCTGCAGATATGCCGAACAATTCTGACTTTTCCGGTAAAAATTTGCCAGATCAAAGTAACCGTCACGGTCAATGCGGATCTCCCGGGCCTGATCACGGAACGCCATAAAGTCAAGCTGTTCCATATTTTCGCCCTCTGCGGTGTAACCGGAAAGAATCGGCAGCATCGAGCGTTTTATGCCATCCGGGAATGCGGTCAACCGGGTTTCGGTCGCTCCCATCGGCACCAGACGGAGCGTTTCTGTTTCGGCGGCTGTCTGGCAGAAAAGCGGCACCCTCGGGGTGTAACGCTCCTGATCAAGTTCTGCAAAAGCTCCGGAGATTTTTTTTGCCGCAACTTCCAGAACCATCGGCGGCTCATCGTATGGATAAGCTCCGGTATTGCCGGTTTCGACTGCCTTGCACGGGGATCCCGGCGCGACGGCGTAGTTCCACGCGCTCTGCGGTTTCATGGAAAGTGGCGTGAAACGTTCTTCCGGGTCCTCTTTGACCGTGGAGTGTTTCACCGGAAGCGTGTAGACCAGCGGTCCGCGCTCAAAGTGGCTCCAGTGCCGTTCGGAACACTGCTGCACTTTCATCGGCATTTTCAAAGTCAGTGTATCGCCGTCGGCAATACCGCTGATTTTCACGAAACCGTCGTATTCCAGCGTTATCGCTTTGCCGTTGAGCAGAAGTTGCGCATCGCTGCACCATGACGGAATACGGAAGATAAAGGGTATCGTGCCGCCATTGGCAACGGTGAATTTGAAGTCGATCTTTTCCTCAAAGGGATAATCGGTGTTTTCGCTGATTTTATATGCTGTACCCATAAAGTTTCCGGAAAATTCCGACGGTCCGTAACAGACCGCTGCCGGGGTGTCGTCACCGGAAAGCATCCACATCCGGGAAATGAAATTCGGCATGGCCCGGTGGATATTTCCCGGACAACAGGCGGCAAAGTGATCAGGCCGGTACTGCCGCAACGGGGCTGAACCATAAAGGAAACTGGTCAGATTGGAAAACGGTGTCGCCACGACCTGATTGGGAGCGGAAAAATACTGCAATGCAGAAAAATCTTTGGTTACTGCGCCGGGAACAGCATTGTAAGCGATTCTTTCTGCCTGATCGGCATATTGAGCGTTGCCGCCAGCCATGATAAAATATCCAAGAGTATAAAGCGCATCGGAAAGGACACAACTTTCATAGCCGAATTCCGGGTCGCGCCCGAAACCGTGTTCCACAGAACCGGGGACACCGGGGATGGAACCGTGATTTTTCATGGTCAGATCCCATGCCCTTTGTGCGGCATCAAAATAGCGTTTTCCGCCGCCGGCAAGATAGAGCATCACCGGCAGTTTGATCTCTTCACAAAGCGTTACACCGTGATAGACCACATTGGATAAAGTTTCCATCTTTTCCAGCGGAAATCCCGCATAAGGATTATCCGGGTCATAACTTTTGCTGAATTGTTTGTATACATCGAATGCTTTGGTTCTCAAGTCATCATCATCACACCGCTTTGCCATTGAAAGCAAACCCTCGATATTGGTGATGTTGCGGCTGCCGTTGCCAAGTTCTTCCACGGAAACGGCGTGGTAGTGTTTCTGAAATGCCGCTTTGATACCGGCATCATCGAAACAATCCAGATAAGCCGAAACTCCTTTGAAAAACACTCCCATTGGCCACTCGGATTCATAACCGTAACATTTTCCCGCCAGTCTGCCGTTGTCGGCGTGGTCGAGCAGATACGCCAGATTGTCCTCAAAAAGTTTGACCATCTCCTGATCGCCGGTCAATATTCCCAGACGGAAAAGTCCGTCCAGCAGATATCCGGTCTGTTCGTATGGCCACCAGCGGTTCGGGCCGGGGATCGGGCGCGGCAGACCTTTGTAGTCCAATTCCCAGAAACCGGCTTTGATCACGCCCTGCCACAGACAGGAATCAAAAGGATATTTCTGTTTACGGTAGTTCCCGGATAATCCGCTGCGCTGGCGTTCAAGGAACTCCCGCAGAAAAGAGTTGACTTTTACCGAGGTCAGCGGCACTTCGCGCAAGCTGCCGCCTGAGTATTTGACGATTGTCGGATTTTCATTCATTTTATTGTCTCTATGGTATGATTACATCGAAGTGCAGAAATGCACGGTTTTCTTCCAGATCGTTGCGGAATACGATATCGTAACTGTTCTTCCCGCCATCGGAAAGTTTCGCGGTGAAAAATGAGTAAAACGGTTCACCCAGATGAGTCGCGTAAACTCCGATATGATGTCTGCCCGGAGGAAGAACGGTACTTAAATCAGTGGTGACAGAAGTTTCTCCGGTAGTGAGCGTTTTGCCGTCTTTGTTCAACACCGGATAAAGTTTTTCAAAGGAACCGTCCGCATTGAATTTTACTACCCACGAGTCGTTGTCAAAAAGATCGACCGTCATACTGTCCTCGTAACTGAATGCCGGCATATCCGCAATATCCAGCGTCAGAAGCACTTTTTTCCACACCGGCGGATCGTTGCGCAGCTGCCGCTGCAAGGCGATCTCCTGCTGCCATGCGATCCCTTCCGGGGCGCACGGCTGGTGATAACTTTGGCAGAAACCGGTGAAATCCGGTTCATTTTCCGTAAAGTAAAATCCGGAACAGCCGTATTTTGCCAGCTCCGTAACCAGTCGGTTTTCACTGTATTCTGCCGGAGTTCCGGGGGAATTTTCATCCGGAGTGAGCAGGTAGACTTTTTTATTTGCCGGATCAAATGGCAGAAGTTCCCATGCCGGGGTACAGTCGGTCTGCCGGGGTTCTGCATTGAAGTTGGAAACGACCAGCAACGCGCGTTTGCGGTCGCCGGAGATCATCAGATAGTGTCCGGTATGTTCATCACCGGCAAAGACGTTGTCGCAGTTGTAATCGTTGAATACCGCAATATTCCGCTCTTTGCTGAAAAGTTTCCATAACTTCCATAACGGCCGGAAACAGTGGTCGTTGATGCCCGGTTCTTTGGGGTGGACCAGACTGCACGAGATGAATTGTTCCCCCAGAGCCGAGTGCGGGTATTGACCGGATGAGGCGATAAAGGGAATGATCGCCTGCGTGGAATATTCCGGAAAAGCCGCGCTCCACAACGTTCCGCAGCTGACCATTGACATGCTGAAATAACCGTACTCTTTTCTGCCGCGCAGGAGCATGCCTTTTTCCCCTTCGCCGGAAACGTAACCGTTGGTCTGGCGCATACCGAGCGCAGAATAATGCGCCCCGGTATGAGAGAAAAAGAGACCGTTTTCGCCGACAGTATTCCGCAGAGAACGCATTTTCATATACTGCTGACGGAATCCGGTTCTGCCGTCGGTAAAGTTTTCTCCCGGCGCAAATGAGTGGGTCAGCGCACCGCCGTAATCCATATATAATCCATCGTAGTTGCGCGTCAGGTAGCGGTTGAACCAGCTGCATGCCTGTTCGATACTGGATAATTCCGCGCCCCGCATATAAAGCGCGATGCGGATATCGTAACTGTGTGCCAGAGCGATGACCTCTTTCAGCCGTTTTTCGTTGTACGGGAAGCCGTCATTCTGGATATCCAGCCGCCAGTTTTCGTGGATGATCAATACGTCGCAGCCGCTTTTATGCAAAGAGGCGATCACGTCATCAGACGGATAACGGACGGTATTGTCCAGATAGTGATACATGGTAAAGGGGGGAGCTTTGCGGAATTTTTCCGGGGTGCAGATGACCCAGCCCCAGCGGTTGCGGAACTGAAATGCCAGATGATTTTTTTCCGCCGGAACGGTTTGAAAGTTCCACTGTATGCATGGTGAACCGTTGTTCCATGTTATGCTGGTGGCATTTTCACCTTCTTTGCCGGAAAGGGTGGTTCCGCACTCCATGAAAAACTCAAAATAGAGTTCTTCCCCGTGTTTTTTGAAGTTGTTGAAAGTTGCCAGCGGCAGAATTTCATTCATTTTCTGCGGCGTATTGCGTTCCACAAAACGCTGCGGGGAAAGATCCTGAATGATCGCGCCATCCATTTTTGCCGGACGGTGCAGCATACCGTAACGGGTGTCGTCAAAGCTGGATACATCGGTATTGAACGATACCTTCAAATCTTTCAGCACGCAGCGGTCAGCCCGGTTGGAGAGGAAGAAACAGTTGGTGAAAACCGTTCCGTCCGGGAAAATTTCGTACATGAATGTACCGGTGAAAAATGCGTGAGTTTCACCGTTTTGCCCTTCAAAACACAGATTGTTGAAAAGCACACATTCGGCACCGTTGTCATGGAAAAATGACGGTTCCGTTGTCAACCTGGGGTAAAATATATTACCGTCGCCGTCGGAAACTGAAAAGCCGGTATTCTCATTGATGATCACCGGCAGATAAGAGCCGTCAAAACGTTTGACCGACACCGTATGCGGCATCGGTCCTTTGGAGCTGCTGAATATTATCCGTAACTCACCGCAGTCGATCTGCCAATTTTTATTGTTCATTTTTTCTTCAATTGTTATATTTGTTCAATAACGGGCGATGCCGTAGTTTGTTCCATCGGTAAAAAGAATGATATCACCGTACTCCCAGCTGCGGAAGTAGGGGATTTTGCGCTCTTTGAGCAGTTTTTCCACCCGGAGTCCGCGCGGATCGGTGGCGAGCCAGTCCGGCTGCGGGGCGATTGCAACGGTTGGTTTTACAGTGTCGATAAATTTTTCACTGTTGCTGCCGGCACCGCCGTGGTGCGCCATTTTCAACACATCGGATTTGATGTCTGCACCGGAGGCGAAGATCAGTTTTTCCTGTTCGAAACCGCAATCCCCGGTAAAGAGCATGGTGAAGTCTTTATATATCAGCTTGAAAACCAGAGATTGACTGTTATGTGAACGTATGCCGTACTTTTTGCCGGTTGCTCCGCCGACGACCATGGCAGTGATACCGCTGCCGAAGTTGAGCGTATCACCAGTGTTGACCTGAATTACCGGAATATTTTTGCGTGCCGCCATCATATTCATGATGCGGAACTGCTGCAAACCGGCAGCTTCTCCCGGATCGACCTCATTTTCCGGCGGATAAGAGCAGATGATTTTACCGATCCTGATTTCCGGATCAGAGAGCAGCGTGATGACGCCGCCGACATGATCGCTGTGAAAATGGGTGAGGATCAGCTGCTCTATTTTGCGGATGCCGCGTTTATTCAGAGCCGCCATCAGCACGGTTTCTCTGCCCGCTATTACGCCGGTGTCCAGCAGAGATACTGTATTGTCCGGAGCGATGATGATATAGATGTCACCGATATCTTTGGGGATATTGATCTGATGGATCTGCAAAGTTTTCTCCGGAACACTTTTGACAAGTCCGGTGAAGTTTGCACCGTAAACGATCATTGCCGAAATGATTGCAGACAACAGGAAAAACTTTTTCATTTACTTTTCCTCCTTCCAGATAAAGTAACCGAATCTGTCCGGTTGATAATTTCCTCCGACGGCAACAGGTGACCAGGCATAAGTTTTTACGGGGAGGCCCTTTACCATCCGGTTGCGGTAGACGTTGACAAGGAGCGGTTTTTCCGGCATGCCGTCAAAGCCCAGATCACGCCACGGCAGAGTTACAACCACCTGCCACGCGTTGTCAAGTCCGGTAAATTTTACTGTTGCATTGGCAGCGTTCCATTTGGTATCGCGCAGACCGTTGCCTTCGCATCTGGCATCCCACAGCGAACCGCGGGAGTTTACGATGAGCTGGATACCCTGCATAAGTTTTGCGGTGTCGGGGATGATGAAGATCTCAAAACCGTCTTCCGCCCACATATCGGCGAAATCGCGGGGGCGTTTTTGCGATCTGCGGCGGTCAGGAGCCGGTTCTTCTGCAGTCAGAGTCAGGATCATATTTTTCTCATCGGCATCCAGACGCAACGTGGTCTTTACATCAGCTTCGTCGCCGAAACGGGTGGTGAAACAACTTGATTTACCGCTGTTGGCAACAGCTTTCTGCCATTTTTCTGCGATTTTTTCAAGCATCTCCTGCCGGTTGCGGTCAAAAAGTTTGCGTTCGGCTGCTACGGCATTTCGGGCTGAAACAGTATCAGCTTTGGCGGCGGCATCGTCCAGGGCGCGGGCAAGTTCATCGGGGAAACCGAATTCATAGATCATTAAAGCCGTCGGATAAGATGGATAACCTATGCCGCTCAAAGCTGCACTGGATATGGTGCGCCGTTCCAGCAGCCGGAAATATTCCAGCATCGCGGGGGCGGCTTTACCGAAGTTTTTCTGCAGAAAGAGTTTTCTTTCCTCCTGCCGGTCAAACTTTTTTCCGGCAAAGATTTTTTCTGCGGCATACCGGTTCCATTTACTGACAATGCCGCATTTCCCGGAGGCAATGACGGAGAATTTGTTTTTTGAATCCGGTTGTGTATGGATAAGTTCCATCATCAGATCCATGGGAGCCGGCATCTCACCGGCAAAGCCGGAATCTGCGGAAAAGATGATTTTTTCCGCCGGTTTGGCAGATAAGTATTGTTCAAGTTTGCCGTGCATGGCAAGTTCAGCAAGCGGTATCGGTTTTACCGCAGATCGACCGGCACAGCCGCCGAAAACCAGCAGAGCCCCGGCACAAAGCAGAAATCGTTTCATAGTCAGTTGCCTTTTCTTAAAAAATATGCTGCCGTCCCGCTCCAGGCGTGACAGGCACTGTTCATACGGACATCGTTGTAGGGTGAGAAAAACGGTTCATCCGGGCGGTAGACCTCCCAAAATGTATCGGCACCGTTGTTGATCATACTTCCGTAGTAATCTGTCAGCAGTTCCAGTAAGTGTTTTTCATCGCCGCAAATATCCCAAGCCTCAAGGAGATAGTGGAACATATACGGTGATGACGGGCGCAGGGCTGCCGGGGTATTTTCCACAGCCAGCAGAGCTTTTCTGCCCTCTTCGGGTGTCAACACTCCGGAAATGATCATCCAGATTTGTGAAGCGTAGGAGATCTGCCGCTCTTTTCCGGATACCACGACGCCGGAAACCGGGTCGTAAAGTTTTTCCCGGGCGACAGCGGCAAGAGTGTCAGCTTTTGCGGCGAACTTGGTCTGCTGCTCATGTTTGCCGAGCATAGCGGCAAGTTCTGCCAAAGCCCGGTATGCGGCGACTGCGTGTCCCTGCATGGCAGCCTGACGGTCAAGTTCGAGGTCATGGTCGACGAAAAACCAGCTTGTCCACGGATCATTGACACCGGTGAAAAGTCCGTCGGTAAAGAAACGCTCCATAAGTTTCATCTGGTGACAGGCGAGGTCAAAAAGTTCTTCGCCGATGGCAAGATCACCGCTCCATGAGCAGTGTTCTTTCAGGACGATCGGAAAAAGCATGGCGTAATCGTGAGTGTGGCAGCCGCGTCTGGGAGCGGGGCGTTCCATCACGCAGCCGCAGACTTCGCCGTCATCCAGCAAAGTTCCGGCAAAGAGGTAAAGGCAGCGGGCCACGATGTCGAAACGGCGGTAAGTGACTTTGTTGACCATCGCCTGCAGCCGCAGATCACCCAGCCATAAACGGCGGTCGCGTTTGGGGCCGTCTTCAAAAGAGAGCTGCATGCAGTTGCGCAGAGTCCGGATACTTGCCTGATCGATTTTTTTGAGCAGTTCCGGCAGATGCTCCGGCGGCGGCGGCATGAAATCCTCGGCACCGCAGGTGATAAAGCGGATATTGGAAAATTTGAGTGATCCGGGGACATTGAGCATATCAAACCGGATATATTTGCCGGAGTAGCGGCGGGGCAGGATCACATCGCACGGCAGATCATCGATATTGATGATCTCTTTCTGCAGCCACGAACCGTTCAAAGTGCCGTTGTACGGCATATCGGCATTGACGACTTCCTGCGGCAATTCGCCGATCGTGATCTGTATCCGGCTGGGTGAATCGGCGTAACCTTTGCAGAAATCCACAGAAAACGCCGCTTGACCGACGACTGTTTCCGGCATGGAAACGATAAAAGATGAGCCATTGGCAAAATCGTTATCTTTCAGAAATCCGGCAAGATCACCTTTTTTCATGCGGTAATCCTGCCATACGGATTTATCTTTTACCGGAGTGATGACTGCATCGGCGTCAACGGTGCGGTACTTGAGCTGCGGAGCAAGTTTCTGCGCTTTGGCGAGAAACTGCTCCTGTTGAGTTTTGGAGAGCATGGTAACTTATTTTTCCTCGGTGATAAGCACTTCAGATATGCTTAATTGACCTTTGTTGGCAGCAAAGTTGAGATAGATGGATGCGCTGTCGCGGTCAGGGGTGAAAGTGCCGCTGACACTTGTCCATGAGTCGGAAGCTTTGCCGTTGATTTCGATATTTCCGGCATTTTTTCCTCCTTTGCTTGAGGCGTGTGCGTAAAAGAGGACGATGCCGTCAAAACCGTTACCGGTCTTGTAAGTGATCGTGAGTTTATACTTTTTGCCCGGTTCAAGCCCTTTGACACTCTGATGCAGCAAACTGTAAACGCTGTATTTTTTGATAAAACGTTTGGCAGGGTCGCCTTTGATTGCGGTGAATGTGACCGCATTGCTGCTGCCGAGTTTGGTGTAATCGACCTTGCTCTGACCGATGCGGCGGTGAAATGCCCAGCATTGTCCTTTGGCGGCAAAGTCGTGATTTGCCACGGGGGTGGAAACTGCTGCAGCTTTGCTGCTTTTTACCGGCACGATCAAAACTTCAGAGAAATATATGCTGCCCTTGTTGGCGGCAAAGTTGAGGTAGATCATGGCATTGTTTTTACGGGCGGTGAATTTTTTGCTGAGCGTTTCCCAGCGCAGTTTTTTGCCGATGCCATCGACTTGGATATTGGCATCGCTCTGCCGTGAGGTCTGGGTGTCGGCATGACAGACGATGTGCATTCTGCCGTCAAAGTTATCGCTGGTACGGTAGGTTGCGATAACTTCATACTCCTGTCCCGGAGTCAATCCGGAAACGTTCTGATAAAGCATGCTCCAAATGGAGTAACGGTTGTAAAACTTTTTGTTGTTGGTTTTGGCGACCGCTTTGATAAATGTGGCATTTTCTCCGGAAATATTGACTTTGCCGAATTGACTTCTGCCGTTGTGCTGATGGAACTTCCATGCGGACTTGGCACTGGTGAAAGTGCTGTCTTTGACTTTATTGGCTTTGCGG
The DNA here is from genome assembly GCA_015061525.1 of Lentisphaerota bacterium. Lineage (GTDB taxonomy): Bacteria > Verrucomicrobiota > Lentisphaeria > Victivallales > Victivallaceae > UBA1784. The sequence goes on from SUWK01000072.1 coordinate 9,794, forward strand.
TCGATCCTTTTCTCAAATTTGAGATAACAGGGTTTGGTGATACCGCCGACACCGTTGTTGTCGATGACTCTGACAACGATGACATTTTTGCCGGGAACCGGATCCCACGGCACTTCAAAGGATTCGGCGTAACTGTTTATATTTCCCTGGTAGGGGTAGGGGCGGTCAAGGAGTTTTTTGCCGTTGATATAGACTTCGGCGGCTTCATCGGCGGCACCGATGATCACCGCGGCGCGATCCTGACAATCAGCGGGAATATCCACGGTCAACCGGTACCAGCCGGAACCGTTGAGATCTTTGAACCCCTGTTCTTCCCACGGGCGGTCAGTGCGGATCATTTTCCATGCAGAATCATCAAAATCTGCTTTGGCAAAACCTCTGGCGACACCGGTATTTTCCGGATCGGCGGCAAATTTCCACTCCATGGGCAGCGGTTTGGTGTTGTCGTTGAGTTTAGCCATGGCAGCGCGGGGCCACTGGTCATTTTCGCGGACGTTGCAGTAACCGGCATTGAAAGCAAAACTGCTTGAATACTCATCGTGGAAAGCATCCAGAGCTTTGATGGCTCCGGCAAAATCCACATAATCGCCGCTGGCTTTGTATTTTTCAAATGCGGCGGCGGCAAGCGCGGTAAGGCGGGCGTGTTCCACGCCGATGCGGATATGTTTCACCCGGGCGAGGGCGGTTTCATCACCGGCGGCATTTTTTTCGGCGTCATTGAGTATGGCGTTCAATTCCGCGAAAACAGCCGGGGTGAAAAGTTTGTAACCGACCTGATAATAACCGGTCCAGTTGCCGCCCTCTTCACCGGCGGCGAGAGCCTGTTCACCGGCGTTGCGGGAAATTTCGGCAGTTTTGTCAAAGTAGCGTTTGATATCTTTGGCGGCATTACCGAAAGCCGAGCAGTATTCATTTTCAATATCTTCAAAACTCAGAGAACCGGGTTTTGAGTTCTGCAGACGGGCGATCGTGTAGAGAGTAAGACCATTGACACCGAACATACCGGTAAGTGAATCGTAATCGCTGCCGGTGAGGCTGTTTTTTTCGGCGTGGGTGAAAATATCGTAGAATTCTCTGGCAAAGTTGATCGGGTAACAGTGACCGTCGAGCGTGAAATTGGGGCGGATGACCAGATCACATCCGGTAGCTGCCCAGCCTGACCACATCCGTTTGTAATTTTCCACTTTCTCTTTGGGGAAGGGGAACATATACGGCGGGCAGAAGCAGAGCTGGAAACGGTCGCCGAGGAAAGTTCCGGCTTTGGGCGGCTCGGAAATATTTGAATAGATCAGACCGGAAAATTTCGCTTTCTTTTCCGGAGCGACCCGGTCAACTTCCTCCTGAACCGCCTTGAAAAGTTTGATCATGCGGGGGGTGCCGTTGCCCAGAGCTTTGTTCCAGTTGCGTTCACCGCGGGCGAAACGCTGTTTGGCTTCAGCCAGACGTTTGGCGGCGGGGATACTGGATTCATCTTCAGCCAGACAGCGGGCGCAGACGCATTTGTTGGCGGTATCGTTGCCTTTGAGGTTGATGCGGGGAATGGCGGGGTTGAAATTTGTGAGCCAGTCCTGAACGATCTGCTTGCGGAAACCGGGATCGGAAGTACACATACTGGTCAAATGAGCCTGACCGCCCCAGTAGGTCGGATCGGAACGGCGGGTACCGTCCGGGAGCAGATTGAAGTATTCCGGATGGGTTTTGAGGTATTTTGCGGGCCACTTTTCAAAACCGTGGGGGTAGTGCTGTTCAGAGAGGTCGCGGTTGCTGCGGTGACGCACCAGCCAGATGGTTTCGTTGTGCATGTAGCTTGACGCATCAGCTTTTGAGTTCCAATTCTTCTGATACGCCCACAACTGCCGCCAGAAAAAGAAGCGGAGCTTGGTATTGGATATCCATTTACCGCCTTTGAAGTTGAATGTTGCCGATTTGGGGATGACTTCACCGGGCGTTCCGGGGAAAAGCCAGCGGACACCGTTGTAATTTTCAAGGATGTTGTAAACGGCGACGAGAGTGCCGGAGGTTTCGACGAGCAGTGCCGCGAGGTTGTTGCCCCGGTCATTGCCGGTAATAATGAGTTTATTATTATCGGCAACGACTTGAGCGTGATTGTGCTTCATTCCGGTACCGCTGACGCCGTGTTTGCGGGCGAAATCGGTTTCCCCCAGAGAGATCACGAAACTGCCGGCAGGAACTTCACTTTTATTTGACACCGGAATTTTGTAACCGGTGGCTTTTTCCACATGGTAGCTCAACTCCTGTGCGGCATAGCGCAGACCGTGGTTGGCTTTGGGGGGAATGACGATGACGGCTTTGCGTTCAGCGGGGTTTATACTTATGATATCCCCCGCCGCCGCAGAAAAAGCGAGCATCAGAATTCCGGAAAAAAGGCACAAAAACCTCATGCGTAGTCTCCTTAAAATATTTGGCTGGTTTTGATAAGTCTTTTGTTGTCAAAAGATTATCTGTAATCACGCCACTGGTAGAAAATATCATTTTTATCGGCAATGTCTGAACCGACCCAGTCACGGTGGATGATCCGGTCAAAGGGTGAAACATGACCGTCACCGTAGAGCATATTCAAACCGACTTTGATATTTCTGTCGCCTGTGTAAGTGGAGGCAGTTGATCCGGGCAGCTGGACATAGGGACCGCCGTGACGGTAGGCTGCATAACTGTAGCAGTAGTAAGTACCATTGATGGCATTTCTGCCGTCGTACATCAGGAATTTGTTGGAAACATTCTGCGGGACACTGGCTTTGATACCCCATTCTCCGGTGCTGCCTTTGGTGAAAAACTGGTTGGCAGTATATGACATACCGTCTTTGCCGCCGAGATTCTGATTGGCAGTGGAGTGCATCGGTTCGGCATCCGAGGGACACAGAAGCATCGGAACTGACTGGGTCGTATCAAAAAGGTTGCTGGCAGTTACACTGGCTCCGTAATAGGGGGCAAGGTAGTGAGTCCATGAGGGATTCACACCGGAACCGCCGCGCGGATAATAATCCCAGTCGCCGACGTACATATCAAAGGCGTTGCCCAATTGTTTAAGATTGTTGATACAACTGGCTGCTCTGCCGCGTTCACGGGCACTGTTGAGGGCGGGCAGCAGAATTGCCGCCAGAATGGCGATGATCGCGATGACGACGAGCAGTTCGATCAGGGTGAAACCCATGGGTTTCCGGTTATATCCATAACCGGAAAGGTTACTCAATGTACTTTTTTTCATAACTGTTTCTCCTTTTTTTTAGAGTGGATGAGTTGTTTTCAGACAATATAAATGTCTTCACGTATATTATATGTCAAAAAAATTATAAAAACCTTAAAAATTTCAGTAAAAAATATAAAGATTCGTTCAAAAATTCTTTTTTTTATAAAAAAAAGCCTTGAACAGTTCTCCATGCGGTGATATATTCTGTATGCAGTGAAGTAATTGAAAAGTAATGTCCCAAATTTTGTGAAACGGAAGCATGAGGTTATAAACAAACATTTCTATCAGTGTATAAAACATATCACATAAGTTGTGATTTGTCAACCAAGCCGGTACGGGTTTGATCCAACCGGTGGATGGATTGCGGAGGAAGGTCGTGTTTTGCGACGAGTACGGTGCAGGAGTGTACTATGTACTCGACTGCTCCGGCGCAGGAGCAAGGCGCGAGATTACCCGCAAGCCGCCACCGCCGGTTCGATTTTTCACAAAATTCAGGACAAAAACAATTGAAAAGGTCTTTTGAAATTGCTTCTGATAATAAAGGGGTGTGGAATGTCTGTAGTTGTTGATTCCATCGAGATCATGGATGCTTCCGATCTCAGTTATATCGCATCGGGAAATTCTCCGGTGGCAGTAAATCAGATCAGAAACAAAGATACTCTCGGTCACCGGCACCGTCACGATTTCCATGAATTGACCGTGGTGCTTGACGGCAGCGGCAGTTACGAGTATCAGGGGAAAACCTATTTGATCAATTCCGGTGATACATTCATTACTCTGCCCGGAGAACTGCACCATTACAGCGATCAGCAGAATCTTTCGCTGATGAATTTTATCTGGTATCCGGAGCAGCTGCCGGTCGCCCCGGAAAAATTGGCGGAAATACCCGGGTACAAAGCATTTTTCAATCTTGAGCCGCAGAGCCGGACAGTTTACAAATTTGAACACCGTCTGGTGCTTTCTCCGGAACAGCTATACACCATGCAGACTTATTTCCGCCGGATCGACAAAGAGCTTTCGCACCGTACCGGCGGAACATTGATCTGTGTCGGTTTGATTTTCACTGAATTGCTGATAACCGTCAGCCGCTTTTATAATGAACGGCAAAACGGTAAGTCGGTCAATAATGAATTGCAGAAACTGGATGATGTGCTGAATTTTATCTATGCCAATATCGCTTCCCCGGTGAGCCGGGCACAGGCGGCAAAAATTTTCGGCAGCAGTGAAAGCACCTTTCTGCGCAGTTTCAAGCGGGTGATGTCGGAATCTTTTTCCGATTATCTGCTGAATTTAAGATTGTACCATGCCAGAAACATGCTGGTGAACAGTGATAAAAAATTGTCGGAAATTTCGGCTGAGTGCGGCTTTTGCGATTCCAACTATCTCTGTTACCGTTTCCGCAAAAAATTCGGCGAATCCCCCCACCAGTTCCGCATGAAAAACAACCCCTTTTTCAACTGACTTACTTTTCTTTTTACGAAAAAAGAAAAGTAAGCAAAAGAAAAACGAATTGTCGCGCCGCTCCGCTGTCGCGGCTTGATCGACGCTTTTGAAAAAAGCTTTGCAAAACCCAAGTGGAGTAACATCCGCGGGGTTTTTCTTTTTTGTGGTGGTTCGTCTCTGGCGGGCTGTCCCTCTCCGTACTCATCCGTACTCATCCGTACCTATCCGTACCCCTCAAGCAAATTGAACGCCGATAAACTCTGTTGCAAGGTATGATGCGCCCGCTTTCTTTTGCAAAAAAGAAAGCTTGGCAAAGAAAATGAACTGTCGCGCCGCTCCGATGTCGCGGCTTGATCGACGCTTTTTTGGGAAAAAAGCTTGGCAAAAAACTCAGTGGAGTAACACCCGCCGAGGTTTTCTTTTTACGAAAAGCTCTGTTCCCGATATTGGTTGATGCCCTCTGTGGCATGTTCAACACACGGGTGCGAGGCGGTTGCCGCCGAGCGCGCAGTCCGCATGCGAATGTACTTTGCGAGCAT
>SUWK01000073.1 GCA_015061525.1 Lentisphaerota bacterium
GTAAACGGCGCATACCTCCGAGGGAAGAACCCAATGACCCGCAACAGTCACGGGAAGGCTCTTGAGGGAGGGGAGTTTGAGGGGAGGGAAACGCAGTGTCCCGCCCCTCAAGCAAACTGAACGCTGCGAACACCCTCCACAACTTGTGTGCGCAATATGTTGTCAACCTATATTGGGAACAGAACTTATAAGATATAGTTGTAGTCCTCCTGAATTTTGTGAAAAATCTAACCTGCGGTGACGGCTTGCGGGTAATCTCGCGCCTTGCTCCGCAATCCATCCATCAGTCTTCGCATAAAGCTACGCCTTGACAAGCCGGTTGGATCAAACCCATACCGGCTTGGTTGACAAATCACAACTTATGTGATATGTTTTATACACTGATAGAAATGTTTGTTTATAACCTGATGTTTCCGTTTCACAAAATTTGGAACATTACCAAGATATAATGAAAGAGTTTTATTATGATCGATCCATTGGAAATCATCAATATTTTTTATAAGGATAGTGATCCTGCGCGGGAAATACTTCTGCTCCACAGTACGCAGGTACGTAATAAAGCGGTGTGGATAAGCCGCCGTCTGGGAAAAAGTGTGGATATTGAAACAGTTTCTGCCGGAGCGATGCTGCACGATATCGGAGTGCGTTTCTGTAATGCACCCGGGATAGGTTGTTTTGGTGAAGCTGATTATTTGCGTCACGGTCTTACAGGGGCGGAAAAGCTCCGGTCACTGGGTATTGACGGGATGGAAAAATTTGCCCGTATCTGTGAAAGACACACCGGCAGCGGATTGACTGCTTTGGAGATAGTTTCCGGCGGACTGCCGCTGCCGGCAAGAGATTTTCTGCCGGAAACTTTAGAAGAGAAGATCATCTGCCTGGCGGACAAATTTTTTTCAAAATCCGGTGATATGCAGGAAAAATCTTTGGAAAGTGTCCGCAAATCAATGGCAAAATTCGGTGAAGAACCTCTGAAAAGATTTGATGATCTCTGTGCTGAATTGCTGCAACTGCGGTTGTGATTTCAAAAATTTTTAAAAAAATTTGAAAACTTTCATTGACATTCTTTTTTTTAAGTGGTATATTACGGTATACCAGAAATGGAACTGGTTATAAAAACATCATAAGAAAGGGTGACAGTTATGGAAAAAAAAGTTGTCAATAGTTTTCCCCATGGTGAAGTGAAGCACCGTTTCACTTTGATCGAACTGCTCGTAGTCATCGCCATCATCGCAATATTGGCGGCAATTTTGCTTCCGGCACTCAACAGTGCCCGTGAACGCGGCAGATCTGCCAGCTGTATCAACAATCTCAAACAGCTTGGTACAGCCAGTCAGATGTACGGCAACGATTATGATGGGTATTTTTATCATAACAGTGATACCATGCTTGGTTCCAGATGGCGTTTGAGTGCTTACAGCCGTCTGGCGATCTATGTTGGCGGTCCTTCAGTCGATCAGATGGAAAGCAGCAGTACTTACCGGACCAAAGAAACGGTTCCGCAGTTGTATATGTGCCCGTCAGCGAGCAACGAGGATATAGCTTTCAATCACTATGCTGCGGCATATAAGGATACGAACAGCAGCAGTCCCGGATATGCTTATGAAATTTTCAAGACCTTCAATTTCGGCAATTATGACCCCAGCAGTGTGGTGCTTTTTTCTGATTCTTATCACAATGACGGAGTTACTAATGAGTATGCTTCGCGTTTGTGCTGGAAAAAGGACAGTGCCGGCAGTATTCCGTATCTGCGTCATAAAGGAATGGCAAATATGCTGTTTATGAATGGTAATGTCCGCAGTCTCGGCCGCAGTGAAGCTCATAAAAACAAAAGCTGCATAAATCTTGCTTACCTGACTACGCTTACTGAATTTACCAATATCCGTGATGAAAACGGAGCTGTTATATAATGATATGAAATGGGACTTTTGAAAATGAAAAAATTGGCACTTATTTTGAGTTTGGCGGGATTTTCCGCATTTGCTGCGGAAAATCTGATTAAAAATGGTGATTTTGAAAAACCTGAACTGGAATCATGGAGTCACGGTCAGACCTTGAGTGACGGCAGCAAGGCATTTACGGTTATTGAAAAGGATGGATCAAAAGTTTTGCGCTGTACCGGGGATGAAAAGTCACCGAAAAATAATTTTATCACCCTTACACAGTATATCAATCCTCCTTTGAAAGCAGATACAGCGTATACCATTGAAGCGAAGATAACTCCAAAGGTCAACTATCGCAGCGGCAAGACTTTCCGTATTTGTATACGTCAGGCGAATGCCAAAAATCAGACATTGAAATACTTTCCGCAGATGGTTGCCAGATTGACTGATAAGGAGACGAAGACGCACCGTTTCCGTTTTACTCCGGAAAAGGATGCTGCAAAATTCTATATCTACGTATGGTGCAGCAATATAGCTTCAAGCGATGAGATACTGGTTGATGATATAAAGTTGTATCCGGTTGAAAACGAGTGATTTTTTATGGCTGAAAAACGTTTTTTTCCGGAAATAGTTCTGGATAAAACATCTTTGATCCCTCTTCGTGTACAGCTGGAATCAAAACTGCGCAGATCCATATTGGATGAACGGCCTCTTCCTGGTACCCGGATGATTTCAGAGAGAACACTTGCCGGTATTCTCGGGGTAAACCGTGATACGGTACACTATGCTTATGAGGTACTTGCAAAGGAAAAACTGCTGAATATCTCCCCGTTGCGCGGTGGGGGGATGCTGATTTCCGAAGAGGTTCGCAAATTTTCTTTACGTCCTTTTCCGAGTATATGCATACTTATGCCGTTTTCTTTCCGCAAGAGCATGGAATATTATTCTGTCGGCGGAGTGGAGCTGATTTCCGGAATAATGGATAAAGCTGCGGAGTATGGAATATCGACAAATGTTCTTTCCATGCCGCCTTTGGATGCTGATTCCGGAACGATAGAAAAGTGGATAGAGAGTTTCATTCACCGTTCCAATGGTATAATAACTTTGGGTGTGCGGGTGAAACCTTTTGATCCTGTTTTTGAAAAGCTGCTTGAAAATAAGACAGTTCCGCATGTATTTCTCACTGGCAGCAGTGAATTGCCGCACATAGGTTCAGTGCTGGTCAATTACAACAGCGGCATGGAAAAAATGCTTTTATCTCTGCAGAAGAGCGGTCATAAAAATATGCTTATGATCACCGGCAAAGAGGAGTCGGAACAATTTTGCAACTGTGCTTATAAACGTGCGGAGATAATTGAAAAATCAGCCGGTAAGTATGGTATATCCACCAGATGTCATGTAATTCAGAAAGAGTATATTTCCGGCAGTACGGAGATATTGAAATTAGCGGATGCTGTAAGTGAGGCAGCAGAAGTTACAGACTGTATCTGGGTCAATGACAGTGCAATATGCCGGAATTTGTACGATGAACTGCAGAGAAGGGGTTTCAGGATCCCGGAAGATTTTTCGATGATCAGCAATGATATGGGGAAAAATGAAAAATTTTTCAGTTCCATAGATTATGATCACTTTGATGCGGGAGCTGAAGCGGTCGATTTGATAATGGAGATTTTTGATAATTGTCAGCCGGTGTTCCCTGTGAAGAAGTTTATTGAAAACAGTTTTGTTTTGCGTGCTTCGGTAGGTTGGAGGCAGTAAAACCGCCGGAGGCAAAAGTGCCGCAAGGCAGTAAAACCGCCGGAGGCATAAAAGTTGCCGTAAGGCAACAATATCGCGCCGGGTCGTACCCGGACGTGATCCATCCGTCTTCGCCAAGGCTTCGCCGGGACAAGGCGGCGGAACGCTTGCCGCCGGAGGCAAAAGTGCCGTCAGGCACAAAAACTGCCGAAGGCATAAAAAAGTTGCCGTCAGGCACAAAAAAACCGCCGGAGGCATAAAAGTTGCCGCAAGGCACAAAAACCGCCGGAGGCATAAAAAAGTTGCCGTAAGGCAACAATATCGCGCCGGGTCGTACCCGGACGTGATCAAGCGGCGGAACGCTTGCCGCCGGAGGCGAAAGTTCCGTCAGGCACAAAAAAACCGCCGGAGGCATAAAAAAGTTGCCGTAAGGCAACAATATCGCACCGGGTCGTACCCGGACGTGATCAAGCGGCGGAACGCTTGTCGCCGAAGGCGAAAGTGCCGCAAGGCACAAAAAACCGCCGAAGGCGAAACAGTTGAAACAGAAAAACAATATTGCCAAATTTTCAATATCATGTGAAAGGAGAAAAAAGTGATGAAAAGAACAAAATTATGGGTGTTATTTGTAACGACTTTGACAATTGTATTTCAGTTGTCAGGAGTTACCAGAGTTGACCGGGAACTTTTCAAGGAATCTCCGACGAAATCCATGTGGGTTTGGCACAGTGAAGATCCTGCAGGCAGATTGAAACTGCGTGAAGCGTATTTCCGGTTGAAATTCAATGTTCCTGAAGCGGTCAAAAGTGGTGTGATGTATATGGGCATCTGCCAGCGCGGCAGAGCGTTTTTGAATGGTTCACTGCTTGCAGAAGCTGAACTTGAACAGGATAAGAGGATAGTACGTATCCAGAAATATGATTTATCCAAAGTTCTTCGTCAGGGAGAGAATATTCTGGCGATCCAGGCGTGGTCATCACCGCGATGGCCGGAAAGGGGGTTGATACTTTTTGCTGAAATCGAGCTGGTTTCCGGAAAGAAGATCATGCTCCACAGCGACGGCAGTATCAAGGCGGTTTCCAAAGGTATTGACCGTTGGACACATCTGGATTTTGATGACAGCAAGTGGCCGGCGATCCGGATTTGCGGAGATATTTTTTCGCTGCCGTGGATCCACTGGCGTACTGACTGGGTGAAGTATTTTGCTGCAGAAGAAGAAAAAGTTGCTATGGAAAAAGTTTATGCTGAGAAACTTGCAAATGATGATTTCTTTAAAAATGACAAACAGATCTCAGCAAAGATCAAATATCACGGCGACCTTGCCGGAGTGGAGGTAAATGGAAAAATTTATCCGCCGGTATTTATGCGGATACTGGATTCCATGTTTCTGGATAAGTCGGCAAAGGATCTGCGTGAATCTGTAAAGGCAGGTTTGCCGTTTGTGGAGCTGCGTGCGCACTCTGAAAGATTCTGGGTTGGTCCTGGAAAATTTGATTTTTCATTTATAGACAAACAGATAAGACGTGCTGCGCTGCTGGCACCTGATGCATATTTCGGTTTGCAGTTCCGTTTCCGGGTCTGCGATCTGTGGAACAAGGCTTATCCTGAAGAGATGATCGGTTACGCGGTGAACAGCGGAAAACCTGATCCTGATGCCGATGATATCGGTAATGCTGCAAGACCATCTTATGCTTCAGAGGTGTTCCGTGCCGAAGTTATGAAAGCGACGAAAGAGCTTGCCGATTATATCAACCGGCATCCGTGGCGCAACCGTCTGGCTTATGTGCGGATAAGCTGCGGAGTTTACGGTGAATGGGGATTTTTCGGTATGCTGAACAATATGCCGGATGTTTCCAAGCCGATGCAGAGATATTTCCGGAAGTTTCTCAAGGAGAAGTATGGCAGTGATGCCGCATTGCAGAAGGCATGGCAGAATGATAAGGTGACATTGGAAACAGCTGATATTCCGACGATAGCAGAACGCAAGGCGTCTGACCGTTATCTGCATGATCCGGTAAAAGAGTGCAAGCAGACAGATTTTCTCCTTGCAATGGGCAAAGCCAGACGTGAATTGCTTCTGGCATGGGCAAAGGCGGTCAAAGAACAGCTTCCCGGCAGATTGTGCGGTTCATATTACGGAGATCTTTTCAACGGTTCGCTCTATCCTCCAACTGGCGGCGGAGCTGAAGAAGAGGTAATGGCTTCACCGTATATCAACTTTATGTCCAGAGCGTATACTTATGACTCCATGTACCGCAATGCCGGAGGTACGGCGATGCATGGTATTTCACCGGCGCAGTTTAAAAAATATAATAAACTTGGCATTACTGAAGCTGATATCCGTACTCACAAAGCGGTGAAAGTCCGTCCTCCGCGCCACTATCTGCGTAATGTTGACGATACGGTTTCTGTGACGTTGCGTGATATGACAAATTCCATAATCAACGGTGCCGGGGTGCAGTTTTTGAGTTTGGCTCCGATGACGCATGTAAGCTGGTTCGACTCACCGGAGTTTATGGATGCCATGGCGCGTGGGATCAGGGTTTGGAAAGAACTTTACAATGAAAAACCGATGCACTCCATTGCCGATGTTGCGTGGGTTATCGATCAGGAAAGGCGTAATATTGACGGACACTGTGAGCGGTTGAGAAATAAACTGGGGGTGACACTGTATCAGTATTCGGTATTTGAGATGCACCGTACCGGCTGTGTGGTGGATGTGCTGACGTGGAAAGAGTTTCTGGAATCGGAAAAAGATTACAAAGCGGTGGTATTTTCCAATGCGTTCAGAGTCGGTGATGCCGACCGGAAAATTTTGAATAAGAAAATCCGCCGTAAAGGTACGGCAGCCATCTGGATCTATGCTCCGGGGATATTGACCGATAAGGGATTCTGCAGCAAGTCGATGAGTGAACTTACCGGAATAGGGTTGGAAGTGGTTCCTGAAAAGCGGCTGATGGTGATGAATTGGAACTCAGGTTCAATGACCAGAGCCGATGTTGGTGATTTCATGGATGGTCCGACGGTGAAAGTAGCGGATAAAAAGGCGAAAACTTATGCGGTGTGGATGGATGATTTCACTCCGGCTGCTGCGGTTAAGACACTTGAAGACGGTTCGATCTCGGTATTTTCCGGTCTGCCGATAACTGATTGCCGCCATTGGCAGCGGATCTTCAGCAAACTTGGCTGTGAAGTTTATTCAAAGGCAGGTTTCATGTGCCGGATGAATTCCGCGCTGGTGATGGTGCATGTGGGGAAACCGGGAAAATATGAGGTGAAGATTCCGGGTGGAAAGAGTGAAGTTGTCTGTTTGCTTTCCGGGAAAAAGTATCCGGTTGTAAATGGTAAAGTTGTGTTGGAAAGTTCCAGAGAATCTGATACATGGCTGCTGAAAAAGTGAGTTGAGGTGTAAAAAAAAGCTCTGTTCCCGATATTGGTTGATGCCCTCCGTGGGACGTTCAACGCTCGGGTGCGAGGCGGTTGCCGCCGAGCGCGCAGTCCGCATGCGAATGAACTTTGCGAGCAAAACCATGCGAGCAAAGCCGACGCAACAAATGTTGCGAGGATGAGCGGAGGACGAGCAATAAGCCGCGAGCGACCGGAAAGAGTGCCGACGGCACTCGCCCCGGGAGCGCAGGCGCAATAACTTAATGGAAGAACCCAGTGGCTTTGAGGAGTCACGGGAAGGCTCTTGAGGGAGGGGAGTTTGAGGGGAGGGAAACGAAGTGTCCCGCCCCTCTCCGCTTTCTTTCGCAAGAAAGAAAGCTTGGCAAAGAAAGTGAACTGTCGCGCCGCTCCGCTGTCGCGGCTTGATCGACGCTTTTGAAAAAAGCTTTGCAAAACCCCTGTGGAAGAAGTTTTACTGGGTTTTTTCTTTCGCAAGAAAGAAAGCTTGGCAAAGAAAGCGAACTGTCGCGCACGCCTCGTTGGGCGTGCTTGATCGATTTATTTTTTGCACAGCAGTATGCGGCAAGCCCGGGTTTTGCAAGGAGCAAGCAAAGGAGCATACTATGTATGTGACTGCGCGAGCAACGCCAGCAAGGCGCGGGATTGACCATAATGCAAAGCAAAAAACGCTTTTTTTGAAAAAAGCTTTGCAAAACCTCAGTGGAGTAACAGCCTCCACAACTTGTGTGCGCAATATGTTGTCAACCTATATCGGGAACAGAGCAAAAAAAAATAAGCGGCGCAGTCATATGTTTTTCTGAGTGCGCCGCATTGTAATATTTTGCATGGTGCGGAATATTTTTTTGACAAAGTGCAGTTTATATGGTATATTTTTCATATACAGACTTGTTATTTACATCTTAAAGAAAGAGAGAGAGAGATGGATCGAACCAGAGAGTTGGCGCTCCGTGAAGCCGGACGTTATGGAGTTGATGCGGATTTTGTTATCAAAGATGATTTGCCGTCTTTTGAAATAATTTCTGAAAAAAACAGAGTTACGATTTTTGCTCCGAATGAGGTGGAACTGCTTTACGGAGTCTATAGTTTTGCAGAGGAGTTTCTCGGTTGGAGTTTTTTTGCCCCCGGTCGTGACCGGCATTTTCCGCAGAGGGTCCGTGAGATCCCTGCAGATGGAGTGTTGATCCAGGCGAAAAAACCGCTGTTGAAACGTCGCGGATTCATTCAGGAGTTTCCTTTCAACTCCGAAACCGGGGATCTTTTTGACTGGATGGCAAAAAATAAGTTCAATTATCTGCTCACGTGGATGAAGTATTACGATGAGTTGTCTGATGAGTTGAAACAGTTTGCCCTTGACCGTGGAGTTAAAATCGAGAGCGGTCACCACAATTTTGATTACTGGATACCGGGGTTGAAATACGCTCCGGAACATCCGGAATTTTTTGCTGAAGTCAACGGCAAACGCATCACTCCTTCCGGAAACAGTGAACTGCTTATGAGTGAACAGCTCTGCACGACCAATAAGGAACTTCGTAAAGAGATTGTCCGCCGGATGGATGAGTACTGCCGGAAACACCCCGAGATCAAAACGATATCTCTGGTTCCCAATGACGGATTCGGCTGGTGCGAGTGTGAGGAGTGTTCCAAATTTTATGATAAAAATGAAAAAGGTGACGCTTACAGCATATCCAAACATGTTTACAAAGCCGACCGCATCTATCATAATATGGTTCAGGATATAGCAGCTCAACTCAAGGAAGTCCAGCCTGATATGAATCTGACTTTCTGCGCTTATGTGAACTATTGTGCGCCGTCGGAAGGAATGAGACTGGAAAAAGGTATGGCAGTGCATATGGCACCGTACTGGCACTGTATCAATCACGCCATGGATGATCCGTCATGTGAGATCAACTCCCGGTATCTTGCGGATATAGAGAAGTGGTGCAAGGTCAAAAACGGTGGTGAAGTAAACGTGTATGAGTACTATATGGGAGTTAACTTCTATCTGTCACTGCCGATGATCCACTGGGAAAAGATGTTCCGTGAAGTTAAAAAGTACAACGAAATGGGTGTGGATGGTGTCTTGACCCAGTTCCATGTACCGCATTGGAGCGTTTACGGTATAAATTACCGGATGCTGGGCAGAGCCGGACGCGGCGAAGATGAGAAAAAATCCATTTCAGATATGATGGATGATCTTTTCGGCAGTGATGCTGCTGAAGGAGAAGCATTTTACCGTGAGATCGAAAAAGCCATGCACGAAATGGGAACGTGCCATGTTCCCTACCCGCGCAGTTTTCTCAAGAGAATAAGCATGGAACAATTGGAGTATTTCCGTACGCTTGCAGTCAACCTTGCAGCCAAAGCTCCACAGGAAAGTTTCCGCAAAGAACTGGTGGTCTGGTGCGAATATATGGTGCGCTTCAAGAAACTTTTTGACAAACTTGTAAGCGGTACGGCGGTGACAGATGAAGTTGACGAATTGCTCAAGTGGGTCCACAGTTACAGTGATATGAGGTTGTTCGTACTTGACCGTTTTGACAGTTACTTTGAAGGTATGCGCGAGGCGATCCGTCAGGGAACACCGTGGGTGCATTACAACTTTGACTGGGAAGATGCATATATCCTTGAACATGACAGAACTTTGCAGTAAAAATTTTCAAAAAGTCCGGATACTTGCCATAAATTTGGAAAAAAAGGTAAAAAATATCATTATAACCTTGACAAGATTATTGATTAATGCTATAATAAGAATAGTGATCATTCAGTCAACGGATGATCGTTGAGGTCTTAATTCCAAAAAAGGAGATGAAAAAATGGAAAAAAGAGCGTTCTTGTTGTTGGGAACCGTTGCGGCAGTGATCCTGTTGAGCGGTTGCCAGATTAATTATCTTAACAGCAATGGTTTCGGTACTGTTATGCCGGGTGTGATTATCACCGATCAGACCCGCGGCGGTTTCATGCTGTCCAAAGCTGAATCTCTTGCCGGTGTCGAAGTTCTCGGCAGAGTTGAAGGCAGATCCAAAGCCCGTAACGTTATCGGTTTGGTTTCCGAAGGCGATTGCGGTATCCAGGCTGCCAAAAGAGATGCTTTGAGCAAATGCCCCGGTGCTGATGACATCATCAACGTCGAAGTTGACACCCATCACAAATCCACTCTGGGTCTGGTCAACGAAAGCACCACCATCCTGACCGGTATTGCTATCAAATACAAGAAGTAATTTCTTGTCAGAGTGTTAAAAAACGGCTGCTGCAAAATTTTTGCGGCAGCCGTTTGCTGTATTTATATACTGATCACTTGCACCGGACTTTGATCTGACAGCTCTTTCAGAGGCGGTATCACTCATTTGTACCAATCTGTATTAACGCGCCATGTATCCGGTGCAAAAAAAAACACGGCACAGTCAAAATCAGTCCGACTGTGCCGCATTGCAATACAGTAACAATTTTACTTGAATGAAAGCTGCAATATCAAATCCAGCAACTCATCCAGTTTCGCGTGTGACTGCAGCGGATTGAGCAGTGTGAATTTCAAACACACATTGCCGTTGCAGACAGTCTGACCGATAACCACTCCATGATGATGGAGCAGTTCCCGGCGCACGCGTTTATTCATCGTATCACCATCTTCAGTACTGCCGTTTTTGGGCAGCACGCGGAAGACCACGGAACTGATTTCCGGAGCTGTGATGACTTCCACATCCGGATTTTCCGCCAGACGGCTGTAAAAATATGCCGCATTATCAATACAACCGGTAATCAAGTCGCTCCAGCCGTCAGCTCCGCGCATTTTGAATGACACCCATACTTTGAGAGCATCAAATCTTCTTGTGGTCTGCATGGATTTGTTGACCAGATTGATGTAACCGTCCTCTTCATCTTCTTCGCGGTTGAGGTAATCCGCGTGAATGGTCAACGCATCGAAGTTCCGTTTATCTTTGATCAGTGACGCACTGCAGCTGATCGGCAGCAGGAACATTTTATGGAAGTCCACGGTAATGGAATCCGCCAACGCCAATCCGGCGACCCGGCAGGCGTATTTCCGGGAAAGCACCACTCCGCTGCCGTAAGCGGCATCCGCATGAAGCCACATGCCATATCTGTCGCACAACTCCCGCAGTTCTTTCAATGGATCGATACTGCCGAAATCAGTCGTTCCAACCGTTGCGGCAATACAGAAAGGCAGATTGCCATCTGCAATATCTTTCTCAATCAGTTTTTTCAACGCTTCAACGTCCATCTGCATGGCACTGTTGACCGGCACTTTGACCACTGCCTCATATCCCATACCCATAAGATGGGCACTTTTTTCCATGGAAAAGTGGGAAATTTCAGAAGCATACATCCGGAGCTTGCGGAAATTTTCCGGCAAACCGTGCTTTTTGATGTCGTAGTGCAGTTTTTCATTGCAGAACCAATCCCGCGCCAGCAGCAGACCGGACAGATTGGACTGGGAACCGCCGGAAGTGAAAACTCCGTCGGAATTTTCATCATAACCGTACATCCGGCAGAGATTGCGGATGACTTCAACCTCTATTTCCGTCGCCACCGGAGCCTGATCCCAGGAGTCCATTGACTGGTTGAATGTCGCGATTATCAACTCTGCGGCAACGGATTCCACCAGTGCCGCACTGTGCAGATGCGCCATATAGTTGGTAGATGCCGGACGCACCAGATTGGGGAGGATCTTCGCCTTTATCTCTTCAAGTACCGCCTCAAAACCGCATCCCTCTGCCGGGAGCAGCTCATCGGTGCGGACTGCCGCACGCAAATCGTATGGCGGCATACCGGCATAAGCCTGCTCATCAGTCATGGAAGCGGCGATTGCACGAACCGTCGCTTCCATCATCTCAACATAGGCTTTTTTATCGGAATCCGATGACGTCAGAAAGAGATTATTTTGAAAACTCATTGTCAACCTCGATGACCACCTTTTCAAAGATACTGATCATGGTATCCAGATCCTCGCGGGAGACATTCAGCGCACACAGACAGCGCATAACGGAACCGTGGCGACCGCCTTTTTCCATAACAAGTTTGTTTTCAAAACATTTTTTCTGGACAAGTGCAGCGATCTCCCCGCTGGCGGGCAGCGAACCGATGGCATCGGCAGTTCCTTTCGGATCAACAAATTCGCAGCCGGACATCAAACCTTTGCCGCGGATATCACCGATAATGGAAACTTTGCTTTTGAGTTCAAGCATCTTTTCGCGCAGGTACTCGCCTTTGGCACGGACTTCCGCCAGAAATTCCGGAGCGGAAACACGGTTCATCACCACCGTACCGGCGCGCATGGCAAGCTGGTTGCCGCGGAAAGTTCCGGCGTGGGAACCCGGCTGCCATTTGTCAAGTTCTTTATTGTAAATGACTACCGACATCGGCTGAGTGCCGCCGATAGCTTTGGAGACCAGAATCACATCCGGCACGATGTCAGCATATTCAAAGGCGAAAAATCTGCCGGAACGTCCCACACCGCACTGAATCTCATCCACGATCATCGGGATGCCCAGTTCACGGGTGACACGGCGGACAGTCTGGAGAAACTCCACCGGAGCGGGAATGACACCGCCTTCGCCCTGGATCGGTTCCAAAATGACCGCTGCAGGTTTGGTAATACCGCTTTCCGGATCTTTCAAAACGCGTTCAAAGTAGTTGCAGCACGCTTTGACACCGGCTTCTCCACCCAATCCGAAAGGACAACGGTAGCTGTAGGGGTAGGGGAAGAAATTCACTTCAGGCATCAGGGCGTGGACTTTGCTTTTGGCACCGATATTGCCGGTCAGGGAAAGTGCGCCGTGACCCATGCCGTGATAACCGCCGGAAAAGGCGATGACAGAACTTCTGCCGGTAGCGGTCTTGCAGAGCTTGATCGCCGCATCTGTGGCATCGGTTCCGGAGGGACTGCAGAACTGGATCTTCACATTACCTTGCATTTCCTGCGGCAGCAGTGAGATCAGAGTGTGGACAAAGGTATCTTTCACCGGAGTGGTCAGGTCGAGCGTATGCAGCGGTGCATCGCTGGAGATCATGTCGATCATCGCCTGATTGATCTCGGGATCATTATGACCCAGAGCGAGAGTTCCGGCTCCGCAGAGGAAGTCCAAATAACGGTTTCCTTCAACGTCTTCGATCCAGGAGCCTTTGGCTCTGACAAGTGAGAAGGGAAATTTTCTGGGGTAACTTCTGGCATTGGATTCAGTATTTTCCTGCCGTTCCATATAATCAGCATTAGTCACCGGTTTACCGCCGAGTTTGGCGGAGTTGTCCTGAAAATCATTCTTAAGTGCCATTGCATGGGCCCTTTTTGGTTGCGGAATTGAACCTCGCTTCCGTTTTTTTGTTAATAATTCATTCACGCCTTCCCCACCGGACAAAAAGGGGGTACGTTTTCGCAATCGCTTAAAATAGCACCCCGTACAACTTATTGCAAGCCGCAAACCGGTAAAATCCCGAAAAAATGCCGTTTTATCTGAATTTTGCGGCAAAAAAAAGCGGTCGGAACTTTTCCCGGCCGCTTGAAGTTTTGAAAATATCACTCGGCAGTGACCTTGACATTGCGGATTTCAACCGTACCGTTGCGGGTAAGCAACCGCAGCGCGACTTTGATTCCGGCTGTGCCGGTGTAAAATGATTTGAAGGTATTGGAGAAGTTCATCCACTCGCCGGCTTTATTGTCCCATTTTACATATATGAACATATTCCCGGAACGGTGCTGACGGACGGCAGTTCCAGCCGGATACGTTTTGGCAAGCGGTTTTTTGAATGCCGCAGTGACCGTGCCATCAGCATTTTTCGTGATCGCTGCAGTATCGAAGAAAGGTGACAGATCCATATTGGGCAGATCGCTGCGGTCGGCTTTGGCATTGAATGCCAGTGCCCCGTGGGGCAGGAACTTCCAGTTTTCCGCACCTTTGAGAGTCACACTCTTATCTCCGGCTTTGGCATCAACTGCCAGAGCCGCTATGGAATGCGGCATTGCCGTCGCTATGGAAAGGTGGCTGATCTCTACGCCGTCAGCCGTATAGGGAACCACACCGAAATACAGCATCGGTGTTTTGCCCTGATATTCACCGGTGATCCGGAATTCGCCGGAAACGGTATATTTTTTACCGGCTTTTACCGGAATGATATCTTTGGAGGTGGTAAGCGAATAGCTGCACTTGGCAGTCACAACACCGTTGACAGCAGAAACTTTTCCCGGCTGCCAGTTTTCCGGAATCGAACCGTCAAAAATCACTTCCGCACCGTTGAGCAGCATTGCTGCCGCTGATATTGCCATAACCATAAACTTTTTCATAATCAGCTTTCTCCTTGTTGTATTTCACCAAACTACGGCTGCAATTAATATAACATCAACTTTTACAGATGTCAAGAAAAAAAGAATTGTTCCCAATATAGGTTGACAACATATTGCGCACACAAGTTGTGGAGGGTGTTACTCCACTGAGTTTTTTGCAAAGCTTTTTTCCAAAAAAGCGTCGATCAAGCCGCGACAACGGAGCGGCGCGACAGTTCGCTTTCTTTGCCGAGCTTTCTTTCTCGTGAAAGAAAGCGGAGAGGGGCGGGACACTTCGTTTCCCTCCCCTCAAACTCCCCTCCCTCAAGGGGCTTCCCGTGACTGTTGCGGGTCATTGGGTTCTTCCATTAAGTTATTGCGCCTGCGCTCCCGGGGCGAGTGCCTTTGGCACTCTTTCCGGTC
>SUWK01000074.1 GCA_015061525.1 Lentisphaerota bacterium
TGACTAAAAGTAATAAGATACGCAAGATACGCAACAGTTTGTATTCAGTCGTTCCAGAAGGTATGGAACATTTTACTCCTCCTGCATTACTGACTGCTGCTAAACTTACTCCTGATGCAGTTTTGGGATATCGTTCAGCACTTGCTTTTTACGGCATGTCCCGCAATGCTTATTCAAGTCATACTTTTCTTTCTCAGCACCGCATAAAACCATGTACGGTCAATGATGCATCGTTTCAGCCTTGTTTGCCACCTAAAAACTTGCAGGATTTCAATACTTTGGTAGAGGAACACCGCATGTGGGATACGCCGGTTAAAGTAGTTGCGAAAGAACGCTTACTGGTCGATCTGCTTGACCGCATGGAATTATCCGGCGGCTGGGAAGAAATAACCAATGCGTTTATGTATGAAACCGATCTCAACTGGCAGAAGGTACTTGATTACACAAAGCAGCTCAATCATCCGGCAACAGCGGCAAGATTGGGATTTATGCTTGAAAGGTTTCAGGATACTATGCAAGTTCCGGAAGACGTTTTGACTGGATTATCGCTGTTGATACCAAGAACACCTGAATACTTTTACCGTTCCAATCGCAAAGGCATTTTCGTTAAACGTTGGAACCTTTATGTTCCTGAAGATATGTTGAACCAGATGAAGGAAAACGATTATGAATTTTGATGAAAACACTATCAATACAGTACATCAGCAAAGTGGATTTGACCCGCTCTACATAGAAAAAGTCCTTCGTCTATTAGGGATTTTGGAGCTGTTTTTCTCCAACCCTGTATTGAAAGATAAATATGTTCTCAAAGGTGGAACCGCTCTGAATCTGTTTTATTTCAAACTCCCCCGTCTGTCGGTGGATATAGATCTCAACTATCTTGGCCTTGATCGAGAAGCGATGCTTGCAGACCGTCAGGAACATGAAAAAGTTTTGAGTGAATTGCTTACAGATAACGGTTATAATTTGAAGCGGGTTCCGGAAGAACATGCTGGTGGCAAGTGGCGCTTGGGGTATCGCAGTTATTCCGGGATCACTCAAAATATTGAACTTGATCTTAACTATATGCATCGTGTTGCGTTGATGCCACTTGAAAAACGCTCATCATTTCCGCTTGGTACATTCAAAGTTCATGATATTCCTGTATTGGATATTCACGAATTGGCGGCAGGGAAGCTGTGTGCCCTGATTGCCAGGTGTAAACCGCGTGATCTTTTTGATGCGTATCATCTGTTGAATTGTGCTGAACTTGATTTGCGGATATTACGCAGGTGTTTTGTTGTTTATGCCGCATTCAATAAAGTGGACTTCTCTGAAATATCCGCTTTGGAAGAATTGAAGTTTGACACACAGCAATTCCGACAGGAACTCATGGAAACGTTAGCAAATGGCACTACTGCTGATACTCCGCAACAGTATCTTGACAAATTGTTAAATGGTTGCCAGGAAAAACTGAATGCGATTTTACCATTTACAGAGCCAGAATCGGCATTCCTCACCGCCGTTAATAAACGTGGCGAAATCAAACCGGAACTGCTGAATAATTCTCAAGCGTGGTGCGAACTTGTAAGTAAACATCCGATGCTGCAGTGGAAAATATTCAATGTTCGTAAGCACTATGGATTATAACTTGACATTGTGCGACTTTTTGATAAAATCATACAATAATACGCTTGTACATGTAAGATTATAAATCAACTGTTTTTTTGTGTGGATTTATTCCCCATATTTTCCCCGATTGAGTTGAAAAATAGCGAAAAAATGCTATATTTCAGTGTCTTCAAATCAGTAGGGATGAGGGGCAGGTAATATGCGGCAAAGAATCTTTCGGCGACGACATCGGAGTAGCCGCAGTATATCGGAGCCTGCCGAGCAGGTCCCGGTTTGAGGATTGGCTGATTGGTATTGAAAATCTTCCCCGTTTTTTCCCCGTGAAGTGCGGATTTTCCCCATTTCTTCCCCAAAATGCGGATTTCGCAAATCAGGTCATGATGTGCCACAGAGTGCCAGACTTCAGGAAGAAACGCTGAAAAACAGTAACTTTTCAGGGTAAGATGGACTTCAGAAAAACTCCCGTTGGAGATGCCATTTTTATTTTGGCTCTGTTCACGATATTGGTTGATGCCCTCCGTGGAACGTTCAACGCACGGGTGCGAGCACCGCGAGGGTGCGAGCGCGCAGTCCGCATGCGAATGAACTTTGCGAGCATTTACATGCGAGCAAAGCCGACGCAACAAATGTTGCGAGGATGAGCGGAGGACGAGCAATAAGCCGCGAGCGACCGGAAAGAGTGCCAAAGGCACTCGCCCCGGGAGCGCAGGCGCAATAACTTAATGGAAGAACCCAGTGGCTTTGAGGAGTCACGGGAAGACCCTTGAGGGTGGGGAGTTTGAGGGGAGGGAAACGCAGTGTCCCGCCCCTCTCCGCTTTCTTTCGCAAGAAAGAAAGCTTTGCAAAGAAAGCGAACTGTCGCGCCGCTCCGCTGTCTCGGCTTGATCGACGCTTTTTTGGAAAAAAAGCTTTGCAAAAAACTCAGTGGAGTAACACCCGCGTGAATGTTTCTTTCACAAGAAA
This sequence comes from Lentisphaerota bacterium, assembly GCA_015061525.1. Lineage (GTDB taxonomy): Bacteria > Verrucomicrobiota > Lentisphaeria > Victivallales > Victivallaceae > UBA1784. The sequence goes on from SUWK01000074.1 coordinate 2,575, forward strand.
GAAAGTTTTGCAAAAAAACTCAATAGAGTAACACCCTCCACAACTTGTGTGCGCAATATGTTGTCAACCTATATTGGGAACAGAGCTTTTTCTTTTTGCTTTGGTCAACATTTTTTGCGTTTGCAAAAAATGGGATTGCTCACTTCGCGATGGGGTTGCGCTCGCTTTGCTCGCGCTCTTCGTCGCTTCGCTCCCCGTGGAAACAACAATCTTAAAACAATCCGACGGTTTCACCGTTGACCAGTTTGATCGTTTCTGCATTGGGGACCTTGGGCAAACCCGGCATCGTAATGATATCGCCCAGATAGACCACCACAAACCGGCTGCCGCTTTTGAGCTCAATGTCCCGCACGTTTATATTGAACTTTTCCGGAACATTCAGCAGTTTGGGATTATCGGAAAATGAGTATTGGGTCTTTGCCACACACACCGGATAATTTGCGCATTCCGGAGCGATTTCCGCCAGTTTTTTTGCCGCTGATGCTGAAAAAACTGCTCCGTCTGCACCATAACATCTGCGGGCTATTTTGTTTATCTTTTCTTCTATTGAGTCCGTAAGATCATAAAGATACTGAAATTTATTCTCTTTCTCCGCTTCTGCGGCAACCATTTCGGCAAGTTCCACACACCCTTTGCCGCCGTCAACAAATCCGGTAGATACGGCACACGGCATATCATTTTCCTGACAAAGCTGCCGGAAAAGTGCCACTTCTTCAGCAGTGTCGTTCCCGAATTTATTCAGATCGACCACCACATTGAGACCGAATTTGTCATGCAGATTGGAATAATGTTTCTTCACATTGGCAAAACCGGCTTTCATATCTCCGCTGCCATGCAGTTTCATCGCCTTGATCGTGGCAACCAATACTGCACAATCCGGAACGATACCGGCTGCACGGCATTTGATGTCAAGGAATTTTTCCGCACCAAGATCACTGCCGAATCCGGCTTCGGTAACTGCATAATCTGCAAGGCGCAATGCCGCATCCGTGGCGGCAACTGAATTGCAGCCGTGAGCAATATTGGCGAACGGCCCACCGTGAATGATCGCCGGAGTACCTTCAAGTGTCTGCACCAGATTGGGACGGAACGCGTTTTTCAGCAGCACTGTCATTGAACCGCTGGCTTTCAGTTCGCGTGCTTTAACTTCGCGTTTGTCAAAAGTTTTTGCAACTGTGATGTCTCCCAGACGTTCTTCCAGGTCTTCAAGAGTCGTTGCCAGACAGAATACTGCCATTACTTCGCTGGCAACGGTAATGCAGAAGTGATCCTCGCGGACGATACCGTCGGCTCTGCCGCCCATGCCGATGACTATGTTGCGCAACGCCCGGTCATTCATATCCAGGCAGCGTTTGAACGTGATCGTGCGCGGGTCTATATTGAGGGTATTTCCCTGCTGCAGATGGTTGTCGATCATGGCACAGAGCAGATTATTCGCACTGGTTATTGCATGGAAATCTCCGGTAAAGTGCAAATTGATATCTTCCATTGGGACAACTTGCGAATATCCGCCGCCGGTAGCTCCGCCTTTCATGCCGAAAACCGGGCCGAGCGACGGTTCACGCAAGGCAAGGATGGACTTTTTGCCGATTTTGCGCAAACCATCGGCAAGTCCGATCGAGATCGTGGTTTTGCCGTCGCCCTGTTTGGTCGGAGTCATCGCGGTAACCAGAATAAGTTTGCCCTTGCGCGGAGTTTTTATCTCTGATATTTTGGCTTTATATTTACCGTAGAGTTCGTAATCATCCTCTTTCAAACCAAGTTCCGCGGCAATCTTGCTGATGCTGCTGATAACTGCGTTGTTGGCGATTTCAATGTCGCTGAGCATTTTTTATTTTCCTGATTTGATAAAATCAAAATACAATTTCCGGTTAATATATCACAAAAAAAATACTGTTGCAAGCCGCAATACTGAAATATTGGCGATCTTCTGCAATGCGAAGCGGTATCAGTACACCTGATCCGTCTTTACAACGATGCCAGAGAATAAAGGATGATCGCTCCAAGCATCACCATTGCCGCTGCAATACGTCTGATCCAGAGTTTTGCCGGTATTTTGGAATCCAGTGCCGCCAGACCGAAATACGGCAGCAGCATTCCGGCGATCACTGAAAAAATGCCGCGGGTAGAGAGAATGACGTTGCCGAAAACCGGAGTTAAAAATGCGTAACAGCACAACAGTGTCATCTGCGAAACCAACCACAGTGCGGCATACGGGAAAACCTTTTTTACCTGATCCAAATCCGGTTTGAAAAAGAAAAGCAGCGGCGCAGTCAGCACTCCAAGCACGCTGTACATCAATGGTACAGTCAATATGGCACTGTACAATTTGCCGTATCCGGTAAAGTTGTGCATCTGCAGAACAAGGTCGGTTTCCACCATATCTTCCAGTGAGTAAAATACCAGTACCGTCAGCAGCCACAGCCAGCCTTTTACGGAACTTTTCTGTGAACCTGACCAGTTGAAAAGCATCGCGGAAACGGAGGCGGTAACCACTGCCAATATCTGCAGACAATTCAGCTTGTTCCCGAAAAAGATGAAAATCACCGACAATACGATCACTTTCAAACTCAGCAGCGAAGATATCCGGCTGGCTTCAAAATGCCGCATGGCAGCGAAAAACGCCCCCTGCGCGATGAGGTATGTCAATCCGGCAAGCACAACTTTGCCAAGAAAACTCCACAACGACGGTATCATCCCGAATGGACAGAGCCACAGTACCAGCGGCAAACTCAATACCATCATTACCAGCGATGCCATCGTCAGCAAACGTACCGGATTTTTATAGTACAGCAGAAAGCGCGAACAGAAAAGATAGCCGGCTGTATTCAGCAGTGCAGTTGAAAATCCGGAAATTATTCCCCAAAACATCTTGAAAATCTCTCTCCGGTCACACGCACTCCGGGTCACCGAAAAGCCGTTTGTTGCTGGTGACTTTTTCTATCGGAATAAAATCATAACGCGCCAGCTCAACCATCTTCACTGTGCCGTTTTTAAAATCAAAACGGGACAATGACGCGTTCCAGTTGTGGTTGTCTTTACCGGTGTAGCCGGTTCGCGCGAAAAAGTTCCATTTGAGCGACTGGATGGATGCGCCATGCCCGACCAGCAGGATGTCCTGTGCCGGGGGATTTGCCAGCAACTCTTCCACATAGGCATCCACCCGTTTACGGACACACTCCAACTCTTCCACGCCGCCGGGAGTGACCCACGGCCATGCCAGCTCAGCATCCGGGGCAAGTCTGGGAAATTTACTGCGGATCTCATCGGCGGTCATTCCGGGGCAGGGCGGTTCCGGATAGAACCGCATTTCCTGCAGACGCGGTTCCAGATAAAATTCAAGATCGCACTCCTCGGCTACAGCGTTGGCGGTCTCCACCGTCCGGGCGTAGGGGGAGCTGATGATCATGCCCTTGAATCCTTCAGCTTTCAGATGTTTGCCAAGATAATGTGCCTGTTCGATGCCCAGAGCAGACAGCACATAGTCGCCCGGGGGCAGTTCATGATTGACTCCCGGTAATATTTCGCCGAATGCCGGTTGTCCGTGACGTGCAAAACGTATGATCATAAAATTCCTCGATCGTTATAAAGGTTCTTTTGGTGTATCAGTTGATGACGTAGCGCGGCTGCCAGTGATTTTTCTCTTCCAGACCGAGTGATTCCGCCCAGCGTGTGCGCAGTGCCGCATCGGGACAACCTTCGGGGAAATGTGCATCGGAACCGATGGAAAAAAGCACTCCGCGATCGCGGATGTCATGCAGAAACTTGATATACACCTCATCATCCATATCGCAGCGGTTCAATTCCAGAGCAACACGGTTTTTCCCGGCAAGGTCAATGATCTCCGCCAGAAATTCCTGCGGGATCAGATGAAATCCCCAGCGTTCCACGATATTGGCATCGGCATAGCGGTAACCTTCACCAAATGGATGACCGATGATATCCACGTTGCGATTATGCAAAATGGTATTTTTTATTCTGTTGTACTCCACCTTGATATAATCATTGACATCGGGGATCATTTTCGGGTTGAGGTGTACTGAACCGATAACATAATCCAGCTGCAGTTTCTGCCGTCCGTCTTCGCCGCAGGCATCGGAACCATCGTCGTTCAGATCGGCTTCCACTCCCAAATAGGTGTTGCGGCGGTCAAATTCCGGACTGTAAAACTCATCTGCCAACTCTTCAAGGCAGTGAAAGGGGTGTGCTGAAGAGTTGTTGCAGTGTTCCAGAATACCCACATGGATATTGCCGGCATCCCGGGCAGCTTTCTGTTGTTCAACGGCGGTCGGCCCCTCGGCGGCACCGGGACGTTTCACCCGGTAATATGAAGCGTGAATATGATAGTCACTTTGAATAAGCATTTTTCCCTCGTATCTCAAATAAATTTTTCAAAATCAACGTCACCGGTAAACGCGGCACTTCCTTTCAGACAGCGGTTATCTTTATCCCAGTCGGAAAGTGTGGAAAACTCATTTTTCCGCGGTCTGACCGTACATCCGTCACAGCCGTTTTTACCTTTCAGCAACCGTTCGTATGCTCTGCGGTAATCGGCAAGTTTGAAGAGTTTCAGGCAGGCATTGCCGACCTTTGTTTCGGTCATTTTGCCGTTTTTCCGCAACCAGTCATATATCTCTTCATGCCGGATGGCGCGGCAGCTGCCGTCCATCCATGCCCAGGCGCGCAGTTTCGCACCGGAACCATCCGGCAGGATCGCTCCGTACTCCTCTTCACGTTCTCCGCAGCATTTTGCTCCATTGGAGGCTTCCACCACATGCCGGAATGTCACCGAGGTGTAACAACCTGCCATCAGACAGTAGCCGTCAGCTTTTTCCAGAAGACCGATGGGGCTTTCCTGATCCATTGTCGGCAGCTGGTGGTGATGTTTGACAAAATCAAATTTGTCTTTGCCCCAGACCGCCACTGAATGCGTGGGGTCGAGAGAACGGATAACTCCGGGCATCGTGCGGAAACATTCACTGGCTGCTCCAACTTTGGATACGGTTTTGCGCCAGTCAAAGACTCCACCGGTACTGCTCATGTCGTACTCGTTGAATGCGGGCATCATCAATGTGCCGTTTTCTCCGACGGCATTTTGCAGTGTGCGGCAGTACTCCAATGCTCCGCCCTCAAAGTGACCGAAACCGGACATTCCGGTATGCACGATCATCTGCATACCCGGTTTCACCCCCAGTTTTTTTAATGCCGCAGAAAACTGCCGCACCGTGGTTTTGCGGGGACGCCTGATCGTCACATAACCGTATTTTTTCAGATATTCTGCGAAGCTGATATACATCTGGAAATCGGCTTTGGTGAAAGGTTTCACAGGGATGTTTTCTGTGTAACGCTGCATTTGCATTGCTTCAAGCAGCGAGCGTTTGCCGTCGGAAAGCGGCAGTATCGGGCGGTTGGTCGCACAGGGCCATAAAATTTTTTCTTCCATCGGCACCCGCGCCAGAGAAAACGGTATACAGCCTTTCTGACAGCGTTTCAGGATCATATTATCCGCTTTGGCTTCCCATGCGGTCAAATCCGGCAGGATCACTTCCGGGGCGTGCCAGATGGCAGCGATGGGTTCCACCGCGGAAGCTATCTCAGTATCCGTAATGATTCCCGGCTGCAGTTTGTTCAATGAGCGCAGGCGTCCTTCAGCGAAGTGCCGGGCGATCTTGAGCCGGATGGCGGCTTCTTTGGGAGCAATAACCTTGTTTTTGCAGGCGTTGCGGATCTCTCTGATCTGTTCCCGGTAAAATTTCAGGATCAGCGGCATGGTGACTTTTTTCATCTCAGCCATTCCGGCGCAGAGCATTTCGGCAGAGTATGCTGAAAGCAGGGCCAGCAGCCGCGGAGCAAGTTCTTCGTCGATCTCGTTGAATGCGGCAGTTTTGTTGTGATGATATTTGCCGGTTCCCTCTTCGATCCACAGCGTCGGGATATCCAGATCCGGGTCACCTGCCAGTGAATCATCGTGCAGAACGCTGTGACGGCGGTTGATACGGACATCGGGCAGCAGTTTTTCCAACATCTCTTTCTGCAGAACATCACTGAAAAACGGATTGCATACCGGACTCATAAAGAAAGTCAACGGCATTCCGCCGATGCTGTAGGTTTTGGAACAGAATGCATCCATATTCTGTGCCGCAAAAATATTTTTGCACCGTTTTTTATCTGAAAGAAATGCGAACAACCCGTAACGCTCCATCATAAACACTACGCGCAGCGAGCGTTTCAGGCGGATTTTTTTCATGTCGTTCAGCTCTTTGAGCAAACGGCCGATCTCCACACTGCCGGCAAAACCGATGGCATCATCCGCGATAAACGGTTCATAAATATGCGCGATCAACAGCAGTTCTTCCGGGGATTCGCCGGGGATCCTGCCGGTGATGACGGGCAGCGTGCCGTCGTAGATGCGGGTATTCATCACTCCTTTGACTCTGACCGGAGCGGTCTGCATAAGTTTTGTCAGATATTCCGCCCGATTCGGAGTGAGGACAAAGACCGGGATACGCTTATCATCTTTGGAGTAATACCAGCCGTAGTGTCCGACACCATTCATCCAGCACAACTCATCCGGAGCAACGTCGGCTGCCTCCATTTTGGTGCAGATAACTCCCAATGCCCCGGCTTTGCTCCAGGCAATCATCAGTTTGTTTTTCGGCGGCTTGGAGGTGTAGACGAATTTTCCTCTGACGGCATCGGCATTTTCGCCGGCGGCATCGCCATCGACCACTTCTCCGGTTAATCCCTCCGGGGCTGTCGGCGGACTCCAGATGCCCGCTTCCAGCGGATGACGGTCGGAATCGCACAGCATCCGGAACTCTTCCGGAACAGCCTGATCCAATATTTCCAGCGTACATCTGCCGGTGCGGTCCCATGCTTGCGGCATGGTGTGATCCATGTACGAAGTAACCCCGTCACACGGCACGGGAATTGATTCAACGTCGGAAAATCCCGCTTTCAGAAGTGCTTCAACACAGAATTGAGCGGACTTTTCAAAATCCGGATAACGCGAATACTGCTCATAGCTGTAGAGTTTTTCTGCATTTTGCAGGAAATCTTTCACCTGAAGGTGCTGTGCCATCAGGCCGAACAATTTTTTATGGTTCATCATAGCTGTTTTTTCTGTCGGAAAAATTTATTTTTCACATGTCAGGTCAGTCAAAGTGCGGACAGCAAGGGTATCCAAATCGACTTCCCGGACATAAGTGTAACGGTCAGGGTGAGTTTCAAGCAGAAATCTGCCGCCGACAAATGCGGTCAGGCTGCCTTGATGCAAAGGCGGGTCATCGTGCCAGTGAAAGTGGCCGCCCGCCCAGAATACTGCGCCTTGATGATTTTCCAGTTTCTGCCGGACAGCGTCATCAATGGGCAGATATATTCCGGGAGTAACCGGACGGGAACAGCAGCCGGGATACGGCACATGGGAACCGATCAAGACGGTTTTTCCGGCAGTACGGTCAAGCATCTCTGACAGCCACTGCCACTGGGCAGCAGAACACTGGTGATCTTCCACATCATCCGGTGAAAGAGTGATTACCGCTGTGCCGGGGATATCTTCCCAGCAGGAGTCGGCTTTCTGACCGAAAAATTCTTCAAAAAACCCGCGTTCCCGGTAGATGGTACACTCACGGAAAGGTACACCCAGAGCATCGCGCCACCGGCGGTATTTTTCAAACACCTCTTCTGCACTCATATTGTCACGCAGGAACTCTTTTCTGGAAACGGTATCGCCCAGATTGATGACCGCCGCATATTTTCTGCGGCGGATCAATGATCCGAGCGATGCCAGATTTTCTTCCTCGTAAGCAATGGAGTTGCGCGAATCACCCAGATGCAGGTCACTGAAAAAAAGAATTGCAGACATGGAAAATCACCGTTTCAACTGTCAATCCGGAATGATGGTCAGTATATTACCGGCATCCCAGAGGTTTTCTTTGTAACTGTTTGCATTGACTTTTACGAAATCCTCGGAAGCGGTATGACCGTCGAGAAAGACGATGTTGCGGCTGCGGCCGTGGGCACCTTTGGAAGTGACACTGATATTGTTGTAGCCGTTATAGTAACTGCCGTGCTGCCATGCCGTATCAGTGACTTTGCCGCGCTGCTGATTGTAAGTGTAGTTGTCCGCAATGTAGGTGATCTCCGACGGTCTGGCTGCCGCTGAAAGATGGGTGAGCAAAGTACCGTTGCTGGGAGCTGCGGCATTGGCATTGACCGGCTGACTGATAAAGGCATTCATACCGTAACTCAAGGCGATCGCCGCACTGCAGAAACAGGGCAGTCCGCCCATCTGGTCGCTCGGGCAGACGAAAGTGCCGCTGTAATAGTAATCTGTATCGCTGTGTGACGGCCAGCGGTCACCGAGCTTTTCGGTGGCGAAACCGAGGTTGCCGTAGTTGGAAAAGTAGAGGTATTCATACCATACAGAGTTGGCGGTACTGGTTTTTCCCGGCGGAGTAAGCACCGTGAAAGTTCCCATGATACGGTCATCGAAATCGGCGGTATAAAATTGTCCGACTGTACCGAGGGTTTTCAGGTTGTTTATACATGAAGCGGTTCTGCCGCGTTCACGGGCGGAGTTCAACGCGGGCAGCAAAATAGCCGCCAGAATAGCGATGATCGCGATGACCACCAGCAGTTCGATCAAGGTAAATGAGTGTGCGGGGGACAAGGAAAACTTTTTTTCACGGGAAAAAAAGTTTTCCCTTTCCCCCGCGCCCCCTTTCTCTTTCAAAAAAAGCGGACTTCTTTGTTGAGTTGCAACCGCACTTTTATGCCATGATGAGATCACAGTGCTTACCAGCAGTTCAATGAGCGTGAAATGTTTCCTCGTTTTCATAAACAGTTCCTCTTTTTGGATTTAATAGGCAATACATGGGGCTTTGTAAAATCCGGGCATTTGATCATGTCCTGTAATTAATATATCACATATTTCTTGTTTTTCAAAAGTTATGTAACTTATCTGTCCCGGTTTTTCTGCCGGGACAGAATTTGATTCAACCAAACGGCGGATACTTCACTATCCTTTTACAATTTGATCTCAAGGGCATTTGCCGGATCGGGGAACAACACCGGCGGAATACCGGAGAGGATACGGATATAATAATCATCCAGCATGCCTTTGTCGCCTTTGGAAATATTCATTTTCCAGAAACCGCTTTCGCCGGGTTTGACTTCGATCTCCTGCAGATCGCAAATCTGCTCGGTAGCGTTGAAGTTGATTTTGCGTCCGGCCGGAGTGATCAATTCGGCCTTGGCAGTTTCCATACGCTCAGCATCACCGCCGCCGCGCAGCCACATGCGGAACTTTTTGGTTCCTTCGGGTACGTAGAGGTGGACGATTTGAATCACGCCGTCACCTTTTTTGCCGACGAAATGCACACCGGTATCTTCAAGTTCGGAGACCGCACCCCACCAGGCATTTTCCACTTTCAGACGGTAGGTGTCATACAAAGTGCGGATCTGGGCACGGTAGACTTTACCGGCTTTGACCGGAATTGAGCGGACATTGTTATCCCGCAGGAACTGCCATTTGATCAATTCGTTCCTGTCATTGTAGAAGAAAATCTTGTTGGTAGTTTCATTTTTCCCGACAAGGGTGTAGGTGATGCGGATCTCACCGTCAGCTTTGGCTTTGAATATGAAAGATGACGGTCCGCGCAGCGGCGGCTGTTTTTCCAGAGCTTCGGCATCTTTCAAATCGACACCGGCACCGACTTTGGTGAAGCGGTTGGGCAGAATCGGCAAATCGCGGGGACGGTTGAAGTAAGCCACACGGTGGATGCCCGGATCATCAAAAGAAGCGATCTCATCGTCAGAAGCATCGAAAATAGAGGAATAATCTCTGGGGATGAGCTTGAACTCTTTGAGAGTCCACTGCAGGATCTTCATATTGTTTTTGAAGTATTCAAGTCTCTGCAGAGCCTTTTTGCCGTTTTCCGTATTGCCGTTGACTTTCTTGTATCCGGCGGCGAATAATCTGGCAACTTCCGGCAGCAGGGGAACTCCGACGGCTTTGAGAGTGGGTTCTTCGACCTGTACACCGTGACCGGGGAAAGAGAGGATATACTCTTTGGTCAGTTTGTCAGCCAGATGGTAGATCTGCTGCATTTCTTCGCTGGCTTCCATAAAGGCATAATCGCAATACTCTTTGAAAAGTTTGTCGATATCCAGAGTCGGATCCCAGGAGAGTTTGGCGAGCATGTAGTTGGTCAAACCGGTGTGACCCCACGCTTCGGCACCGTAAATCAGGATACCTTTTTTGCAGTTTTCAGCGATGAGCGGATAGATGAACTTCATCAGTTCCAGTCCGGGACCGTTGATACAGCCGTGACCGTTGCGCCACCAGGTCATCGGCAGGTCGTAGTAGGACATGCCGTCGGTGACTTTGCCCCAGTCGCGCAGCAGAAGTTTGGTGGCTTCCTGACTGGACTTGCGGTAAAGTTTGTAGCTGTAATTGATATTCGGACAGATGGTCAGCACCAGTCCGTCAGCCAGTTTGAAAGCCTTGCGCGGAGGATAAAGATAACGGGAGTAAATCGCACCGCCGAGGAAACGGTTGGGATATTTGGCGCGGACACCTTTTGTGACTTCATTGTAAAAATAGATGATCGCGGGAGTGACGGAATCTTTGCCATCCGGATCTTTTTCATACATTTGGGCACAGGTGGGACATTCGCACCAGCCGTACTGACCATCGGAAGGAGTCAGTGAGAAGGTGGTTTCTTTGGGGTTTTTCTTGAAATATTCGCAGGCAGAATCAATGAAATGCTGAATGGTTGAACGGTTGGTGACACAGAGCTTGTAAGTTCTGCCGACGGGGTATTCGCGTTTGCCTTTGCGCATGGCGTACCATTCAGGATGTTTGTCGAACATGTGCGGCGGGCAGACCTGAAGCCAGCTGTGCGGACGGTTGATGTAGAGGCTGTAACCCAGTTTGTGACGGTCGCCCCAGGTGACGACGGATTTGGTGAATTCCTGGATGTAGGGCAGACGGCGGTTCAGAAATCCGGGTTCGCCCTTCAGACCGGCATCGGGAACGGAAACGGTTTTTTTCGATACAAACCAGTCACCGTAAGGACCGGGCATCAGCCAGCGGACACCGAAACACTCTTCAAGCAGCGTATAAATACCGTTGCGCGTGGCGTTGCTGATGCCGCCGCCGTGACAGCGTTGACCGTCGGGGGTATCTTCGCCGAGGATGTAGACAGAGCCGTTTTTAACGATGATGTTGTAACCCTCAAGCGGAATGCCCTCTGCGGAAAGTCCGGCAGCTTTGGATGCTTCATTGACCCCCAGAGAGATCATATTCGCTGCAGTTTTGGTGACTATAGGCATATTATAACCGGTCACTTTCAAGCAGTATTCCTGAAGATCTTTGGCACCCTGAATGATGCTTTTGGGGGCTTTGGCATCGTGGTAGATGACAAAATTGCTTTTCCCGTCTTTGACGATGTCCAATGCCCATGCAACACTTCCGGAGAGCGCGGCGGCACATGCCAGCGACACCCCGACGACTTTTTTGAACAGTTTCATCACACTATCCTCCTGTGATTCATTTGTTCCCCGCAATCAAGCATACCGCTTCCACGGGGCGTTTTGTTTTTCCGGTGTTGATGTATACACCTGCTTTCTGTCTATATTATACACCGGTAAATTACTAATCGGATGGATAAAAGTTGCATAAGAGATGACAAAAAGTTGTATAGACAGAATTTTATATTTTTGGCTCTGTTCCCAATATTGGTTGATGCCCTCTGTGGCATGTTCAACACACGGGTGCGAGGCGGTTGCCGCCGAGCGCGCAGTCCGCATGCGAATGTACTTTGCGAGCATTTCCATGCGAGCAAAGCCGACGCAACAAATGTTGCGAGGATGAGCGGAGGACGAGCAATAAGCCGCGAGCGACCGGAAAGAGTGCCAAAGGCACTCGCCCCGGGAGCGCAGGCGCAATAACTTAATGGAAGAACCCAGTGGCTTTGAGGAGTCACGGGAAGCCCCTTGAGGTGATGTGACCCCAAAAAATTGGACGGATTAATTACATGGAATGGGCTCGGAATTCAACCGGGCTCATTCCGTTTAGCCTTAAAGATACTCTTCCATTGTTGAAATAGCAAATATATTCTTCAAGTT